>NZ_CP021425.1:3985000-4333750 GCF_002162375.1 Oleiphilus messinensis | reverse complement strand
AAGCAGGTACATTTTTTTAGTTGTAAGGGAAGTATAGCGACTACTCCTGTCGCTAATGTGTGATTCTGTGGTGTTAGTGTAACGCTTTGACACTTCAATCCATAAGTTTGGTGCACAATTGTACAATGTTTTGTTAAAACGTGACATAGTGTCATATAAATGCGGTGCAAATACGGCATTATAGGTTTTTAACGGGTTCTTCAATATTGTTCAGATGCCTTGATAGGGAGGTTGGGAGTTGCGCGTTCGTCGATCGGGGTTAATCTTGTTGGTGCTTTTAGCCGTCACTTGTTTCGTTATCGTTGCAGGCAAATATCACAATTCTGGATTGGTTTGGAAAGAGTTTCACTATCGTTATTCCGAACCCGTTCTAAATCCTGATGTCGTTGCAAATGAATCTAATCGGGCCATTCCCGGGGGCGGAAATTTTATCGCGGGTGCCGCAACCGTTGATATTACGCCACCGCCTGGATTTCTGCCCCGGGGCGGTTATGCCACGTGGTCAACTGTAGGTCAGGGAGTTCGCACTCATTTGTACGCTCGAGCTTACTATTTGCAAACGGATGAAGAGCGTCACCTCGTGATACAAACGGATCTGGTTTCAGGTTCACGTATCTTGCATGCCGCACTGGGAGAGCGTTTGGCGCCGGAGATGGGAACTGATATCAGTCGTATCAGCCTGATGGCGACTCACACCCATTCGGCACCCGGCCAAATTGTGGGCAGTCAATTCTATAACAAACATATCTCAAACCAGGCTGGTTTTGCGGAGGACTATTTTGAGTTTGTGTTGCAACGAATTTCTGAAGCTGCATTGCAAGCCTATCGATCCCGGGGGCCAGCCAAACTGGCTTCAGGAAAAACAGATATCTGGGGCTTAACCCGAAATCGTTCTCTGCCCGCGTACCTGGAAAATCGTTCGATCCTTGATAAGGAATATCAACCAGAGCGGGATTTCCATTATATTAATCCGGCAATGTATATGGTGCGGATAGATTCAATCCAGCCGGACGGTCGAAGCGTGCCACTAGGCGGTTTCGCCAGCTTCTCAATTCATGGTACCGCGTTACCGGAAGGCGAGCCTTTGTTTAATGCGGATGTGTGGGCTTATATCCACAAGGATTGGCAATGGTATTTGGAGCAACGTTATGATCGGGAGAATCAAATACATGTCAGCGCTTTTGAGGGTACCCACGGCGACATTGCACCCGCAGCCCGTTTTAATCGCCTGGGTTATCTGGAAGCCCGACGCATCGGGCGTGAAATCGGAAAACATGCTATTGAATTGTTTAATTCACTGGAGAAGGATCTAACGGCTCAGGTTTCCTTGCGTTCAGCGGTTCGGCAGGTATCAATTACGGAAAAACCGCGGATTGGGCAAACTGAAATCTGCACCGAAGCTGCGGCAGGTACCACACTGGCTGCCGCGCCTTTGGAGCATACTTCTCCTGTGATTGGTTATTTGCCGTTTATTCGTCAGGGGAGTCGTCGTTGGGATGCTGCAGAAGATAATTGTCAGGGGCGTAAGCGAATTCTCGGCGGTGATTGGTTACAGCGATGGTTAGAGCCGAAAGACAGTTTTCCTGATTCAGTTTTGTTTCAGATTGTCGAAATCAATGATTTGCTGATACTGCCGTTGCCTTTCGAAGTAACCGTAGAATCCGGCCAACGTATTGCGGATGCCGTGCGCTCAGCGACCGAAGACTCTGAGGTTAAAAGCGGTCGTGAACTTCGTCGGAAACAGGTCATGGTGGCGAGTCTGGCTGGAGGCTATACCGGGTATGTTACAACACCTGAAGAGTATGGACGCCAATACTACGAAGGTGGTCATACCTTATTCGGCAAAAATACCCAGCCGTATCTTGCAAGTCAGCTGCGTCAACTTGCTTTGGATATGGGTGGTACGGCCCGAATTGCAGAGCTACCGGAGCAATGGGTATACCGGTTAGCGACAAAACGTTTTACCCCAGAGTCAATAATGGAGCCGGTCGAACGCGCGATTGAGAGTGCGCCCCGTTTTTATCATGCGGTTGATGATCTTGAGGCCTATTGGGTAATGCAATGGCGAGATGTTTCAGCGGATAAGATTAACTTGCATGAGCCATTAATCAGCGTGGAAACCCGGATCAATAATGGTGATTGGCACCCATTAACTGTAGAAGGTATTGCAGTGGATGATCGCGGATATGATATGGCGGTAAAACTGTTAAAGACTGGGGAAAGTGAAGTCGGGGCAGTATACGGCGTGTACTGGTATAACCCAGTATTTTCGGGGCCGGAGCAGGTTTTTCGATTTGTTATTCAGGCCAGAGGGAGCGGATCAATCTTGTATTCCCCCCCCTTCCGATAGATGATTTAAGTATGTATGTTGCAAAAATGAAACATTTAAATTATTGAAAAATATAGATAAACGTAAAAATCCAGCAAGGAGTGTTGCAAAATTCCAACCAAATAAATCGCCGAAGCGGGTTTTTTGTGGACAGAGAGACGGGTGATATTTAATTGTGCGTTTCAAGTGTCTGATATAAAAGCTTATTTCAAAGCTGGTACGGTAATTGATATCTCTGGGTAAACGAAACCTAATTTAAAGGATTGATTGTCGGGCAGGGATTGAAGCTCTCAATTTTAAGGAGATATAAAATGAAAGCAGCATACGTATTTTTGGCAGTGGGCTTGGCAGCAGCATCAACTTCTACTCTGGTTAGCGCAGAAGCTGCGAAAAAGGCTGAAGCATCCGCTGAAACCGTATTCTCTGCATTGGATCAGGATTCTAGCGGCTACATCGAGACTGCTGAAGCGGCACAAAGCAAAGAGTTGACTGAGCAATTCACCATGGTTGATGCGGATCAAGACGGCAAGATCAGCGCGGATGAATACACCCTGTACAAAGGCGAGTCTACTGCAGCTGGCGAACCTGCCAAGCAGTAAGCCTCCCGAAGCTTTACATTCCATCGGAGTGACGCTGCACATTTAATCATTCCGCTACACAAAGGGCCCCTGTAATTCAGGGGCTTTTTGCGTCTGAGTAGATAGACTTTTGGAGCGGTTGCCTCGTTCCTTGATTGTTACTACACTCTTTGGCCATTCATTTTGTCTCGTCTGTCATCATAATCAGCTGGGTTAAGGATTTTTGGATGTCATTTATACGCATTTCGGGGGCTGTTTTATTAAGTCTCTGTTTTATCGTTCAGTCCGTTTCGGCAATGTCAAAAGAAGAGTGTGTTTTGGAGTATGTCGAGAGTTCTGCACCCGAGGTATCGGTTGAAAAAATTAAAGCGCTCTGTGCTGATAAGGATACTGCAGCATTGTTACCTGAACGGCTAAAGAAAGAGATCGCGACTCAGGAAAACAGCTTCGTGATCACTCCCCACCGGCAGAACTATATCCTGCCGTTCACCATGAACGACAACCCCCATCAAGAGCCTTACGAAGCAGTCTATCCCGGTATTGAAGACCCGATTGATAATAAAGAAGCGAAATTACAGGTTAGCTTGAAGGTTCCACTGTCGTATATTGATTTGCTCACTGAGAATGACGGGATTTATTTCGGATTTACCCTGAAATCATTCTGGCAAGTTTACAATCATGAACTTTCTGCCCCGTTCCGGGAGACCAATTATCAACCGGAGCTGTTTTACCAAGCGCCACTGCCAAATGAATATCTTGGTGGCACGGTCTTCACGCGAATCGGAATCGAGCATCAATCAAACGGGCGTAGCCAGTTGCTAAGTCGAAGTTGGAACCGTGTATTTTTGGGGATAGGGTTTCAAAAAGATCAGTGGGTTGTCTATCTCCAACCTTGGTACCGCTTGAGTGAAGACCCCAAATACGATGATGGTGATCCGGAAACGCCGCTGCCACCAGACGGCGATGATAACCCTGATATTGACGATTATATGGGGCACTTTGAACTACTTGGTGCGTACAAACTGTCTCAATTGGAATTTACCAGCCTGGTAAGGTACAACTTCGAAGAAGGCAATGGTGCCTTTGAAGTGGATATGAGCTTTCCGCTGTGGGGGCGCCTGAAGGGCTACGTGCAGTATTTCAATGGTTATGGAGAAAGCCTGATTGATTATAATCATCAGACTGAACGAATAGGCGTAGGGTTTCTATTGACTGGATTGCTCTAATTTTTATTGGGATTTGTTTTCAAAACGCTCTAAAATAGGGCGTATTAATGCCTTGGCGTTACAGGAAAGAGTTTGTCCGTACCGAGCTGTTTCCTGTAAAAACTAAGGGGAAATACCATGTCTGATTTACATCATATCGTTATTGTTGGAGGAGGTGCCGGAGGACTCGAGCTGGCGACGAAGTTGGGACACAAACTGGGTAAGCCTGGCAAAGCTCGGGTGACCTTGGTCGACGCAGTGCTTACCCATGTCTGGAAGCCACTACTGCACGAAGTTGCAGCCGGATCGCTTGACTCCAATGCAGGTGAAGTGAATTTTCGTGCCCATGCGAAACAGCATCATTTCGAATTTCAGTTAGGGCGAATGTCGGACTTGAAGCGTGCTGAGCGCTATGTTGTGCTGGATCCCGTTTTTGATGAACATGGACAAGAGGTGGTTCCGGAGCGTGTGGTGCCTTACGACACGCTGGTCATTGCCGTAGGCAGTACGGCAAATGATTTCGGTACCCCCGGTGCAAAAGAGCATTGCCTGTTGTTGGATAACCTGGTCCAGGCGCGCCGTTTTCACCGCTTGTTGCTGAATGCGTTTTTGCGTGCCGAGCATCAACAACTGGCACTCAAAACAAAGTTAAGGATTGCTATTATCGGTGCGGGAGCAACCGGGGTTGAGCTGGCTGCGGAACTTCGTCATGCCTCCCATGAACTACCCAGCTATGGCTTGCATAACGTGAGTTCCGAAGATGTTGAATTAACCTTGGTGGAAGCGGCTGACCGGATACTTCCGGCATTGCCTGAGCGGTTGTCCGCGTCGGCAACGCGAGAGCTGGAGCGTTTGGGGGTTCGTGTTGTGACCGGTAATCCGGTTTGTGAAATAAAAGCAGGCGAGCTGGAAATCAAAGACGGGAGCTCGGTATTGGCGGATATGATTGTCTGGGCTGCCGGCATTAAAGCGCCTGAATTTCTGGCGAAACTTGATGGGCTGGAAACCAACCGTATTAATCAACTCGTTGTCGAGCAAACATTGCAAACGACAAATGATGCGAATATTTTCGCATTTGGGGATTGTGCGGCCTGTCCTCAACCGGATAGCGATCGACCCGTACCGCCCCGGGCTCAGGCTGCTCATCAGCAGGCGACAACCTTGGCCAAGACATTGGTTAATCGACTCAATCAGAAAGAGGCTGTGCCCTATATCTATCGGGATCACGGGTCGTTGATTTCGTTCAGTCACTATACGACGGTCGGCAATCTGATGGGTAACCTCAGTGGCAAGTCGATGATGATCGAAGGAAAAGTTGCGCGGATGTTCTACATATCCCTTTATCGGATGCACCAGGTTGCTTTACATGGATTTGTGCGTACAGCCTTGATCTGGATGGGGGATAAAATCAGTAAGGCATTGCACCCCAGATTAAAGCTGCACTAATCGAGGTGTGACCCCAGTCGCTCATCTGGTTTGAGTGGTCATTTGGATTGCACCACCGTTGCTTCCGGCAATGGTGGTGCTCGCCAGCACTATGCACCTCAGCTGAATGTAGCTTAGCCGATTGCAGCTCAGCCGAATGTAGCTCAGACAGCGTTTACATCAATTCCGCAATGCGCTGTGCTGCGCGTTCGTATCCCAACGTGGTCTGCCATTCAATGTATTGCGAGCAAACTGCAGTGATATCTGCAAACTGACCGTAATATTCAACGTCTTCACGAGTACGAATACCAAAGCCTGCAATGATCTTTGTTTCATGGGGCAGTTGGGATCGTAGTCTTTGAATCAGCATTTCGAAAGCGCTGTTCTGAATGCTTGTTGTATGCGCTCCCGTTACACCGGTCTGCGTGACGGCATAGATGAGTCCCCTGGACGCCCGGATTATCCGCTTGAGTCGGTACTCGGCAGTGGCCGCCGTAACCATGAACACAGGTTTCAAATTCACCTCATCCAATGCGGGAATCCAGGTTTCAGCTTCTTCGATTGGCCAGTCCGGGACGATCATTCCGCTGATACCGGCTTTGCTGGCCGACGTGATCAGCCGATCCAAACCATATTGATAAAGCGGGTTAAGGTAACTCATTAACAAAAGTTGAACTTCGGGGTATTTGGTTTTAATCCGGCTCGCCAGGGCGAGTGTGTGGTCGAGACTGCCGCCATTGGTTACCGCAATATGGCTGGCATCGGACAGCGTTGCACCGTCAGCAATGGGGTCGGTGAACGGCACTTGCAGCTCAATATGACGAACGCCGTTTGCAACAAGGGCATCGATTGCCTGCTCATTCTCTGATAAAGAGGGGTATCCGACTACCGCGTGCGACAAAATGTGGGGCGGTCTGTTCGCTTTCATGATGGTTCTCTCCGGTAATCCAGGGCTAGGGTTGGTGTGGTTTTATTGCTTTTTGCATATTGATCTGGTGTTGCAGGAAATTTAACCACTTCTCCGATGAAGTTGTGTTCGCGATATTGAAGAGGTCTTTGTCACCCCGACCACTCAGGTTGACCACAATATGTTCGGATGGCTTCCGTTCTTTCGCGATCTTAAGTGCACCCGCAATAGCATGGGATGACTCCAGCGCGGGAATAATGCCTTCTGCCTTAAGCAAGCTTGAAAAGGCCGAAAGTGCCTCTTCATCAGTTGCATGTTCTACCCTGAGGTGACCCTGATCCAGCAGATCCGCCAATAAAGGCGACACCCCAACATAATCCAGGCCTGCTGCGATACTGTGGGTAGAGCGCAATTGCCCATCATCGGTCTGCAAAAATCGTGTTTTATACCCCTGAGCAATTCCCACGGTTCCGGTACCGGGCATCAGGCGACTGGCGTGTTGTCCTGTAGCCAGGCCCTTGCCACCTGCTTCAACGGCAATCAGTTCGGTTTCGTGTTTTTCGATATAAGGTAAAAAAGCGCCCAAAGCGTTGCTACCTCCGCCAACGCAGGCAACGATTGCAGTGGGTTGCTGTCCGATACTGTCGACGCATTGGGTGATTAATTCCTGGCCGATAATCGATTGAAACCAGGCTACCATTTCAGGGTAGGGGGCCGGACCACAGGCGGTGCCGATCAGATAGTGTGTGGTTTCAAAATTGGTGGCCCAATCTCTTAATGCATCATCCATTGCATCTTTGAGCGTTGCGGAGCCGGTATTCACCGCAATCACTTCGGCGCCGAGTTGTTCCATCCAGAACACATTACTGTATTGCCGTTCTACATCCTTGGCACCCATGTAAATGGTACAGTCAAACCCCTCTCTTGCGGCCATGATTGCGGTGGCGATGCCATGTTGTCCTGCTCCGGTTTCAGCCACGACGCGCTTTTTGCCCATTCGTCGCATCAGAAGCCCCTGACCGATTACATTGTTTATTTTATGAGCGCCGGTGTGGTTCAGGTCTTCTCGTTTCAACCAGATTTGTGCACCCTGCGTCATCCTGGAAAGCCGTGCACAATGGGTAATCGGAGTAGGGCGACCGCTGAAAGTGTGACAGGTATGGCTGAATTCGGACCAGAATGTGGCGTCCTGTTTCGCGACGGAGAACAGGTGTGCCAGTTCATCAAGTGGTGGTATTAACAGTTCAGGGATAAACCGACCGCCGTATTCGCCAAAATAATCTCGATTACGGCGGTCTTGATCACTGAGTGATTGAATTGTTTCATTCGAGCCAGACATATTTTTAACCTCGCTTGTTATTTAACTAAACGGTATAGTAAAGTTAAGTTATTTGCAAGTACTGTCTAAAACCTATTCAGGTTGTTTTCCACGCTGGAATACCATGCTGAGGTCAACTCGACTTCTGCTTTAGGAACGGTAAACTATAGGCCTTTTATCCGACGCGCTGTTCCGGTTCCAGTTTTCTACCGGTTTAGATGTATTTTTCCGTCAGCTTGGAATCAGGGGTTTATGGCCAGAGTCTCAAAACGACATATTATTATTGACCATGCGCTGGCGCTATTTCTGGAGCAGGGTTATAAAGGCACGTCTATCGATGTTGTGGTCACCCGCAGCCAAGTATCCAAGCCAACTGTTTATAACCATTTCCCGGATAAGGGACAGCTGATTGCAGCAGTGATTGAACACTGGCTTGCTGAGCACATTGTGCCAGAGTTAATACCGTTTACAGATAAAACATCAGTTTTGTCCTACCTGGATCGTAACTGGTGGAATGCAGCGAATATCGCAATGTATCGCCTGATTATTGGCGAGGGGTGGCGCTTTGCTGAGAGTGCTGCATTGTTTTGGGAGCGTTTTGACCAAGCCTGGCGTGCAGCCGTAACAAATTCGTGCCAGAGACTTGATCCGCCGCTGGATTCTGTTGAGGTTGCTAATCTAAACTTAAGAATAAGCCACGAGCTGTGGTCACGATTGACGCAACCGGTTAAAAAGCGCTGACCGGAGTTACTGCAGGTTCGCGCAGTGTGCAGTGTAAAGAATGAACAAGTTGTTCGAGATAGGAGAACACCATGAGCGAAGAGCTCGATTGGGAGAAACTTGAGGAAGTTTTCACCAAAGCGATTGATTTGGGTGAGGATGATCGGGGGCCGTACGTTGCCAATGCGTGTAACGGCAATACAATGATGTTTGATGAAGTGCAGTCATTGCTGGAGGCCCATGGTATTGCTCTGGAGCGAAAATGGTTGCAGCAGGGCAAGATGCCACGCATGCTGGACTATGGTGACTTGATTGATACTTTTGTGGTGAAAAAACAACTCGGTCGCGGTGCGGGCGGCGAAGTTTATAAAGTTGTACATGAGGCCACAGGGCAGAACTTCGCAATAAAATGCTTACCTTTGATCTATAACGATGACAAAGAAGTCTTGCAACGTTTTACTCAAGAGGCTGAGTTAAACAAGAAACTTATCCATCCCAACATCAATCGTATGTATGGGCTATTTCAGTCAGATCACGGCTTGTATTATCTACTGATGGACTACTGTGAAGGTGAAACCCTGGCCGCGTTGATGAATCGGTTCAGCTTTAATCAGGCGCAAGCGGTGAAAGTCATTGATCAGGTCTGCAAGGCCCTCTCCGCTGCCCATGCTCAACGGATATGGCACCGTGACATCAAACCTTCCAATATCATTTTACATAACGGTGTCATCAAGGTGATTGATTTTGGTATCGCAAAAGATGCGGCAACCGCATTGACGGCAACGGGTATTAAATTAGGGTCACCGGCCTATATGTCACCCGAGCAATGGAAGAGTAGCAAGATTGATCAGCGTTCCGATATTTGGGGGGTGGGTATCTTGTTTTATGAATTGTTGACGGGGCAGTTACCCTTTGCTGGCGCTAATTATGTTGAAATTCAGCAGAAGATTCTTCATGAGCCACCGGCTCCGCCATCCCGGATTCGATCTGAAATCAGTCCATTGTGTGATCGTTTGATCAGTTGTATGCTCGCGAAAAAACCGGATGATCGACCTCACGATATCCGGGTTTTGATTGAGGCGTTTAAAAAAATCTGCTGATATTATTCCAGGTTTTTCAAACATGAAGGCTGACAACTGCAGCACAAGGAAAATGTGCTGCGGGTGAAAATATTATATTTCGGTGTTCAGTTGTCGAAACAACCACGCTTTGGCAAACTGTATTTTGCGTTCAACTGTCGCAACAGAACAGGATTGGGCTTCTGCAATCTGGTCATTGGTCATGCCGGCGAACACCCGTTGTTCGATCATACTGGCACAGACCGGATCCCGTTTTTCGAGGATCACTAACGCTTCATCCAACGCCATTAAATCCAGTTCATCTTCATCGGTGTGGGCACTTGATTCCATAAGTGTGACCCGCACCATATCGCCGCCACGTTTTTGACGCTGCTTGCTTCGTGCAAAATCCACAAGGATATTGCGCATGATCTTTGCGGAAAGGTTTAAGAAGTGTGTTTTACCTTGCCAGTTTGCTTCAACTGCAACCAAACGCTCATAGGCTTCATTGACCAAAGCGGTAGCTTGCATCGTGTGTTCGAACTTTTCTTTGGCGAATTGATAATTTGCGGCTTTTTTCAATTCGGGATATAGGCGGGAAACCAGTTCATTCTTGGCTTTTTCATCCCCTTCTGACCACTTTTTGAGTAAATCATTGATGGAATCCATTTTCGATCCTGTGAGCTCATTAATCCAAATCGAGGGCTTCCTCTTTATTCTAATGCATGGTTTGAAAAATGAGGAAAAAATTTATATTTTTGAGGGATAAAACTAAAAAATAGCGCTCGGGCCCCGAAATCAGAGAGAAATTACCCGGGTTAAAGCCAAGTGGGGGCTTTTTTGGGGTAGGCGGTCGCGGCAACTCAGATATTTCGTTAGCATCATGGTTGCTCTGAGCCCATAGGACGTATCAAGGATAATTTCACACGTGAACTCAGAGCCGATCATGTTGCATTTGTATGCTTGTAAACCCGTGGTTTTAAGCGCGAGACATAAACTTTCGGGTCGAGGTATTAATCCGGATTTCTTCCCCCGGTTCCAGGTATTCAGGTACCTGAACTTCAAAACCGGTTGTTAATGTTGCGGGTTTGGTTCGGGCTGAGGCAGAAGCCCCCTTTATGCCGGGTGCCGTGTCGACAACGGTCATCACCACTGAAGCCGGTAATTCGATGCCAATCAGGTTGCCATCCAGCAATAGTGCCGTAATACCTTCCAGACCATCAACCAGAAATGCAACGTCATCACCAATATCATCCCGATTGAGACCATACTGGGAATAGTCTTCCTGATTCATGAAGTAGAACGTGTCACCATCGAGATAAGAGTATTGAACGGAAACTCTGGCGCAATCTGCTTCTTTGAAAAAATCCTCACCTTTGAGTGATTCATCTCTTTTCTGTTTTGTTTGCAGGTTGTTAAATCGGATTTTGTATAATGTCGCCGCGCCTCGGGATGAGGGGCTTTTCACTTCTACGTTCTTGACGATGTAGGGGACACCGTCAATATCGACAACCATGCCTCGTTTGAGCTCATTGGCCTTTGGCATTTTCTGTTCCTTACCGGTTTAATGTGAGTATCGAATGGATCTGATCGAATTGAATCGAGCATAAATGAGATTCTTCCCGAGCTGAAGCATTATGCTTAAAATCCGATAATTATCCAGCCCTGACTCATGCCTGTGATAACTGAAAACTAAATTCCGTGCCCTTGCCCAAAGTACTTGTAACATTTATGTCGGAGTGGTGCAGTTGTAGAATACGCCGGGTAATCGCGAGACCCAAGCCTCCGTGTGGACGGTTTTGATAGCAACTGTTTGAGGCACGGTAATGGGCATCGAAGATAAAAGGTAAGTCGGCTTCCGGTATCCCGCAACCATCATCAACCACGGAGATCGTGATTTTTTCATCCCGAGCAAGAGTCACGGATACAGTGCTCCCCGGCTCGCAGTGGCGAATGGCATTTTCGATCAAATTGACGAAAACCCGTTCTATTTTTTCGATATCAGCGAGAACAATCAGAGTAGGATCTTTAGGGTTGATATCCAGAGCGACTTGTTTTTCATCGGCCTCAATTTTCAGGTTCTGTAATACGTCCTGGACTAATTCCGGAATACAAATGGGTTCCAGATTGAGCGTTGCGGTAGCACTATCGAGATGGGCGAGCTCGAAAAGCTGTTTCACCAGGCGGCTCATCTGTTGTGCATTATTCATCGCCACCTCGATGAGCGCCTCAGATTCGGCCTCAGGTAGTTGATGGTGTTTCAGCTGCCAGGTTTCCAGATAACCCTGCAAGGAGGCGAGTGGGGTGCGTAAGTCGTGAGACACGTAGGATATGAGTTCACGGCGCAGTTCATCAATCGATTTGACCTGTTCATACTGGTCTTTCAGTGTTTCGGCCATGGTTTTGAAGGTAGCGCCAAGGCGATGGATTTCATCCGGACTATTACCATCCCAGTCAGAGATATCGATGGCTGCATTTTCAAATCCGTTGTTACGGAATCGTTGCATATCATCTGCCAGTCGCCTCAGAGGGCGCGTGAGCAAGGCAAAGAGCCACAGGACGATAATCAGACTGAAGAGTAGTGAAATTAACAAGCCACTAAATCCCAGTTTAATGATATGGCTGTTTTGCAGCAGATCGACAACGCTGTCATAGATTTCACCACCGATGATAATGTACAAATACCCGGCGGTTGTTTCCTCATGCTTTATTTCCGCAACCGAAAATATTTTTTGTCGGTTAATGGATCTTGGATCATCCCCCAGGATGGGTAAACGATGTGTCCCTGAAAGAAACTGGGTGACAGGCTCGAGGTTGACCATCATGCGTTTTATTTTGTTGGGGTCCGCTGAGTAAGTTATTACCCGTCCCTCCGGATCCAGCACATAGAATTCAAAACTCGGCCCCAAAATCATCATTGTGTGAAAAGCATTGGATAGCGCCTCTTCATTCAATTCTCCATTTTGTAGGAGCGTTTTGTCGTGCACGAGATGGTCCGCTAATTCCAGATGTAACTTTTGCTGTACTTCCTTTTGATATGATCGAGTCAGTTGCTGGGCCCAGGATATGAGCAGTAAGCCAACAATCATAAAGCTTACGAGCACGGCCAATGCCATTTTGGTATAAAACGAATGTAAAAAGCGTGTTTGAATATCCATCTAGATTTTTTAATTAATTAAACTTCAGCAAGTTTGTAACCGACACCCCATACAGTCAGAACATAGTCCGGATTCGCCGGGTTTTTCTCCAACTTGTTGCGCAGTCGGTTGATATGAGAATTGACTGTGTGCTCGTAGCCACTGTGTTTGTATCCCCAAACCTGGTCGAGTAGCTGAGCCCGACTAAATACCCGACCTGGATTCTTCGCCAGATGAGACAGGAGGTCGAATTCGGTCGATGTGAGGTCCAGCTGCCGTCCTTGCAGGATAACCTGACGTTTGTTGATATCCAGTGACAGTTCGCCCACTGAAATGACGTCGTTTTGCGGTGGCGGAGCTGCGCTCATCATATCGACTCTGCGGAGCAGTGCTTTAACTCTCGCTTGCAACTCGCGAATGCTAAACGGTTTGACCAGGTAATCATCTGCCCCCATTTCCAGGCCCACCACCCGGTCGGCTTCAGAGTCTTTTGCGGTCAGCATCAGAATCGGGGTGAGTTGTCCGGCCTGGCGAATCCTGCGGCAAATTTCCAAACCATCAATTTCCGGTAGCATGACATCCAGAACCAGAAGGTGGTACTGCCCCGACAGGGCTTTTTGCAAGCCATGCTCGCCGTGTGTGCAGGTGTCAACGTCGTAATTGAGATCACCGAGGTTGATTTTTAGCAGGTTATTGATGTCCTGGTCGTCTTCGACCACGAGAATTCTGTTTTTTATCATCCGAAACTCCTCACGATGCTGACAAGAGCAAGCATGCTGCCCCGTTCAGCGTCTCCTTGTTCATCCTAGGATTGACCGATGTGAGCGTTTAAAGTTCCGGAAATAGGGAAAGAAAAAGTGAAACGTCAACAGACCCTAGCGAACTCAGGTTTTCCTGAGGCCGGAAATCGCGGTAACGATGATGATCACAAACAGGACAAAAAAGATCAGGCTGTAGAAGAGTATCGGGGAGTTATCTTTGAACCGCAGTATTTTACGGTACCAGATGAAGATTGCGGGAACTGAGCGTTGATCTTCGTAGTACTGATCGCCACTCTGGCCGGAATGGCTTTGGTGTTCGTATCGATAGTCATGGGTAGGGGGCGTGGCAGATGCGGGCGATCTGAAAAAATGGTCGAGTTTAATCGCGCCCTGAATATCCCCAACCTGGCTTTCAATGGTCATTTCCACGTCGGCTTTGATGCCTTGAATGTCTTCTTTCAAATCCATCCATTCCAGGCGAATGCTGTCCAGGGACTGGTAATCCGTCAAACTGATCACATCAACTGGCCCATCAATTATTGTACTGGTCAGGTTGGGTTCAATGTCTGGTGTCTGTGCATTCTCGGGGGAAGGTGTCGTTTCGTTCTTGGGCGGTTTTTTTGATGCGGTGCCCAACAGGCGTTCCAGCTCGGCCAGTGACAGTAACGGATGCTTGGACTCTGTCGGGGTTTCCGAGCTTTTTTCCTCGGTTGTTTTCTCTGTATCTGGTTTCGGGGTGCTCGCCTCGGTAGAAATCTCTGTTGCCCAGGAAACAGTGGCGCTCAAGCAAAATAGTGCAATCATGAGAAACTGGATTACCTGATTGCAATCGCTGTAATGTGGCTTGGTCAATGTGTGACTGTTATTTGAGTTGAGATTCATTTGGGGTCCCAGTTTCTGTAGAATTTTCTCAATCTGGATTTTTTATCATCGCGTACATCCTTGGTAAAAACCATCTAACAGTAAACATTTCCCGCATCTCTTCAACTATAGCTGATAGAGTGACTATGTCGTCATTAAAATGTCAAAGACTGTGATAAGTGATTGGAGTCCTTGGTTAGGTAAAGCACGAAGCGTGCCGAATATAAAAGGTCTATAAATAACAATATGATAGTTTCGGTCTGGGTTTGTTAATGTAAAAAAAATCGACACTATTGAAACAATCTTCCGGGGAATCGAGTTCTCTTTGACAACAAACGGGAGCCCATATACTGCCCTGATACGATCCCTGCAAAATTTATGTCTGTATAAGTCGATGTCTTTGCCGGTCTATGCCTTTGCAGGTGTATGTCACAGAAAGTCCAGCAGGCTGGTTTTACCGATGAAAATATTTTCCAGATCTTCCATATTCCGGTAACCCAGTTTCTCGGCGAGGCGAGCGAAATAGTCCCGCTCCGTTGGGTGGAGAGTGTAATGATAAACGAGGGCCAGATTGGCGGCATAGGTGGCATTTTGACTGTCGAGCTGATGGGCCTGATAGGCGTAGTGCAGTGCGCTTTCAAGCTCTCCTTTGTAAAGCAATACGTTTGATAGGCCCGAGTGTGCGGGCGCATGGGAAGGCAGGATCGTCAATGCCTGCAAAAAACTTTGTTTGGCACGATTCAAGTGACCATCAAATTGATAGATTGAACCCAGCCCCGTGTGGGCGAAATAGTTTTCTTTATTGAGCGACAGGGCATGTTGAAATGCATTGTGAGCACAGACTCGATCTTTTAGATCCTGGCATATTCGTCCTTTAATCGACCATGCCCAATCGTCATTCGGATAGAGCTGCAGGTAAGTATGAATTTCACGAAATGCCGAATCCGGCTGGCCTTTCAAATAACGGGTTGCGATCTTGTCCAGTGCTGCACGATTGCCATAGCGCATACTTTGGTAAATCGACAAAGCACTGCTGGTTTCGCGTAGCCACTGAGAACTTTCATCAGTATCAATGATGTTATCCGCAGCAATTATGTTCAGCAAACTCAATTGCTCTCGATAAATTTCCTGAAATTGTTCTGTGCCTAACAGTGCCTGTTGTGCGGTTAACTCGTTATAGACCTGTTTGAAATGATTGACATCAGATGCCTCATGCTGCTCCGAGAGCAGTGTAATGAATGCTTCTGTTTCGAGCAGCTGAGGTTGATTTGTCAATCCTGTACACGCACTTAAGGTGGCCAGGACAAGAAAAGTCGGAATCCCGAATACCAGTGAAACCAGTTCAGAGCGGAGTTGTTTGTCGCTCCGGTAACGTTGTGATCCTTTTGAATAGCGCCAGGCTTGCGAACGGGTTAACGGGATCCACTGGTTCATTTTTCTGGTGTAGTCCTGTGTGAGCCGGTCTTAGTCTTGCTTGGCCGGTAGCTGACTCCAGGCGGGAGTGTTCCAAAGGGGAACGGTCGACATTGAGTGTTTGTGGCTGCCTTCAACTTCTTTAGTGGAGTAGCTCAAGTAAATCAGTGTTTGATTGGCCGGATCCCAGATCCGTCTGATTTTGAGTGATTTGAAAAGAATACTTTTGGATGAATTGAAGACAACCTCACCACTTTTGGATTTGTCTATCTGAGTCAGCATTGCCTGGGTTATTTCGCCAGTTTGACGGCAGGCAATGCTCATGTCTGATGGATCTGAGAAATCCAGATCGGCTTCAACGTGGCTGATATGGCAGGTAACACCTGTTACCACAGGGTCTGTCAACTTCTCGATCTTGATATCTTTGGTTGTGAACATGCCCAGACTTACATCGCCAACCTCGTTGTCCGAGCATGCGCTCATCAGAGTGAGTGCGGGCAACACGGCCAATTTAAGCCAATTTCCCGGACTTACTTTACGGGTTGATGCTGGCGGATTACCGGGAGCGGAAAATATCGATAAAAAAGAAAAAGTCATGGTTTAAGTAGTCTGTTGTATAAAGTTGTTGAAGGGATTTGTTTTATTTAATTGATTCTATTGAGTCTAAAACATCGACCGGGCGCGGCACTTATTGGCTGCCCGGCCTCATGTGAAACCGGAAGTATTGTTGATCATCCCTGTTCGAACGTCAATAAATCCCCCTGATCTATAACTATAGCCTATTCCAGGGTTGCTTCCGGAAACTTGAGATTTTGTGCCGACCCCTCTGTTTGCTGTGTTGATGATGTTGGTGTCTGAGGCACTGGTGCGGGCTTCGTAACCGGCGATGCTGGTGTTGTGGATGGTTGCGTTCTGGCTTTTATCGGTTGAGTGGCACCGATCAGATTGGCTTTGAAGGTCTGGTATTCACTCGAAAGTTGATCGTAGCTTTGCTGGATCTCGGTAAGTTGCTTTTGTGTTGCTGTCAGATTTTTCTGCAATTGTGATACTGTATTGTCATTCGCTTTATGTTCTGCCGACAACTCATTTACTTTCTTTCTTGCCACATCATACAGGCCTTGGGTATCTCGATAGCGTTTGGCCAGGGCATCGAATGCGGCTTTGCGTTTGTTGACCTCTTTTTGCAGTTTAATGTTTTCCTGTTTGAACATGGATAGTTGCTTGAGCGTTTCATTCAGTTTGGTTTCTCGTTCGCTATTCAGGGTGTCGATGACCTCCATGGTTGAAGCGAGCTCGTCCGTTTTCTCTTTAACTCTGTTTTGAAGCGCATTGTATGCTTCCAATGTATTGCTATGATCCTGTTTGGCTTGCTCTATCTGTTTCTGCAGGATGGTATTTTCGCCCGCCAGCAAGCTGGCTTGCTCTTCTGCCTGTTGTAAGCGCCCCTGTAGCGCACTGACCAGTTCAAAGCCACTGAGTTGAGCTTTTGCGCCGGTATCACCTTTGGTTTGCTCCAGGTTAGCCTCGGCCAGAGCGAGTAATTGTCGTTGCAGAGTGTTAAATTCCTCTGTTGTGCTTTGTTGGCGTTCAGTTAACAGATCCAATTCTGTTTGTTTTTGCGTTATTTTCGCTTCCGCAGCCGAAACGGCTTTTTGTTGTTGCAGGTTTTCCAATTCTTTCAGTTTGACTTCCTGGTAGAAATAGATCGTCGTGAAAGCCAATACCATGGCCATGAGCAACAATGCCGGCCAGATAAAGTTCAACGATTGATTACGCTTTCTCAAAATGGTAATCAACATATTGGTGTAGTCACTCTGGTCGACACCCACCTGGCCGGTGGTATAAATGGGGTAGCCGCTTTCCAGGGTTGCTTCAATGTATTGCTTTTTTATATTTTCCGAGTCTGACGAGTCATGCCTTGAGATCATCCGGGTATCATGCTCCATACTGTCCATATGAGGTTTTCGGGATACTTTAGCACGGCTTGAAGTGGCGCACATTATTTCCGGTTTTAAATTTACCGGGTGGTAAATCGGTCTAAACTTAAAGCAGGCTGCTTATAGAGATCACCGTTTTGGCTGAAGCAGCGTATTGCGGCTTGCAAGATACTTCATATTGTATACAGGGTAGGTAATCTGGCTTGGATAAACGAATCTACAAACGAGTGCCCTTTGATCATGAGGCGAAGATCGAAGTAAAGGGAAAGGTGCATTCCTGTTGTATTCGGGATTTTTCCCCCGGTGGCGTGCTATTGGATCTAAAGAGTAGCGGTAGTGGTGTGCCTGCGGGCATAGATGGCGTTACATTTGGGTCGCTGATCCGGGTTGTATTAATCAGTCAGCATGATGCCCGGGTCGCTAAAATAACGTTTAGCGGAGAGGTTCGTCATCAGCGGGCCGGTGGAATCGGCGTCCGATTCTATGCGATTTCCGGTCAGCAGTTGGCAGAACTGGCTTCACTCTGTCGTTACCGCTGGCCACCGGAGCCACAGGTATCACAAACGGCAGAATCTCGTGGCGCTAATGGGAACGCCAATAAATTATCGGAATATTATCAGGTCACACTCAAAGAGCAGTTGCCCGTAGCGCTTAATCGGGTTTTGACATCTGCAAGCGAAAAATTGCTTTACGCCTTCGATGATGCGACTGACAGTTGGTTGAGAGCGGATTACAACCTCGGGCTTCAGATGCTTGAGGCACGCACAAACTGGATATCGCAAAAAGTGTGTCAAAGTGTTGTGAGCCGGGTGAAGTTATTGTTGCAGGGCGGTGCGGTGGAAGGAGAGAACGAAGCCGATGATCTGCACTCCATGATTCAGCTTCAGGTTGTCGAAAAAGACACATTTGAAGAGTGGCTTTCCATGACTTCCGCCGTTCGGGTGATTGAAAACAGCCTGGGGCCCGATATTAATCGGCTCTCTCGACTGTTTTCGACCTTTAGTGCGGCTGAAGTCGACTTTCAGAATTGTCCTGTTGGCCCGGGTTTCGTGCTGAAGAATGTTTCAGCCGCCTTTGACAACCTCGAATTTCCATCTTCGGCACAACAGTTGGTGTTCAAGACAATCGGAAAAGGTCTTCTGAATGATTTGCGTGACTTGTATGCGGTATTGATTTCCGGCGCTGAAAGGCTGGGGATTCAGATTGTTGCAGATACCGGTGAGCAGACCACATCGTCAACCGCTGAACAACTCCCGGCAGCCTCACCGAATCCGGAAGGTAATCCTGGCCGCGTGGAATCAGGTGCTCTACCGCTAAATCAAGGTTCTAATGCCATGCCGGTTCCTGGATCAAGCGCCGGTATTCCGGGCAATTTACTTGACCATCTGGCACTGCTGAATACGACGTTGTGCAATGGCGGCGGCTTGACTTCATCCGGGGTTCAGGCTCAGGGAGATGTTGTTGCCGGTATCGGCTCAGAGCAACTCCGAAGTCAGTTCGTGCCGGGAATGAGCGCCAAGTGTAAAGAGACCTTATTGAGTATGATCGATTCAATCGCGTCTCAGCCGGACCCGCAACAAGGCGACTCCGGCAGTAATGCACAAGCGTTGCACGAGCTCGTGGGCAAGCAATTGAATCTTGATGAACTTGGCCCTTCAGATCAGGCTGAGATGCTCAAAGGTCTGGGGTTAATGCAAGTTACGGATCAATTGTTCCAGAGCTTTGCTGCCGAGGAACGTGTCGTTGGTCCGCTTAAGCCCTGGTTTGAAGAAATCAAATGCTCAATGGCAAAAGTTATCGTTAATGATCCGACGTTTTTCTCCGATAGTCATCACCCCGCCCGTTTGTTCTTGAATCAGCTTGCGCGTTTGGGGGCCGTAAAGCGGACGTCAAACAAGAGTCTGGAGCGGTCTTTGGCCAATTTTTCCGAGCGCATCCAATCACAGTATCACGGTAGTAATGATTTGTTTGTTTCCTTGCTGGATGATGTAAATCACCTGGTAGAGCGGCAGGAACAGGCCTTTTCCAGAAATGCGGAGCGCATTGCGCGAACCTACGAGGGTCAGCAAACCCTGGCGAGAGCGCGGCACTATGTTGCACAGTGTCTTGCTGAGATATTGAATGGTAAACCGGTTCCGGACAGTGTGTTGGCCTTTCTGGAAGAGGGGGGGTGGCGAAATTACCTGGTCGTAACGCTGTTGCGGGAAGGTCAGGAAAGCACAACGTTTATCGAGGCTGTGGGGGTTATCGGTACACTCCTGAGATGGTTTGAGCAAGAGGAATCAGAACATCTAGAACATGATTTCGAAATGGAGCTGGAAGCACACACGCTGATCGATACGATTGATCGAGAACTGAAAGCGACAGGACAAACTGGCTATAAACGTTGGCTGAATACCATATTGTCGCAGTTGATGGGGGAGACGGGCATCACCTCGACCCGGATCGACCAGTACAAATGGCGCGGTGAGGGTGAGGAAGAAATCGAGCAGCTAAATCGAGCAGTCGAGGTCGTCAAACCGAAAGATCGTTGGGAACGAAGAGCCGTATCCCTCAAGGTTGGTGATTGGGTGTTGGTCAGTTTACCCGGTGAAGAACCACAACGAATGCGCCTGGCTTGGTCCGGTACCAATTTTTATCGTTTTGTTTTTGTCAGCAACAGCGGTTTACAGGATATCGATGTTAGCTTGGAAGACTTTGCCGAAGGGATTCGAGAGGGACGCTATCAAGTCCTCAGTGAAGAGGAGGTACCACTCGTGGATCAAGGGCTGCATAAAATGGTTCAGACAGTGTACGAGGATATCGCGGGCACCGCCAGTTGTGACCCACTCACAGCCTTGTTGAACCGTCAGGAATTTGAGCGCCATCTTGATCGAACTGTTGTCGCAGCCATTCGCCATGGTGTCCCGGTGACGGTCTGTTATATCGATGTAGATCAGTTCCGGCTTATTAATAACGCCTATGGCCACACAGCGGGTGACGAAATTCTCAAGCAAGTTGCGCGCCTTGTGCAGAATCATTGTGACTCAGAAGTGATTTGCTCGCGTATTGGTGGTAACGAGTTCGGGCTGATCTTTCGCGACTCGGAAAAATCTCAGGTTCACGTGCGTCTCGAGCGTTTACGTAAAGCGCTGGCAGATGCGACGTTCACCTGGTTGGAGCATACCTTCCAAATTACAGCCAGTATTGGCTACGCCCAAATCAATCCAGGTACGGATTCGGTCGATAGTCTGATGCGAAAGGTTTATCTTGCGTGCGAGTCTGCAAAAGAGCACGGCAGAAATCGTGTTGTGGAGTATGCGCTTCATGACAAAGACCAGTTACGTCAAGATGAAATGATGGCCTGGGTGAAAAAAATTGATTTGCAACTGGATGAGCTTCTGTTACTGCGTTGTCAGGAAATACGACCGCTAAACGGGAGCACCAGTGCCTCCCATTTCGAAATACTCCTGGCCGTCTATGATGATGAGCGTAAACTTTTGCCCCCGATCAATCTTATTGAGGCCGCAGAGCATTTTGGTCGAATGACGCGTATTGATCAGTGGGTTGTGAGTAATGTATTTAAGTGGATGGAAGCGAACCCGGAGACTCTGGCGTCCCTTGAAGGCCTATCGATTAACCTCTCTGGTGCATCACTGGGCGATGACCAGTTCCTGGATTTTGTACTCGCAGCGCTGGAAACGGTCTCATTCGATAAAGGAAAAATTTGTTTTGAAGTGACCGAAACCGCCGCAATCACCAGCTTAAATGAGGCCGTTGAGTTTATTGTAACCCTGAAGAACGAAGGCTGTAAGTTCGCACTGGACGATTTTGGTACCGGGTTATCTTCCTATGCTTATATTCAGCGCTTGCCGGTTGACTATTTAAAAATAGATGGTGTTTTCATTAAAAATATAACTAACAATAAAAAAGATGAAGCACTGGTTCGATCTATCAACGATCTGGCCCACGTAATGGGTATGAAAACGACCGCAGAGTATGTTGAAAATGAACAGATAATTCATCTGTTGAAGGAAATAGGTGTGGATAAAGCGCAAGGGTATGGCGTCCATAAACCTGTATTGTTGGCTGACCTGTGTGCGTAACCTGTCAGGTCGTGATGATTTCTAAGAGTAAGTTGAGGAGACGTTATGCGTGTGAGGGTGAAGTGGTTGAAGCGGCTCTTGATCGCGATGGTTGTTGTATCAACTTCTGTGGTTTACGCCCTGCCCAAAGAACATGAAATGAACCGGTTGATGCTTGCTGTCGAAAAATATGTCAGCGAGCAACATTGGCAAAAAGCCAACCAGACATTACAAGACATCCTTGCGCTCAACACTGCGGTGCCGACAGAGTTTGCTTTTTATCAGGGGCGGGTCTTGATGGAGTTTCAAAGCTGGGATAACGCGAAAACTGCATTGGAGACATATGTTGTTGAGGCCGGGACAGAAGGTGGCTTTTACCGTAACGCATTAGAGCAGTTAACGGTGATTGAAGAACATCTACGCGAGGATAAAGCTGATAACCCGGTAGATCGGAAGCCTGCTGCAGAGTCAGAATCTGAAGCGCTGGTTCAGCGTCAAGATCAATATCTTTCAGATCTGAAGTCCCTGTATCTCACCAGTGATGAGCAGGTCGCCTTACTGCGGCATATTAACAGCTTGTTGGCAAATCACAGCTATCAAGGCCAGAAGATCAAGCGTAAAGTGCAGTCCACCGGGATTGCCTACAAAGTCTCTGTAGATCAAAGCAAAGATTTATTGATTCAGGAGAAAGTGTTCAACGCTGACGAGGGGGTTAAAATTAATCTTAAACGCATGTCTGTCTTTGGAGTCGACCCGATTCTTCGTTACGGTTGTGATAAAGAAAGCTATGTATGCTGGTTGTATGACCCTGTTGATGGGTACGATCGCTGGTTGTTGATTGACCGGGATGATGGCGTCGCATCAGAGCTGGCAACGGCGCTTTCCCGGTTAATTCGAAGGCTACAGAACTAGCGGGCGCGCTAAGCGTGCACCTGTTCCGGCAGGGTATCGACTGAGTCAGACACAAAGGAAAAGCGGCTAACAAATACGCCGTTGTGTTTGACCTTTTCAGTAAACATTTTAAGCGGTCTGACCCAAAGCTCGGGGTCGTCGCCATACAGTGGCTTGTAAACCACATGCAAATCTTCTGTTTCACTGTGGCGGGCTGTGTCGAGTACCAAATAGTATTGTCCCCGAAAGTGTTGATACACTCCTTTCTTGAGTGCGGACATAATAAATCTCCGAGTGCTTTTGCCGGTCATACCTGAATGTGTGTTTATACCGGTATTATAGCGGTTCCTGTGTAAGGTGGGGAATAAGCGAAACGGATAAGGAGAAAGTGCAGGTACCTGCAATAAACAGCTCAGAAAAAGCTAAATGTTAAAAAGCTAAATGTTAATCAGAGAGAGTGAGGGCAGGGCCAGCGACAACCGGCCCGAGCCCTTGGTCAGCCTGTGCTTACCCGAATCGCAACAGCTTCATGCTTGTTGATACGATTTTCTGGTAGCCCTGTGGTAACAAACGCTGCATGGTATCAACTGCAGACGCATCTGCGCCGATCAATACCCGTCGAGCATTTCGTTTTACACCGGACAGGATAACCTGGGCGGCTTTCTCCGGCGTGGTGCGTAACAGAAATTCGTCGAATTTGTTGCGTAACGCATCGGCACTTGTGTCACCGCCTGCCACTTGTGACATGCTTTCATCCATTCGCGCGCTTTTAGCGATATTGGTGCGTATTCCACCTGGGTGGATAGAGGTAGCAGACACACCACATTTCTCCAGATCCAGCTCCTGGCGCAAGGATTCGGTCAGGCCTCTTACCGCAAATTTGGAGGCGTTATAGGCGCTCATGCCAGGTTGAGAGAACAGGCCGAATATGCTGGAAATATTGACCACATGGCCCTCTCCGGATTGTTTCAACAATGGCAGAAATGCCTTGGTGCCATAAAGCACACCCCAAAAATTAATGCCCATCAGCCACTCGTAATCTTCCATGCTGGTTTCAGATACAGTACCGGCCTGGGCTACACCGGCGTTGTTGAAGATCAGGTTAACCTTGCCGAATTCTTCCTGGGTTTTGTTCGCCCAGGCTTCAACTGCTTTTTTATCTGCAACATCAAGCTTGGTTGCAACGACCTTTACCCCTTTCTTTTTCGCCAATTCTGCTGTTTCCTTGACTGAATCAAGGTTGATGTCAGAAAGTGCTAAATGGCAATGTTCTTCTGCGAGTTGCAGCGCAAGAGCCCGTCCGATGCCTGAGCCTGCTCCGGTGATGGCTGCTACTTTGTTATCAAAGGATTTCATTTTATTGTCCTCAGAATGGGGTGTATTGAATGGAATTTGAATAGCGCCAGATAATACATTAAATAATGGCGCATTGCATAATGGTCTTTATGCAAATTCAACCGTAAGGCCTAATAATCAAATCATCGTCATGTTTGGACTGCAGTTGACAAAGTACTTTGACCAGCGTACCACCACCTTCTCTGCGAGTGAGCTGGAATTCACCTTTAAGCATTGCCGCACGTTCCTCCATGATCGTGATCCCATGGTGGAACGGTTTCTTGGGATTGTCCGAGATACCGATACCATTGTCTTCAATTACGATTTCGATCAAGTGATTTTCCAATTCCCGTAAGCTCACGGTCGCAGTCGATGCGTTTGCATGTTTAATGATATTGGATACGGCCTCACGAACGATCTGCAAAATATGAATTTCTTCGTTCGGGTTGGGTGGCCTGTGGCGTAAATTGTAGTCAAGTTTAATCTCCATGCTGCCCCGTTGTGCAAATTCGGCAACGGTGCCCTTCAGTGCTTGCTCCAGTCCGGGCTCATTGCTTTGAATACGGAATGTCGTCAGCACTTCACGAAGCTGATTGTACGCTGCATTCAACCCCACCCGGATTTCCTGGGATACGTCGACCAGGGTGTCGGTGTCTGCGCCTTTCTTGATCAGCATCTGAAATCGGGTGATTTGTAATTTGAGAAAGGACAGTGACTGGGCGATAGAGTCGTGCAGCTCTCTGGCGATTGCTGAGCGTTCTTCAACTAACAGCAACCGCTGCTCTTTTTCACTGTTGCGCATCTGACTGAAGGCTCCACCAAAAATATCGGTGAAAGTGTCCAAAAGCTGTGACTGCCAGGTATTCAAAGGGTCCATTGATGGTCGGCTGACGACCAGAACGGCTACGACATTGGTATTCTCGAAAATAGGGTAGAGTAATGCTTTATCGGTTCTGCGTTTTCCAGGTTCCAGAGCGAGGTCATCCAGGCAGGCCTGTAGATAGTTGGTGTCATTATCATCGGGACATTCAGTATGTTTACCCCGTTCTGTGGGCATGCTTTTGGTTGCGCTCAGTATCGCATAACGATTCTTTTCCGAGCTGGTATAGGTACAGAGGGAAACCTGATCTACTTGAGCGATGCTAACCAGTTCAGTCAACAGTTCTTGAACCCGTTGCTTTGACAGTGGTTCGGTGGTTAATTTCCGGGTTGCATCATAAAGGTACTCCAGTGCTTGATTGCGAGAAGTAAGCTCCGCTGTTTTTTCTTTGACCCGTGCTTCCAGGTCATCGTACATCACCGCCAGGTCAGAGGACATTGAGTTGAATGCGGCGCCCAGTTGTCCCAACTCGTCGTCATAATTCACCGGCACCCGGTAATCAAATTTGCCCTTTCTGGCACGGGTAGCGCCTTCAACCAGTTCCCGGAGCGGTACAACGACCCGTGAATACAGTGATACCAGCATCAGTAGGGCAATCAAGAGAATCAAAAGCATTTCGATTGCCTGGGTCAGACGCAAACGTTTGACCTTGTCTTCTGATCGGAGCTGGATCAGCGTCACGAAGTGGTTGATTTCTTCAACGTAGTGTGTGAGTTCACCGGTTAATTGGTCCGGAGGTTCGTGGCGTGCAGAGAGAACCTGTTGAATGCCTTTCCAGCGATCCTCGAGAATCGCCAGTTGCCGACTGACGGGGGTTCTCCGCAACTCTTCCCGGTAAGGATCGAAGATGTTGCTGAACAAACGGCTATTGAATTCCAGTATCTCGGCGTCTAGCTGCGCTTCAATCTCCGGATTTCTCGAGGTGTTAAACCGGGTATAACTCAAAGCCAGTCGCATGGTGTACATGCGCATGGATCCGGCGATGTTAATCCTTTCGGCATCACCGTCAGCGTCCTCTACAGTAATAAGTGTCAGAATGATACCGATGAGCGACACCAAAAAAATGGTCGCCAGTATCATACCTGCCTGGGTAAAGATTGAACGTTTGACTGGGCCTTTCAATGACCATTTCCTTTTTTGCTAGGTATGGGCGAATTTCATGGGCGTATCATAGGAGTGTGCAGGATTGCGTGATCACGCCAGCAGTTTAAATGCTCAAGCGGGTTATCGAGTAAGTATAGGGTTTCAGCGGGAGTATAGTAAAAAAAATTGTATTGCGCTGTGGGCGCTGAGATGGGTACTTTCCGGCCTATATGCCGGAAAGGAGACCGAGTACATTTTTTTGATTGCTGTTGGCCTGGGCCTGGATCGCGATATCAACCTGGTTACCGATCTGCCGCCGGATCAAGTCCGTGGCTTCTGCTGCGATATCTGCATCCGCTATACGGCTATTCGCTGCAGCGGTATTCTCCCGAGCCTGGCTCAGATTCTCGATGGTCGATTCAAAGCGATTGGTGACCGCACCAAACTCGCTGGCGACGGAATTGATGCTCTCCAGTGCACTATCAATGGCTGAAATGGCACTGCTGGCCTGACTGCTGGAGGCCACTGAAAGGTCATTCAAGCCACCGTCTTCCAGTGTCTTGAGCAAATTGTTGGCGCTGACCGAAATTTGATCGCCCGCATTGGGCCCGGTTTGAAAATTAAGCTGGCTCTCGTTATCGAACAGTTTTACGCCATTAAATGACGTACGTTCCAATACGCTCCGTGTTTCTTCCACTAACTGACCGGCTTCCTGTTGCAGGGCTTGACGGTCTGAATCGTTAAGTGCGCCGTTTGCGGATTGCAGGGCCAGCTCGCGGATACGTTGCAAATTACCGGAGAGCGAGGAGAGTGCACCATCTGCCACCTGAGCCAGCGAAACACCATCTCCGGCATTTCTGATCGCGACACTGAACCCGTCTTGTTGTGTCGTAAGCCGGTTTGAAATGGCCAGACCGGCGGCATCATCGGCTGCTGAATTGATGCGTTGCCCAGAGCTGATACGTTCGCTCGGCTGCGTTGGGTCGTTTCTGAACGAATTGATATTCGAGAAACTATTGGAACCATTAATGCTGATCGCCACGATATACCTCCAAATCACCATTGATTCAATACAGGAATCAAGTGGTACTTTTTTAGTATAGGTTAATTAATAAACGGTTTATAGAGGGCCTGTGCAACGCTTTGCAGATTTGGGTGACGTTTTGCTGTGGAATGTTACTGTTGGCGTCAAGAACGGGGAAATTTGCACTCTGATCCCTTCGGTATGGGTTAAAAGTAACTAATTTGGTCGGCTTTTCTTCATTCAATCGGGATTTTCGCGTACAATGTGCGCCTCTTTTTGACGGTGATGTCTGGAAATGGGTTTCTAACCCGGTTAAAAGCTGTTTCTG
Organism: Oleiphilus messinensis; assembly: GCF_002162375.1. Lineage (GTDB taxonomy): Bacteria > Pseudomonadota > Gammaproteobacteria > Pseudomonadales > Oleiphilaceae > Oleiphilus > Oleiphilus messinensis. The sequence goes on along the minus strand of NZ_CP021425.1, from coordinate 4,306,496 downwards.
AGCGCTAATCAGGCAATTTTTTGATCCAGACACCCGTAATGCAAGTTAATCACAAGTTCGAGGCGAAAAGATGACAGAACGAGTACAAGTCGGCGGCCTGCAAGTTGCCAAGGTTCTCTACGATTTTGTTAACGAAAAAGCAATCCCGGGAACGGGTGTGGATGTCGATAAATTCTGGTCTGAGTTTGATCAGATCGTTCATGACTTGGCGCCAAAGAATAAAGCATTGCTGGCGAAGCGTGATGACCTTCAAGCTAAAATCGATGCTTATCATACTGAGCGCAAAGGCCAGAAGCACAATGCGGCAGAATACAAAGCCTTTCTGCAGGAAATTGGCTATTTACTGCCTGAAGGTGATGACTTTGAAGCCAGCACCGCAAATGTAGAGCCGGAAATCGGTCAAATGGCTGGCCCACAGCTGGTGGTACCGGTCATGAACGCGCGCTTTGCATTGAACGCAGCAAATGCACGTTGGGGATCTTTGTACGATGCACTGTACGGTACCAACGTAATTTCTGAAGAAGACGGCGCGACCAAAGGGCCTGGTTACAACCCGGTTCGTGGTGACAAGGTTATCGCTTATGCCCGTAACTTCCTGGATTCTGCAGCACCATTGAGCAATGGCAGTCACGTAGACAGCCTGAGCTACACCGTTGCTGACGGTAAACTGGTTGTTCGCCTGAAAGACGGTTCCGATACCGGATTGGCAAACGCAGAGCAATTCCTGGGCTTCACCGGAGACGCAGCTGCACCGACGGGCATTTTGTTGACCCAGAACGGTATGCGTTTCGAAATTCAAATCGACGCCAGCAGCCCGATTGGTCAGACCGATGCGGCAGGTGTTAAAGATGTCCTGATGGAATCTGCCTTAACCACAATCATGGATTGCGAAGATTCTGTCGCAGCAGTTGATGCAGACGACAAAGTTGTTGTCTACAGCAACTGGCTGGGTCTGATGAAAGGTGACCTGGAAGAGTCTGTAACCAAAGGTGGCAAGACCTTCACCCGTCGCATGAATCCAGACCGTGAATATGTATCACCAACTGGCGACGCATTTGCGATCAAAGGACGTTCCATGTTGTTCGTTCGTAACGTAGGTCACTTGATGACCAACGAAGCGATTCTGGACAAGGATGGCAACGAAGTCCCAGAAGGTATGATGGACGGTATGATCACCACTTTGATCGCCATCCACGACCTGAAAGGCAACGCACCTTTCCGTAACTCAACCACCGGATCTGTAAACATCGTTAAACCGAAAATGCACGGCCCGGAAGAAGTTGCATTCGCAAACGAATTGTTCGGTCGCGTTGAAGATGCACTGGGTCTGCCACGCTTCACCATGAAAATGGGTATCATGGACGAAGAGCGTCGTACTACCGTTAACCTGAAAGAGTGTATCCGCGCAGCGAAAGACCGTGTTGTATTCATCAACACCGGCTTCCTGGATCGCACCGGTGATGAAATCCACACCTCCATGCTGGCTGGACCTTTCGTACCGAAAACCACCATGAAGCAGCAACTGTGGATCAACAGCTACGAAGACTGGAACGTTGACGTGGGTCTGGAAACCGGCCTGCAGGGTCGTGCACAAATCGGTAAAGGCATGTGGCCGATTCCCGATGAAATGGGCATGATGATGGAACAGAAAATCGGCCATCCGAAATCCGGTGCAAACACTGCATGGGTTCCATCGCCAACGGCTGCAACCCTGCACGCGATTCACTATCATCAAGTTGATGTCTTCAAGACTCAGGATGAACTGAAATCCCGTCAACACGCATCAGTAGACGATATTCTGACCATTCCACTGCTTGAAGATCCTTCCAGCCTGAGCGCTGAACTGATCCAGAAAGAAATCGATAACAATGCGCAGGGTATCCTGGGTTACGTTGTACGCTGGATCGATCAAGGCGTGGGCTGTTCCAAGGTTCCGGATATCAACAACGTTGGCCTGATGGAAGACCGCGCGACACTGCGTATCTCTTCCCAGCATCTGGCAAACTGGCTGGCGCACGGCATTGTGACTGAAGAGCAGGTCATGGACTCCTTCAAGCGCATGGCCGCCATTGTTGACAAGCAAAACGAAGCTGATGCCAGCTACATCAACATGGCTCCCGGATTCGATGGCGTTGCATTCCAGGCAGCCTGTGATCTGGTCTTCAAAGGCAAAGAACAGCCCAGCGGCTACACCGAGCCACTCCTGCACGGCTACCGCATCAAGTTCAAGCAGCAGTAAGCCGTGGTTAAAGTCATGTTTAGCGGGTTGTAAAACCCCAAACAAAGACCTTTGACACCGAAAGCCCGACATCTTGTCGGGCTTTTTTTGTTTCAATCTATCGTCGACATTGTGATTGATTTGTCTGTCTATCTATGTTTCGTGATCACATTTTGTTGGGGATGGTTGAGTTACCGTTAGCAAGTGCTGCCGGATACAAAATATATCGTGGTGAAGAATCAATAAACAGAAAGCGCTAAGCGATGCCTTGTGATATGCCCTCTCGCCACTAGTATGCTGCAGCCAGCCACTGGGTAAATAAATCCAGAAGATACTCATCTTCAGAATAGTTGGACATGCTGAGTGTCTCGTAAAGAGCATCATCGATAATTAATTCATAAGGGTATCTTTCCTGTCCGTCCTTTACTTCGATGGGTAAGAGGCCCGCTTGTTTTAATGTTGGAACTACAATCATTCGCGATGCTTCCAGCGAAATTAGACGACTCTCGCTATTTTCAGGGCTATTTAATTTAACCTCATACTTTTCCGCCACGTTTTGTAAAAAACGCTGATCCAGAATCGCTGCGGCGTAGGTCTCGTCTATTGCAAGCAGCCCTTCAAGCAAAAAATTGCGAATATTGAGATAAGATGCGCTTTGATTTCGACCTTCAAAGGGGCTCATATGATCTCGATCACTTGCCGCACGATCGATCGGTATACTCAAATACTCGTCCAGGAGGAATGGAACAACACCATCGCGAGTCAGTAAAACTTGAAGCCCGTTGAACTGTGTTGAAAATCTTTGGACAAACACGTGAAACGGATAAGCGTTAGCGAGATAGACGTTTGGGTTTTCTACCGTTAACCGCAATAGTTGTTTATTGCTAAGTTCCTGGACAATGGCCTCGGGGATCGAGATAACATCAATAACCACGCCGGTTCGATCTTGTGTCATCGTCCATTCCTCCATGCCCGGAACGATGGGATAGTGATACTCCCCGGTCTCATAGTATTGCGCCAAAGCCTGATCCATCATCTGCTCCACTCTTTTGACGCTATCCGATTCAATCATGGCACTAGATTGTTCTGAGTTGTTCGTGGAAGCGGTTTGATTGTAATCGTTATGACAACTTGCCACTGCGAACAGCGGGACAAGAAAAAATAGCAATGATCTCATGGTAAGCCAATCCCTATGGTCTTCTATCAATACGGTGTTGCTCAGCCAATTATAAAACACCAAAACCGCGCAGGCACAGATATTAATGGTGAAGAGCGGCAAGAGCAATCGAAGCAGGTTTTTGATCTATTGTCTGCGGTTTTCAAAACTTTGACCTGTCTGATGATCCACTCCGCAGAGGAAGGTGCGACGAACTAATCTGCAGACGATATGGATAGGGTTTACCGTTTCCCGATACCCGACTGTTTCTGAGTCAAGCTATTGTGAAGCCCTTTATACTGTCGGGCGATGAGGGCGTTTGAATATATGATGAACGAACTATACTGTTGATTTTGAGTCGTCGGAATTGTGAAAGGCATGCCTGTTCTTGAACTTCCTTGAACTTCGAATTTGGTACAACGAAAAAATTAAACCGCGATAGCCCGAGAGGGAAAGCGAAGATTCAAGTTCAATGGCAGTTGTATTGTATGGTTCATAATATCGAGAAGGTATTGAATTATGGGAATCTCGCAGCATGAGGGAGGTGAAAGTTTGTACCCGAAGGGCTCGAAACTGGCCAGTAATCTCAGAAATAGATGTACGTGTCGTACCAGATGTAAATAACGAAATAAATAACTTGCCAATGGATAAAATATGGTCAATTGTTAGCAAATTGAAATGCAGTTTGAGGTGTGTAGAAATTGGGTCACCATCGTTTTTCTACTGCCTCGTTAGGAGTCCAAGCTAGTTCTGTCGAAACAACAATCAAAGGGATGCAATACTTAATGTCTGAAAGAGTTGCTGATAGCACGATTAAAGGGTTTTTATATCAGTTTAATAAAACTATTCTTGAGATAGTTAATGCAGACGATGAAGATGTAATTACAGTTGAAGGTGTAGTGGAAGACGTAGATGTTTTGTCGGCCAGCGGCGAGCTGGAAGCTATTCAATGCAAATACCATGAGACTAAAGAAAAATTCATACCAAGCCTAATATTCAAGCCTTTACTCCAAATGGCTGAAGCGTACGACAGGAATCCATCGGCAAGGATTAAATACACAATTTTTATTTATGTCCCGAATGAAGATCATTGTCAGAAAGATATTGATCCTTCAATTCTAAACTCTGCGTTAGCCACCACTGACCAATCCCTCTCAAAAATTGTATCTAGGATCTCAGGTAAATTCGATAAGGTTGAATTCCTAAAGAATACAAGAATTGTTTTTGGCCCTTCTTTAGATGAAATTGAATGCAGCACGAAAGCGGCCCTAGAGTTGCTCGGGATCCAAGGAAGTGATGTTGATACGCTACTTTATCCGAATTCGATTGAAAAGATTGCAAAATTGTCGAGCATTAAAGATGAAACGGAAAGACAGATAACTAAGGCCAAGCTATACACCTACCTTTCTAGCGCCACACATACAGCAATATCTAAATGGACGCTAGCACTAAGAAATAGGAGCGAAATACTCAAAAATATTAAACAACAGCTCTCCAGTTATTTCTCTCAAAACAGCCGAGACAGATATTTTTATATTGATAAAAACGAGATTGATGATTACGAAGAGAAGGTTGTTGTGTTTTTCGGGAATTATATAAAAAAATACTATTCGAAGCCGAGTCATGTAACGGCTCCAACATTTATTATTAATGATAATATTGAAGCCATCAGGGATCTTGAGTTCAGACTGTACACGAAGGGAATAAAAGCGAATACGGGGCTTGTTGGAAACTCTTTTGTAGTGGATCATTTTTTCAGGGATCCCATGAAAAAAATCAACCGTAATCATATAGAAGAGCGTGAGTTCGATCTTAGATTGCTAGCAATGGACTCTGAACAAGAAGCAATAAATCATAGAAAAGGTGATGATTTGTATTTAGTTTGTAGCAATACGCCAAATAATATCGAGCTAACGGACGTGAATTTCTATCAAGTTGGAATAAGCAGCTTTAACGAGCTTGAATACGTAATAGGGATTAGAAATAGCCATGAGTGAAGTTGGATACGTATTGTCAAGCTCACCAGATAGGGTATCAATTGGAATTGGTAATCTAAAGACGCTTGAGGAAAACAAGACTGATTTACAAGTTGGTAAATTTCTTAAAATTGAAGATGGCAATCATAATTTTGCAGTTGCCATTATAAACAACTTAACGGCACAGAAATCAGAGAAAGATGGTGAAATCCATTGGAGCTTTGTGATTGAAGCTTCACCAATCGGCGCTCTAATAAACAATGATGAAACACTTGAATTCAAAAGAGGAACTCAAGTTCTGCCAGTCCCTACGGAGATTGCGCATACCTTTGGAACGAAAGATCTTTCTATAATATTTTCAGATGATAGTAATTTTGGATTTGAAATTGGCAGCCTATCAGGCAACCCTAACGTGCCGTTTTGCATAGATGGTGATAGGTTTTTTGGCAAGCATATCGGGGTAGTTGGATCTACCGGCTCTGGTAAGTCCTGTGCTGTATCTAGCCTCATACAAAATGCGGTTGGTATCACTAATGCAAAAAATTCGAATAGGGAAAGCCAAAAAAACTCACACGTGATAATTTATGATATCCACTCAGAGTACTCGTCAGCATTCACAGTCGATGATGATGAAAAGTTTAGCCTCAACAAACTCGATGTTGATAATATAAAGCTCCCATATTGGCTGATGAATGCTGAAGAATTAGAGTCTATTTTTATCGAGAGCAATGAGCAAAACTCACACAATCAGGTGTCACAGTTTAAGCAGGCTGTTATTTTAAATAAAGAGAAACATAATCCAGGTTTAGAAAAAGTTACATATGATTCTCCTGTATTTTTCAGTATTGAGGAGGTTTATAACTATATTCACAATAAGAATAATTTAACTGTCTATGAAAAAAACTCACTGAAGTACTTTGCAACACTTGCTGAAGAAATTGAGTTTGACGAAGAACGCCTATGGGAGAAGATTAACTTCGTATCGTCAACGGGAAATGCAAAGCACAAGGGGCTTGACGCGAAGGTTTCTAAGGACGGAGGTTTTAATGGTGAGTTTGATCGGTTTATTTCACGATTAGAGACCAAATTAAATGATAAGAGGCTGGCCTTTTTACTCAAGCCTGTTAAAGACGATGGCGCAACTTTTAAAACGAATGATTTCAGCGAAGTAATTAAACAGTTTTTAGGATACGTTGATAAATCCAATGTTACTGTTGTTGACTTGAGTGGTATACCATTCGAAGTTTTAAGTATCACTGTGAGTCTTATATCTCGTTTAATGTTTGATTTTGCATTCCATTACTCGAAAATAAGACATGCTACAGATCAAGCCAACGATATACCTTTTTTGATTGTGTGTGAGGAAGCACATAACTACATTCCAAAGACAGGTGGTGCCGAATTTAAGGCTTCCAAGAAGTCTATTGAAAGAATTGCAAAAGAAGGACGTAAATATGGTCTCAGCCTAATGGTTGTGAGCCAACGCCCGTCAGAAGTATCAGAAACTATATTCTCTCAGTGCAATAATTTCATCGCAATGCGGCTCACAAACAGAGTAGATCAGAACTACATCAAAGCTTTGTTGCCTGATAGCTCAAGTAGTCTTATAGATTTGTTACCATCGCTCAACCAAGGCGAGGCCTTTGTTGTTGGTGATTCTGTAATTATTCCAAGTTTAGTCCAGCTGCCTAAGCCAAACCCTGAGCCAAAGTCTGCAAGCATCGATACTTACAAAGAATGGGCTGAAAGTTGGAAAGATATTATCTTTGATGAAATAGTAGAGCGATGGAGAAAGGAAGGCTAGATTGATGCACCCAACAAGTGACTTTGTTCCCAAGTCAAGTATTTAAGCCATTTTCTTATTCCAGGAAGTTCCATTCTTGACAATCGTAATCAGGATAGTCAGTTGCTTCCACATGCAGGCAACCATGGCCACATTCTTGGGTTTTCCGGTCGTTACCATCCGCTTATACATCGGCTTCAATTGAGGGTGATACTATAAACAGTCATGATCGACATGAAGTGTACAGTGCGGGCATTAGTCCTCACACCCCTTTGCGATGATTGGAAAGGGAGCTTGATTTGGTCATTGAGTTGACGCCTCGTTTACCGGGCTGGCAAAATTACCCCCGCTCGATTTTGTCCCCGGTCTGATGTGCGTTTGGTCGGTTGGCTGGGCGGGTTGAGTGAGGCCAGTATATTGGTTTAACGTGATGTAGTTGTTCTCTCTATCGGGGAGCATCGACAGTAAATACATGCTTATTCGGAACCACCGTATGTGACATCGTTTATTACGGTGGTGTGAGAGATTTGATCATGAGTGATAAACAAGATTTGGATTTAAGCACCCAGGAGAAGAAGGTCAGTTTTGGTTTTGGCTGGCAGTTTGGGAGTCAGTTGTTGAAAAACAATTTTGATGGATTGGATATTGATACCGTACTTGCGGCCATTCGTGCCTGTTATAACCGGGAGGCGTTTCCGCTGACGGAGCAGGAGTTGGATGCAGCGTACAGTGAGATTGATGGCAAGCGTCGTGCTGAGCAAGCGGAAAAGATGAAACAGCTTGCGGAGCTGGGTGAAAAATTCCTGGCGGAAAATGCCCAGAGAGAAGGCGTGCAGGTGACGGAATCCGGTGTGCAGTATGAGGTACTGGAAGAAGGGGCGGGTGACAAGCCGGGGCCGACGGACAAGGTGCGCACACACTATCACGGGACGTTTATCAACGGTGCTGTGTTTGATAGTTCCGTTAATCGTGGTGAGCCGGCTGAATTTGGTGTGAATCAGGTTATTCCCGGCTGGACTGAGATTTTGCAAATGATGCCGGCAGGGTCAAAATGGCGTATTGCGGTGCCACACAACCTTGCATACGGCGAGGCGGGTTCACCGCCTGTGATTCCGCCGAAAAGTGTTTTGGTGTTTGAAATTCACCTGATCGAAGTGCTGTAATCGCTTAAGCCGAGAGGGCGGTTACGGTTTCATGGGCCCAGAGGCCGCCTTCGAAGTGGGCAATGAAAATTTTGCGCCGATCATCAGTGGGGAGCTGGCCGAGTGGCTCCCACTGACTGTGTTCAATATCAAATACACTGTCCAGTGTTTTGCCAATTTCCCCTTCATGCAGTAATACCGCGTTCCGTACTTCTGGCCCCAGGCTGATCTGGGCCAGTGCGACTGCTTTTTCAACTTTCAAAAGTAAGTCGAGGCCGGATAACAAACCCGCCATAAAGTATCGATCACAATCATCTCGCTCGGAGAGTTCGGCAAAGCGTTCGCATGCACGGGCTCGAGTCAGCAGAATTCGCACCAGCTCGGTCTCATCATCATCGGCACTGGCAAGCAAGATCAACATGGCCCATTTGCGCAGTTGATCCAGCCCGAGAAAGATAATCGCTTCTTTGATATTGTCGACTTTGCGCCTCAGTCTGCAGGCCGGGCTGTTTAACACTCGGAGCAGCTGGTAAACAAATCGAGGTTCGTTGGCCACGACTTTGGCTAGTTGATCGATATCGGTCTCGCCGGATTGCAGTTTTTGGACGATCTGAAACACACCCTGGTAAGCCGGCTTGATACTTTTGCCGAATACTTTGTCGGGCATGGCGAGATAGTAACCTTGAAACAGGTCAAATCCAGCTTCCCTGCATTTATACAGGACAACTTTGTCTTCAACTTTCTCGGCAATGAGTTTGCAGTGGGATTTGTCGAGGGTTTTAACCCGTTCCAGAATGAATTCCAGCGGGCGTTGTACCAGATCTACTTTGATAAAATCCACGAGTGAAAGCAATGGATCAAATCGCGGGTCAAAGCAGTAATCGTCCAGTGCAAAGCGGAATCCTTTGGCTTTCCACTCTTTAACGGCTTCCACCAGTAATTCATCGACGTCAATGGTTTCCAACAGTTCAAGTACAACGGCGCCGGGCTCTACCGGGAAGAAGACTTCTGACAGCAGGAACTCACGGGTGATATTGATAAACAGTGGCTGCTTGAGTTGTTGGTATTGGCGCTCAATGCTGGTGCACAGATTAACGAGTACCTGGCTTGTGGCTTTGTCCAGGCCAATGTGCTCTGCAGTAAAGCCTGCCGTGTTTCTAAACAACAGTTCGTAACCGTATAAATGGCTGTTGGTATCGTAGATGGGTTGTCGCGCCATCAACAAATCCATAAATACGGGATCATCAATCAGTTCTTTATCCATCTTGCCCTTGTACAGCTTGAAACCGGTTTAATGAGAACCCACTTAATTAGAGGCTCTTTCTAATATTAGACGGTCAATAATTAGATCGACAGTGTTCATTTTGTTACATGTCGAATATTTTCCAGTGTATTGTCCCAGGCTTTGGAGATAGTTGTGCTGGTATATTGCATTGCATATTGTGCTGCATTCCGGGTTGTTTCTGCCAAATGGTTAGCCGGTTCGCTTAAATGGGCTTGCAGAGCACGCATCAGTGATTCGGGGGAATAGGGATTGAAATACCGGGCATGGTCACCATAAACCTCCTGATGTGTCTCAATATTGGATGCGATGACAGGCGCGTTGCATAACATGCCCTCGATGCCTGAATAGGAAAAACCTTCACCATAGCTGGGTACCACGACGGCAGATGCACTTGAGTAGAGTTTTCTCAATTCGTAGATCGGCACGCCTTGTAGCACGTAGATTGTCGGGGCAGAGTCCGTCTTGCGCATGGCATCAGATTGATATTGTTTTATTTTCTTGATCAGTGCTTCGCTGTTCCAGCCAGGGTTGGCGATCAACACCAGGCTGGGGTGATCACCTGGCGTGTTGCAGAGTTGATCCCAGGCATCAATCAATGTGTTGTAGTTTTTACGGGGCTCCATGGTACCTACAGCGAGTAAATACCGACCTTTCATATCCACCGGTGGCGCAGGGGGGGCCGACCCTTTTTCGGTGAGGGAGGCTGAGCGCTTGGCAATAATGTTTTCAATGGCATCAGCAGGTTCTGGATAGAAATCATCGGTCAGGCAGCAGGGCACAATATGACTTCTTGATTCCACCTCCGGGAATAGCTTCAACAGTTGAGTTTGGGTGCTGGCGGAATTACAGACGAAATGAGCATGGGGCGCATTGCGTTTAAGTGCGCTGAAGAAGAGTTTTTGATGGAGACCGATTTTATACACGGTGTGGGGCAACTGAATCGGCATAGCATCATGAAAGCGAACGACCAGCTGTGTGCTCGGGCTGATTTGACCGGGGAAAGGGGTTTGTGAAATGTAAATATCCCAGGGACGGGTATCCAGCCGTAATGCAGGCCAACCGTACACCAGAGCACTGTTCATCTGGGCCCAACCCATGGACGAACCCCAGAATGTTGTCTCGAGAATGCGTTCCCGGTCTTCCAGTTTCAACGTTTTTTCAAACAGTTTACGCCACAGGTAGTCACTGAAAAACTCGGCATCAATGGCGTGGAGTTGCTGTTGACGGGGTGAAATTAAATTAATCAGGTTGTAAATTGCGGTTCTCAACAGCTCGGGCAGGGCAGAACCGCGACTCAATTTTGACAATACACCGTTTTTGGCGCGGCCTTCTTCAAGCAAGCCAATATACTGAGACATGTTAAATAACGCAGCTGCTTTTCCGGCGTTGCTTTTCCAGGGAAAGCCTGCTGCGCTGATTCCGCGGTCAAGAACGTGACCATGAAGTGCGATGTTATCAAGTTGGGAGAGCAGGTTATAGGTGATACGGGTGTCCTGTGGAATACCGGCAAAGCCGTCGAAACAGGGACGTAGTTCCATTAAAACTTTTAACTGATTACTCATGTCAACCTTAGCTTTTGTAGACCATTTGATGCTAAAACAATCCGCCGTAATCCAGGGTAGACTTTCAGAGCGTGTCCGAGCCTGCCGGGTTCGGTTTGCAGTGCGGATCGAGTACTTTTATCATTCGTCGCGGAAGGATACACATAGTTCAATTGAAAAGCGAAAACTATCTCGCAGGGAGTATGAGCTGGGTGGTTTGTCCGAGAAATTGCGAGATTGTGCGGTGAGTGTAGCGCAATCATGATTATGGTTGGAGTAGACAAGGTTGAGTGAGCGTAGCGTTGTGAGTGACACCCGACGAATAATATTTTTTTATGGACTGTCTGCCAGTGGTAAATCCTATATCGGAGACCTGTTGTCCCGCTGGAAAAGCTGGCCCGTTTACCACGCAGATGAGGATATTACGCCCGCGATGGCCCTGGCGCTTCAGGAACACAGACCGTTTACCAACGCAATGCGGGATGAGTTTGTTGAAATATTGGCTGGAAAACTCCACGCGTATCAGCCAGACGAAGCGATTGTCATTGTGACACAAGCGCTATATAAGCAGCGACATCGTCGCTATTTACGGGAACGGGTTTCCGGTTTGGAACTGATTGCCGTTGAAGCGCCGGATTCATTATTGGCTGCTCGCCTTGCTGCGCGCAATGATGGCATTTCAGCCGAAAGTGCAGCTGCGCTAAGGCAGGATTTCGAAGCGCCCGAACCAGGTGATTACGTATTGCAGAATGATGGAGACGACCAGCGAATTTTTGAACAGCTATCCAGCATATTGCTGGCGATGGGCATCAATAAATAACCTCCACTTACGATGTTCCGTAATAATGTGGGGGGGGGGGCGGAGTTTGGTATCGTTTAGAACTTCATCGTTTTTGTTCTAACCTTTGCCGTTATTTGATTTCGAATTCATGCTCTATCTCCAGCCAGCTTATTGGTCGCCGTAATTTTTATGGTGACTCATCATAAACTTAACATAGATAGTAAAAAATTTGATACATCACGCTTGTACACTCCTTAACGTATGCGATACACAATTGCCGTATATCTGAACGTTTGACAACATTTTGTTAGCGGGATCAAAGAATTGTTGACGGGCTTAGAGAACTTTCGTCAATTTATCGGGTTGAATTAACGGAATGACATAGCTGTCGTAAGGGATGCAGGCAATCGCAGCTTGCAACCAGTGACTGTTCATCGGCTTGCTATATTCTTCAGGCAGGTCGGAAAGCATAATTGACTTCGGGGCAGAGGAAACCTTTATTGCAACAAATTGTGTTTCGCCCAGCATGGGCGATTTCAGGATGATCACAGACCCTTTGGTTGTGCCAGTATTTTCAGCCAAGGCTGATGATGGGGGATAGTGCTGTAAAGGCGTACCGGAATGGCTGAAAACCGGGACAGGTAAACCTTGCCAGAAGACAAAATCATGGCATTTGATCGGGGCTCCGGGCAGTGGAATGAGCTCTGCCTGGGGCAAATACTCAGCAAATGACACGGCGGCAATGGCGATGTAATCGTTGACCTCAGTGTCTGCAATCAGGATTGCTTCAGATGTGGACATGGTGTTACTCCAGTTCTGGCCGTTATCAGGAGCCGGTCATTTGGGCGATCTAGTCTGTTGTGATTCGAGATACTCAAAGATTGCATCCGCGCTTGTCAGGTATAACCAGCTTTCTTTGTATTTCAGTACTGCTTTGAAGGGACTGTGTTGGCACATAAAACCGGGTAACGACCTGACCGGTTTGTGGCTTCTGACCTTGTAAATGGTTCGACAGGATAGCCCTAACCGTAACCCGTTTGTGGTTTCGATCAAAAGCGCCTTGTTGTCACCACTGGCCAGTCCTAGACTGGGGGTTAGGCCGCTACTGAAGCTGTAGATTGGATAATATTGGTCGTTAAACACTAGACAGGGAATGGTGTCGACGGATTCCATATCCTCGGTGCTGGCCAGAAAGCCGACATTTTTGTCCGGCAGGAGAAAACTGTAATTCTGCGACAGTGTCTGGATCATGTAATAGGTTGTCGATTTTTCCGAATCAACAGCCGTTATTTCCGGCCGACTCAACGGTAACGGTGATTGATCAGTATTTCGAGCTGGGTGGGGAGTCGCGATTGCCGTGGTCATGCCAGTATATCCCGGATTTGATCCATAAGTTGCGTTTCGTTGTAAGGTTTTGTGGCGTAGTCGGTTACACCTGCTTTTTCTGCCATTTGCCGGTGTTTGCTCTGATTACGGGAGGTGAGCATCAAAACCGGAAGTTTCTCGTATTGACTGGAGTTTCGGATATGGCGGGTAAACTCAAGGCCGTTCATTCTGGGCATTTCCAGATCCACCAGACAAAGTGCGGGGTGAGTATGGTTGAGTTTGTCCACTGCCTCTAATCCGTCGCAGGCGGTAACCACTTCAAAGCCACAATCTGAAAGCAGTTGCTTGAGGGTGCTCCTGACGCTCAGTGAGTCATCGATGACCAGTACGGTTGGGCGATCTTTAGGCCCGTGACTTTGTGGCAAGATATTGTGATCTGCATTGGCTTCAGGGAGCCTGTCTCCAGATGACTTGGAATGGCTTCTCTGCAATACAATATCGGTTATATTCAGTACCGGTATTACGGTGCCATCACCCAGAATTGTTAAACCGGCCAATCCTGGAAGCTTGGGGGTTAATTTTCCCGGTGACCGCAGTACCAACTGTTCTCCGTGCAGCAGTTGATCCACTGCGATGGCGATGTCCGTATCATATAATCGGGTGATCAGGACGGGATTGTTAAAATCAGATTCAGTACTTTCAAAGACTTGAGCATTGCCCTGAAGTGCACCTGCAAGATTATGGCAAGGATACAACGTGTCGTTCGCGATAAAGTGCCATTGCCCGGCAATTCTCTCCAGTTTACCGGAGTGTGAGGGCATGATCTGTTTAAGATGCGTTGTGGGGAGCGCAAAGCGTGCTTCGCCGGCTTTGATGAGTAGCATGTATTGCGTTATTTCCCGAATAGGTACTCTCAATTGAATACGGCATCCCGTGTATTGTTCTTCAGGGGCTGCTTCTTGTAAGAACTGTATGGAACCGCCAAGTAGTTCAATCTGACTGCGTACCGCATCCAGACCGATACCCCGACCGGATAGTTGAGTTGCCTGATCCCGCGTGCTGAATCCCGGTTGCCAAATGAGTTCGGCCAGTTCTTTGTGATCCGGGAGTTGGTGCTTATCCTGGTAGATGCCTTTTTGGCAGGCTTTCTGGAAAATTCTCTGGTAATCGAGGCCCTGACCATCATCACTTAAATTGATTTGCAGGAAACGGCCCATTTGCTGAAAATCGAGCGCGATCTGGCCTGTCGCCGATTTTTGTTTGCTCAAGCGCGACTGGTCTGATTCGATGCCATGATCCACTGCGTTACGGAGCAAGTGCATTATTGGATCGGCAAGCCGGTCGATCAGAACCCGGTCAATCTGCAGTTGTTCCCCGGTAATGTTCAGACTAACCTCTTTTCCTGCAGCTCTGCAGGCCTGTCTAACACAGCGTTGCAAGCGACCGCTCAGGGTTGCGGCATCAACACGTTGCCGGCTTAACAGTTCATGCTGCAGTGAGTTGATATGGCGGAATTGTTGTCGCATCAGGCTGTCCATTATGGAAACCTGATCTTGCAGGCGGCCATTGATTTCCCGGATATCTGCAATTCCTTCGAATAGTTGGTGAGCGCATTGATGCAGATCGTCGTATCGATCCAGCTCAAGTGAATCCAGCTCCAGGCTGTCATTTTCAGCTGCATCCGTTTCAAAGGCATCGGTTTGAGATGCACTGGATTCGACAGCATCAGAGGTTCTTTGATTTCGTGGCAGAGCATCCGGATATTGGCGGTGAAATTCGGTTTTTACCGCTTGTCCCGATCCATGGGGTGCATGGAGTCGATGTGCCATGCTGCGTACGTCAACCAGTGTTTCCAGTTCCATGCGTTTGGCATTGAGATCCTCGTCGTGTTGTTTCAGGGACTGGCTGGTTTCTTTTACCCGTTTAAAAAGCTCCCTGGACTGCACCGTGGTGATACTCATCTCCTCTGCGATGGTCATCAGGGGGGCGAGTTCATCGTCAATCTGGGGTTGTGCAGGAGGTTGATCGGATTTCGGTTCAGGGGGGACGTTGGTTGAGGTTGTGGACGCCGCTGTTTGCTCGTGGTTCTGTGCTTTTTCATTTACCAGCTCGGTATTGGCCTCATCGCCTGCCGTATCAGTTTCGCCAACACCATAGTGTTGCAGAGCCGTTAACAGCATGAGTGTGTCGCTCGGTTCTTGGTCTTGTCCGTTTAAGGAATCAATCATGGCGCTCAGGCAGTCGGATGCGTTGAGCAAGAGATTGATTAAGTCTCTAGAGAGCGTCAAGCGGCGATTCTCCAGCTGCTCAAATACCGTTTCAAGTTCATGGCTGAGATTGGCCACACCGGATACACCGATCAGGTTTGCAGCGCCTTTCAGGGTGTGTGATGCGCGTTGTGCTGTTTGAATTAGTTCTGAATGGTATTTTTCCTGGCTGGCGCCCTCTGGAGTTTCCTGCTTCAAGCTGGAGAGCGCGGTATACAATGCTTCAGCATGTAGGGGTGCATCAACGAGAAATACCTTGATGACTTCCGGGCTGGCTTCCGGGTCAAACGTGAGCAGGGTGTCTTCTTCGCTATAGGGCACAAGCTCCTGAATCAGGTGTTCTTCGCTTGCGGGATTGAAGTCAGCCAGGCTTTGTAACGTATCGTGGAGTATGTCTTCGTCGATTTGAGTGGGCCACAGTGGGTGGTCTATAAAATCGATAAGTTGCAAGCAGGCATCTTCCGATGCCAGACTGCCAAGGTATTGATCAATCGAGTCGGGCAATGATTTCAACGCGTCCAATAGCGCTGAGTGTTGCGTCTCTTCTTCACGGAGCCGAATCGAAGTCACATCAACCAATTGCTGGAGCCCGGGTAATTCAAAGCTGGAGAATGTTTCACCCAGGGTTTCCAGCAGACAGCAGATTTGATCCCGAGCAGCTATAAAGTCCTCACAGCTGGCTGCACTGGCCATCGTCGAACGTATTTGCTCAAATTCCGTGGCTATTTCTTGCAACTCTGCGCGCAAGACAGAGATGAATTCTTGCTGCTCGTTATCGAGTTCCTGATCGGCATTGAAAGCGACTAGTGCTGACGCCTCCGCGTTCTCGATATTTTCGAGGCTTATCGTGTTTTCGCTGTATTTTGCCCTTTGATTGTGTTCTATCGTATCAAGGTTTATTGAACTCTCAACGTGTACTGAATCTTCAAATTGTTCTGTCATGTCGGTGGGGGCAGTATCCCCCGTAGCCGATGTCTCCCGGGATGGGGCAGGGGAGTGGGATTCAGGTTGTAGTGAGTGAGAATCTGATCTTAGTGCGTGAGAATCTGATTGTAGCGAACGAGCGCTATCGATGTCGTCCTGCAGCTGCTCTTCGAGCAAACTCACAAAACGATTCAGCCAGCGCAAGGCGTATTCGACTTTTTCCTGGGGAATCAATACGGGAGATGTTGTCGGGGGTGAGGGCTCGAAATCGTCGTTTTCGGGACGTTCGCATTCGCTACCTTCGTAGTCAGGAAAATAGGGGGTAAACTGGCCTTGCAAACGACGTAGTCGGCTTTCCCAGACCGGCATATTTGCGATCGCGACAGTTTCACTGATATTTTCCAATACGCTCTGGAGCGTTTCGCCATCCAGCGTCTTTTCCTCGGTGACGATTTCTTCAAGTTCCTCGACCATGGCCTTGACCAGCTCGATGACTTGTTCCTCTGCGATACAAACACCTTCCAGCATTGTTTCTTCTCCATTCAACAAGGCTCCCGATTTGAGAGCCTCAACGAGTTCGGGCGATTCAGGAATCGTGCCTGCTCACGTTTAGCTGACTTTATCCAGTACCAATGCGTTTGGCAGTCCGTTATGGTGTGATCCGTTATTGTCGGAGTTAACAGTCGGGTTGGCGTTCAGGCTGTTATCACTGCTGCCTGTAGCGCCACTGGTACTCGCTATTGGTGCGGGTTCCGGCAATGTGATCGAGACACGGATACCATCTGGAATCTTGAATAAGGCAACGGTGTCCAGTAGCAGTCCTGCCGCCGCTCTCATTTGATCCGTGTGGAGCGATTGTCTTTGCAGTTCGCTTTCCGTTCGGCGCGTACTTTCTTCGATGGTGCTGGCCTGGCTTCGGACATTTTGTGTTTCTTTCGCTTGGGTCAACGAGCTTTGCGCGATTCGCTCCACGGCATTCAGCAACTCACGGGTTGATGATTGGGTATCTTTCATCTGGCTACCGGCCTGGCTGGCCCGTTTTGAACCGTTAACAACCTGAGAAATACTGGTGTTCATCGTGTCCACGGCATCGGCTGTTTCGGTTTGAATGTTGCGTACCAGTGCACTGATTTGCGATGTGGCGTTGCGCGAGTTTTCGGCCAATCGCTGGACTTCGTCCGCAACTACGGCAAACCCTCGTCCCGCTTCACCGGCTGCCGCGGCCTGCATGCTTGCGTTGAGTGCCAATACATGGGTTCGTTCCGCAATACTGTTGATAATGTCGATGATGCCGCTGATTTCCAGAGACCGTTCAGAGAGTCGCTTGATGCGTTTCTCCGTTTCGCTGATGGAATCCCGGATTTCATTCATACTTTCAATCGTATTGCCAACCGCGTCGTAGGCTTTATCGGTGGATTGTGACGTTGTTTGCGCGATCTGATTACAGTTTTGGCACCATTTTGCAATCTGGGCCATATGCTTGGATACGCCGTCGAGCTTGATTAATGTCTGACTGATAATCTCCCGTTCGTGTTCTGCAAAGGTGATAACTTTCCGGGTTTGATCATCCACTCCGATACTGGCGTTGTTGACCAGCTGGCTGATTTGATTGATTTTTGCCAATGCTTCAGAGGTTTCCTTGGTAACCAGGTTCAAGGCGTCGGCAACCGGGCCGGTAATGTCTTCACGAACAATTAATTTCGTGGTCAGGTCACGTTCACTCAGTTTTGATGTGCTTTCCAGCAATTCGATTAGTGAATTGTTCAGTATGTCATTCTCTTTCTCGATTTGAACAAGCGTTGCCACTTTTTCGTTTAGCAGACTATCCAAAGCCTGACCCAGTGTGTGCAGCTCATCCTGGCCTTTGAGGTCTGTTCGTGCATCGGTGTCACCGCTCTTGACTTTAGCAACTGTGGCAGACAATTGATTGACCGGCGCAAGAATCGATCCGCGAATCAACTGGGCAACGGTGATAGATCCGAGAATACTGGCAATGATCAACACCAGGCCAAATGCCAAAGCTTGATCCAGAACTTCTTCCGAATTACTGAAGTCTGCTTCTGCTGCTGCCGTTAAGTCCTGGTTGTAGCTTTTCGCCCCTTGAGTGAAGGGCGTGAGCAGCGCGTGAGCGTCATTCAACAGGAAGAGTTCAAGTTGTGCACGGGATTGGCTATCGCTCAATACGTCAAATTGTTCAAAAGTGGTCAGCACTCCGGGCACACTGTTTTGAATGACGCTGAACTTGTCTGGGCTGAAGTTGGTAATCTTCTGAATCTTGATTAACTCGTTCCAGGTCGTGTGAAACTTGAGTTGTGCTTCTACTAATTTGTCCTTGGCATTTTGCCAGGTCATCAGGCCGGTGTTGACACCATAAAGTGTATCAATCGTGTCTTGCTGCACGGTACTGATCAATTCTGAAAGTAGCGCTGTTTCCCGCACCTGATTGTGTAAATTGGTCGATGCGTTGTGAGCGTAATTCAGGCTCACCGCAGAGAGTGAACCGATCAAGGCCAATGTTAAAGTGGTTATCAGTGTCAATATGAGTAGGCGCTTTCCAACACCCATAGCTTTGAACGAGAAGTTTGGCATTTTGAGCATTTTTATTCTCCCTGCAGTTATACCCCGCGTTATACGCGCGTATATCGCTTTAGATGAGCGTCTAGAAAAGTGCGCTTAATTGTGTGCTATCAATGTTTTGGTAGGTCTTGTTTTTGAAATAGGTTACCGAAACCATGTCAGAGGCTTGATTATCCCGCTGGAAGTCGAGTTTCAGGCCACCCATGGTGAAATTGCTGCCACGTGCAACTGCGATAAATTTTTCGCGGGTGATTTCGCCGTCAATGCGTTGCAGCATTTCCACGACCATTCTGCCGACAATATAACCTTCCAGACTGACCACATTGAGGCGATCTTTAAGTGCTTTTTGTGCGGCTTTAACAATCGCTAAATCAGAATCGATGGCCGGGACGACTTGTGTGAGAATGACACCTTGGGTTACGCCAAACTGCTCGAGCGTGCTTTGCAGGTTATCAGCCCCGGTAAACGATACGGCGCTGATTAACCATTGATTTCCCTTTTGCCGTGAGTAAGCTGCGAAGCGTCCGATTGCACTGTAGGTGCCAACGGTTACCACCAGCTTGCATGTCGTATTCTGACTACTCTCCCACTGCTTGAGTGAATCGTATCCGGCTCGGGAAGAAAGCGTATTGCGCTGGTAAACCCCGACGGGCCCGATGCCATTGCGGTTGGGGTTGTCGCCACTTTTTTCCAGTAGTTCATCCAGTCGAGCGACGATCTCACGGGTTTGTGGTCGGTTTTGCAGTGCGACTTTTATGCCTGCAACACCGGCCATACCGTAGGCATCGTTCTGAACATAGGCACAGATTTCTTTAGGCTTTATTCCCGCTTCGAAGCTTTGTTCAATCACCGCTGCGGTTTCCTGAACGTAGCTGGCACGATAGTTAATAATATTCCCGGTACCCGGGCGAAGGAGACCGGCCCCGGTAAAGAATCCTATTGCGGGCACATTATTGTCGGCCAGAATCGGCAGGGCCACTTTGGCGGTAGGTGTTCCGACGTTGCCGACCATGGCGAATATGCCTTCGTTAATCAAACGCTGTGTTTGTCGCTGGGTCAACTCAGGTGTATAGGAGTCGTTTTCAGCCCGGTATTCCAACCGCTTGCCTTGCACCGTGACACCGGAGAAGGCTGCGATGATACCTTCGCGCATGCCAATACCCAAACCTCGAGATTGTCCCTCCAGATCGAGCACGCCACCGAGCACAATTTTGTCGCCATAGACTCCGGGATCAGCGGCGTGACTGAATGTGGGGGTCAAGAGCATGAAAAGCGCGGGCAAAACCACGACTCGTTTTTGCTTCTGCAACGGGCTGTATCCGCGCTGGCGACGGGAGAATAATGAAGTAAGGCGCTGAAGTGAAAACACTTTATGTGGCATGTTGCTCTCCTTGAAATTGGCCGGGGTTTTACGCTGCATTGAGTGACGCCTGGTTAATGAGTTGGCAAAATGAGTCAATGTGCCATTCGCACCAGATACCTTGGAAACGGTAGTGATGACCGATACAGCTTTGCATTCTGTCCGGCAGTGGTATTTGCATTTTCAGCTGTGCTCCCGAAGGTAGGTTGATTTTTTTCGGGAAGTGCTGGATGGTTATTGCAAAGGACTCTGGACCACGTTCGAAATGCAGCACGTAGGATAATGCCTCAGAGGTGGCGGCTGACTTAACAGCCAATTCCGGCTGTGCCATGTGTATGCCCAGAAAAGTCTCCAGACGAATCACAGGTACAATATGACTGCGCACATTCATGTAGCCTTTTAACCAATCCGGGCTGAAGGGAACGGCACAGATGTCGGGTGCTTCAATTAACTCTTTATTGCTGTCCGTTCCGATGAGTAAACCAATCCCCTCTGATGCATCGGGCAGGTTCGAACCCAGTTTCAATGAAAACCAGGTGTGCTCCTTATCCAGGTTCGTGGAAAAGGCGGAGTGTTCCGACGAGAGGGGTGGACTCGTTTCGGAGTCTTGAGCCTGATCCCCCATGGATTTGGCCTGATCGATGCGGATCCTGCTTTGAGCTTCCAGTAATTTGATCGCTTCAGAGGGGCTTAGCATGGTTTTTCTCTATGCGTAAGTTGATAGTTGTGCAAGGATGTCTTCATTCTTGAAGGGCTTAGAAATTAGCGCTTTAGCGCCTTGTTTTGCGGCCCAGATATGGTCAACTTTCTGATTTTTGCTGGAAACGAAAACCACCGGAATATTCAACAGATCAGGATCTTGATTGATTTCCCGACAGGTGCTGAATCCGTCCATTTCACCCATGATAATATCCAGCAGAATCAAGTTAGGCTTCTCGCTTCGAGCCTTGTCGAGTGCTTCCTGTCCTGATCGGGCAGTGATCGTTTGATAGGATGCCGAGGTAACAACGGATTCGAGGTGCTTCAGGTCTGTTTCGCTGTCATCAACGATAAGTACTTTCTTAGTCATGCTCTTTTCCTTTACCTTTTCCTTCACTGTTTATGATTTACCGGCCATATACCGGCATGTTATCGATGCTCGTTGTGTGCTCTGGGGCACCAACATAACGTTGTAGAACCTGGGCTAATTCCTGATCTTTCGGGGGTTTGGTGATGTAGCCGTCACAACCGGATATTTTTGCTTTGACTCGATTAATGGCAGATGATTTGCTGGTCAGCATGACGACTTTCGACTGGCTGTGGGCCTTAATCATTTTGCAGGCGGTATAGCCATCCATTCCTGGCATCATGACATCCATAAAGACCAGGTCATATTCATTGTCTTGTGCTTGCACGATGGCCGCTTCGCCACTCTCGGCAATATCAATTACCGTATTCCCGTCCAGAAAATGGCGCAGTTTTTCATTCAGGAACGTTTGCACTGCGGGGCTATCATCTACGATCAGAACCCGCTTGCCCTGGCGCGAGGATTCGCGGCTACTGGGTTCACTCATGACTTTTTGCAATGCATCCGCCAGTCGACGGAAAATGAGCGGTCGTGTAAGTTGAATATCAGCGCCCTTAATCGGGGATTTTTGTCGTGAGATGACAATGGTTTTTTCGAACCAGCTGTGTGACTTGAGTTCATACCACGTGCGTCTTGAGGCTTCACTGTCCGCGTCAACGATAAGCAGTTGTCCGCCGGATTGCCCAGGGTGGTCGGCTAATTCGAAGTTGCCAAGCCAGGTTGTACTCAGTTGTGAAAGATTTTTGAGCAAAACCATGTCTCGCTCGAGCAATCCAACATGGGAGATTATGATCTTTTTCACGATAGCCTCGTCGATCCTTAATTCCGTGAGCGTTTAAGTTAATCCTGTACGTTCCCTTTTGATGACTGGACTGATTTCTCCAGAGGGGCCTCAGCAGGTGTGATATCGATTATTGGGAGAGCTGGGGCGTAAAGTCAAAAGTCAAAAATGTGTTCAAAAACGACGATTGGTGTAAGTTAATGTAAGAAAGTGTAAGAGGTGTAAAAGTGGGTGACGATAGGTTTGGTTATGTAAAAATATGTAAGTATTTTGGGTTGCGTAGACTCATTGAGGTTCAGTGTCAGGTGAGCGCTAAACTTTTCAAATCTGACGAGGCTTTCACAGTCAGGTTGCAAGCTCTATGTTTTTAAGTGCAAGAATTAAAAGGGGTATTTATTCAAGAAATGGAGGTTGGTTCAAGCCAGGGTCTGTAGATCTGGATTTTACGTGTTTCAGCCAGGGGACTTGCTTAAAAGCTGTCTGCTTAATTTCCCGTGAAAAAAGGGAGAAGATAGCGTACCGTTACATTCACCCATAAGTTATTGTCAAATAATGACTTTGTGTTCAAAATCCACATTCCGTCTGCACCTCAATTATCTTGGGGATCTCCTGCTAAGGGTATATAACGAGAAGGGTAGTGGCGGTGAAAAGCTGAAAATCGCGTCATAAAAGATTTGGTGGAACCGTAACAAAATGTATCTGTAAGTGGGTATTGTTGCAGATTGTAACAGGGTGTGTCTGCAGGGCTTGTTTGTGTAACAAGCCCGGTTACAAAAATCCGTTTAACTTTGCAAAAATTTATGCGGTTTTTCTCGGATTTTAGCCGAGGTTAGGTTCACTCTGTCCGGTGCCGGGATTGGAATGTAAGGAGTGGTTGTGCATAGCTTTGTAAAACGCGTTCTCGTTCTAATGGCGTTGCATCGCGAAGCCTTTCAATTAATGCATCCTTTGCCTGATCGATATCTTGGGACGTAACATCCGGGGATTCAGGTGCTACTGTAGAGGCTACAGAATTATTGAGCAGCTCTGCTGCCGCGTAGTTCACGGGAAAGAGCCGGTATCGGCTCTGGATGGATTGATCAATTGCGCGAGTCAATGTGCTGTAGTCTGTAAATAGGGCCGAATTTTTGTGGAAATCTGCATCAAAATTGAAAACAATCCGGCCTTTGTGTCCGATTAAACCATCTCTGACCGCCTGCAAATCCGATAGACCTGCTCTTACGTATTCACCCTGTTCTTGCTCAATTAAATCCCGTGCTTTCTGCAGGTCGCATGGATCCCACTCATAAGACAGGCTGACAGGCACGATACGAAGATGTTGCAAGTACTCATCCGCACCCATTTCTTTCGGCTTACCTAAACCAAGCATTTTAATTAATGCGGGATTGGTTTGATCGGTGTTGTCTTTGGAGCGGCCTTCACGTTGTGCAATCCAGATATTTCCCTGTTTATTGAAAAACAAGTGCCTTATAAAAGCGCTTTGTGTGCGTAAGGCGCGCACCATGGCTTTCGGGCTTTTTACAGAGCGTAAAACGGCAAAACATTTGTTGAGTCGGGCCACTCGATTCCCGGACTCGTCGATTAACAGGTTGTCACCAATGGCACAATGGCAGCTGCCGAATCCTTGGGTGAGCAGAGCCCAGTTCAGGAGCATCGGATCCAACAGGATATCGCGGTGGTTACTGATAAACAGGTAATTGTTTGCGGGATCAAGTCGATCAAGACCAATGGTTTCAACTTGCTTCAAGGTGCTGGCCATGGCAATTTGCAAAAACTTCAATTCGAAGTGTTGTAAATCATCGATCGTTTGAGCAGTGCGAAGTTTGTTTAAAAACAGGGTGATAAAGTCGGTATTGTCCTGGTTTGGCATGACGGCGTCGAACAACTCGTGCAACTGTCTCAAAAAGTTCGGATGTTGAACCAGCTGCTCTGTTTCGCTTTTAACAAGGCTGTCATCAAAGTGACTTATTATTTCGAAGTCGTCTAGCCATTCCTGATGAAGATCGTGCTGATTCATTATCGATGCGGTCCTTAAGAGTCAATCTCAGTTGCGTTCAGGGGCAACCCCTGCCAGCGGCAAAGTGTACGGGAAATCCTGTGTTGCGAAAACCTCAATACAAAAAGTCATAAACTGATGACATTGGGTCAAGCCAGGAATGAAACGCGGTTTTAGAATAGTGTAGGAGGTTGCGTTAATGATTCCTTTAAATCATTAAGTTTGCGTGACCGTTTTTCTACATTACGAAACTGTAGCCCTCTCTTCAGGGTTATTGAAAGGAAAGACTGATGCTGCAAAAATCGAGCTACTCGAACCGTGAACTTCAATTACTCGCGGCGGAGCAGGCCAGTGTTAAAGAGGGTAGCCATATCATGCAGCTGCCTCAAGGGAATATGAAGATGCTGGATCGGATTGTCCAGATCAGTGATCAGGGTGGGCAATATGGTCGAGGTGAGCTCATCGCAGAGTACGATGTAACGCCGGATGCCTGGTTTTTTGCCTGCCACTTTCCAGGTGATCCAGTAATGCCGGGTTGCCTGGGGCTGGATGGCCTCTGGCAGTCGTTGGGGTTCTATCTGGCCTGGTCCGGAGGAGAAGGCAAGGGGCGGGCGCTCGGCGTGGGTACGGTAAAGTTTTTCGGAGAAGTTTTACCGGATTGCAAAACCGTTCGCTACCATCTTCATATTAAAAAAATCCTGCGAAAAGATGTATCGGTCGCATTCGCTGACGGAGAGGTCTTTGCTGACGGCGTAAAAATTTATTCTGCGGCAAGCTTGAGAGTCGGTATGATCAAAGGCAACCCCGAAACACCGGGGACGGGAGAGTGAATGTGAATTGGTCGATGGCTTTGACCATCTAGACTTGATTTTCGATTGTGAAGACCCATCTTTTCATGGATCTTGCACCGTTGGTCTGGTGACCGGAATTCTGGTGTTCACAGCTGCGACAGGGTAGGCAATAATACCGTTGAACATCATATTCCCTTATACTCACCGGGCGGGAAACAATTTATTTTTAAGCTACATTTCTGAGTTAACCCTGTAAATGTAGTTTTTGAGCAATACTTTTTAAGTAACGATTTTTCTAGTAACTACTGTTGGCGAATTTGATATATGCGCACACCTGAGCAACGGAAACAACATGCAGCGGCAGACCTGTTCATGGAGATTGAACGTCTGGCAGAACAAATCAAGGCTGGCCTCAAGGCTGACTCACCCAGCTCGATGGAGGCCTCACCCTCTGTTCTGGACGGTCAAAGGGACGCGACCAACGTTTCCGGAGCGATCCGTTTCGATGGTGTCGGTACAGCATTTCTCAAAAAAGAGCAGTTACAGCACAATGTTGATAATCTGCGCCGCTTGAGCGGGGATCAGTATCGGGATGTTGTTATTGATCCGGTAGAGAGTAGTGACCGCTGGTCTGCCGTCAGGGTAATCAAACAGTTGACCACCAAACTCTATGGTGAACGCAAGCACGGCTCCTTGTATCTTGCGCAAGGTGAGGTGAACACGCCAGAAGGGCCTCTTAAGCTGGCCTTCATGGCGCAAAACCGAAAAGTCAGTAATGGTGTGTGGGATCCAGAACATCATCGCCTCGCGACAAAGTGGGCGCGGGAAATGGAAAGTAAACATTGCCCGATCATTACCTTTATGGACACCCCGGGAGCGAACGCAGGTGTCGAGGCAAACCAGCATAACCAGGCGCACAGTATTTCTGAATTGATTGCCGTTATGGCGGATCTCACTGTGCCTGTGGTGGGTATTGTGCTCGGTACCGGCTATTCCGGTGGCGCGATTCCGTTAGCTGCCAGTAACGTGATGCTTGCAGTAAAAGATGCATTGTTTAGTACCATCCAACCCAAAGGTCTGGCGGCGATTGCCCGCAAGCAGCGGCTTTCCTGGCAAGCCTGTGCACAGCTGGTTGGCGTTCATGCGGCTGAGTTGGCGCTGGACGGCATTGTTGATGGCGTCGTTAATTACTCCCCGGCAGATGGCGCGTTTAATATTGAAAATCTGCGAGAAGCGATACTGGAGTCACTGGCCTGGATTCGAACAGAGTCCCGGCATGTCTTGAAAGAAATCACCAATGTCGCGCCCTCTTACCTGGAAAACAGTATCCGGTACAGCACCGGCAATCGGGATCGTCGCATTTTGCACGACTATGACATCGCGACTTATCCCTCTGTTTTTGAGTATGCGCTGAAAGTTCAAAAGGCCGTGTTGTTGAGAACCCGTCTCACCACGGGATCGGTAGAACAGATTTTAAATCAATCCGAGGCTGCCGTTACACCCGAAGGTAATGGCGCTCAGGATCATCTGGCGGAGATTTTGGCAGAGCGCTTTGAACAATGGCTTGGCCGCAAAGAGCGAATTGTTTACGAGGATACGCTGCAACGGGTTTGGACCCGCCTGAAAGAAACCTCCGAACACCGGGGTGAAAAGCGGAGTTATGTTGCGGCCTTGTTGTTCGGGGATCCGGAAGATGAATTCGAGAAAGCGTACAATGAGTTGTGCTTCGAAATCGCGTTCCACCTCTATAATGGCTGGCAAGGCGATGCGTCACATCACTTGGCAAAATTGACCAACTACCTGGCCACAGCTGATGCGGAGTATTCTGCAGATCAATTTGCTGCCGATCAGTTATCGGTTCTCGATGTTATCCGTGATCCACAATACAAGGATGTCCTGTCCCAGTATTGCCAGCAGTTAATATTACTGGATCGGATGTACGAGGTCATTCTGGACGGTATGACCGATATCGTTACGGAATTGGCTGAAAAAAGTCGA
Organism: Oleiphilus messinensis; assembly: GCF_002162375.1. Taxonomy (GTDB): domain Bacteria; phylum Pseudomonadota; class Gammaproteobacteria; order Pseudomonadales; family Oleiphilaceae; genus Oleiphilus; species Oleiphilus messinensis. The sequence continues at coordinate 4,279,528 of NZ_CP021425.1, read as the reverse complement.
TTGTCCCGTGAATTGATGTGCCATTTGATGGATCAAGCCGGGCTTTCCGATGATCAGCGCATGCAATTCCTGCGCTGGATTGTTCAGGCCCGTGAGACAGGTAATCTGGCTCGCTATATGCAAACTGCGGAGCAATGGAAACGTACCCAGCATCCGCGGATGTCAGAAGTGCTGTTTGTGGTTGCCAGTTACTTCTTTGATCGCCTGTTCCCTGACTACTACGCCTCGCTGGATGAGGGAAAATCATTCTCCGGCCAGTTTACCCCGGTGTCCATCGGGCGGCGAAAAGACTTCTGGAATCGCCTGGTTCAAGCGGAAAAAGATTTGCGTATCCAGGCCATTCTTAACAGTTCAAAGCCCTCGGCTTTCTTTCAGCCCCATGACATTATCAGTAAATTTTTTACTGACTTTGAGGAGCTGGATGCGGATCTTACATCGGCCAATCCGCGAAATTTCCCCGGTTTCGGTGAGGCGATTAAAAAACAAAGCCAGAAAGGTGGAACGACCTCTGGCGTAATCACCGGGATCGCACGATTCCAGGTGGAAGGCCATTCTTCCGCGCAGATGGGCGTGTTGGTTTCAAACCATGCGTTTCAGGCGGGGGCCTTTGATATGTCCAGTGCCGAACGGTTCTGTCGACTCATGACAGAATGCACCCGGCAACAGATACCGGTTGTGTGTTTTGTCTGCTCTGGCGGGATGCAAACCAAAGAAGGTGCATCGGCTTTGTTTTCCATGGCGGTGGTCAACGAGCACTTGAATCGATTTGTGTCTGAAGTGGGCTTACCGGTGCTTGTTTTTGGCTACGGAGACTGTACCGGAGGGGCTCAAGCGAGTTTTGTTACCCATCCACTGGTTCATACCTGGTATTTTTCCGGCACCAATATGCCGTTTGCAGGCCGTATTGTAGTGCCGGATTTTCTGCCGGTAACGGCGACCTTGTCGAATTACCTGTCTCGTGTTTCAGACAGTATGGAAGGGTTGGTGCAAAACCCCTTCATTGAAGATCTGGATCCGCGTCTGAAAGTGATTGACCCGGATATCCCAACCCCGTCCGTGGGCGTGCCCGAAGTTATTCAGAACTGGATGGAAAAACGGATCCCTGCGCAAACCGGGCTACAAAAGCGCGGTGAAACAGAGGTTGCGCAGCGTTTTGATAAGTTCGAGAGCGTGTTGATCCATGCCCGGGGTTGTACTGCGGTGAAATTGATCGCGCAAGTACAGCAGGCTGGCTTGAAGGTGATTCTGGTACAGTCCGATCCGGACATGACCTCTGTCGCTGCAGAAATGCTTCGTCAGGAAGATGAGCTGGTTTGTCTGGGGGGCTTCACATCGGATGAAAGTTACCTGAATGGCGAAAGTGTGTTGCGTATCGCCAAGTTGCACGGAGCACAGGCTCTGCACCCGGGAATTGGTTTCCTTTCGGAGAACAGTGACTTTGCTTATCAGTGTCTCGCAAGAGGCTTGAATTTCATCGGCCCAAGTCCGTCCAGTATGGCGATGATGGGGGACAAGTCGCAGGCAATCAATACCGCCCTTCGCCTGAACGTTCCCGTCGTGCCCGGGAGTCATGGCTTGTTAAAAGATGAAGAAGATGCGATGGCGATTGCCAGAGAAATTGGCTTCCCGGTAATTCTGAAAGCTGCCCATGGTGGTGGTGGAAAGGGCATCGTTGTCGTTGAAGATGAAGCCTCATTAATCGCTAAATTTTTGACAATAAAAGCCGAAGCACGCAGTAGTTTTGGTCGGGATGATATCTACCTCGAACGATTTGTGACCCGGTTCCGTCATATCGAAGTGCAGTTGTTGCGAGATTCCCACGGTAATACACAGGTCGTTGGCTTGCGTGATTGCAGTGTGCAGCGAAATAAACAAAAAATTGTCGAGGAGTCCGGTTCGACATTGCTGCCGGAACACCAAGGTGTGTTGGCAAAAGAGTGCGCAGCCAAGCTTGCTGATGCCTGCGACTATAACGGCGCAGGTACCGTTGAGTACATTTATGACCTCGACCGCGACCAACTGTATTTCATGGAAATGAATACCCGATTGCAAGTTGAGCATCCGGTTACAGAACTGGTGAGCGGGGTTAACATCGTGCACCAGCAACTGTTGATTGCCCAAGGCGAGTCAATTGCTGAGCTCAAGCATGGCGAGGATGGATACGCCGTTGAGGTGCGAATTAACGCGGAGCAGGTTTCTGTTCGCAATGGTGAAATCAAGGTTGAGCCTACGCCTGGCAAAGTCGAACTTTGTGACTTCCCGGATGACCCGGATATCACCCGCATTGTTTCTGTGGGATCCGATAAAACGGTACCGCCGTATTACGATAACCTTATTGCCCAGATTGTGGCTTACGGTACAGACCGAAATGATGCCGTGCAGAAACTGAGCAATTATCTCGCACGGGTCAAGCTGGACGGTGTTAGCTCGAATATCCCGCTACTGACATTTATTTTGAAAGATGATGTATTCCTTTCCGGTGATTACGATACCGATTACCTTCCGGAATTAGCCAAGCGTCGGCCCGAAGAATTGAGTGCGCATCTGGGTAAAGCCAGGGTTGAGGATTCCGCTACCGAGCTGGATGATATTAAAGTGGATGGATCGGATGAATTGAAGGTATTCGCGCCTTCCAACAGTATACTGTATCGCTCTCCGGCTCCAAACAAGCCCGCGTTCATTCAAGAGGGGGATATGATCACCACAGATCAAACCCTGTGTTTGCTGGAAGTGATGAAGATGTTCCAGCCGCTGACGCTGGCGAGTTTCAATCAAAAAAGGGGACCACTCTATCCTGACGGCAGTAAATACAAGGTGACTCACATCAAAGGCTCAGATGGTCAGCAGATCAATAAAGGAGACCTGTTGTTTGTTGTGAAGCCTGTGGCCTGATCTCTGTGGCCTGATCCCTCTAACTGCGGTGTCAGCACACCGCAGTTATTGATACCACTCCCAATCCGGGCTTTTTATAATTGCCAATGCCTCTTGAGCACTCAGGGCGTTTTGTTCAGCTTGTTCTCGATAGTAATGTTGATGCGTACGCCAACGTACTTTATCGGCCTCTGAGAGTGGGGGATGGGAATAAACTGATGCTGCAGTCGGATATGGGTGCTTCATGCCGACCATAATCGTCAAGTAGCCATCGATGCCAAATGGGTCACTTTCTGGTAAAAATGCCCTCATCAAGCGGTTGTCAGGTCCATAGGTTTCATAAAACTGGAGCATTTCGGAAATTAAATCGCCGGTAACGGTTTCGGAATTGCATGTTTGCCAAAAAGAATTATCCAGCAGGGTATTCAATTTGTAGTGCAGTGTTAAAAAGCGTCGTGTTGCTTCCCATTGAGTATCGACATAGTGATTATATAAGTCCCGTATCATCTGGTTGGGTGCGCCTTGCGAGGCTTTCAAGGCGTCGACCAGCTTTTTGCTCTGGGCACAGATGATACCTATGGATGTTGCCTCCAGGGGTTCAACAAAACCACTGGCATTGCCAATCGCGACGACGTTTTTTTCCCAACTGCGTGCATATTTCCCGGGAGTGAATTTGATCTCATGCAAGTCTCCCAGTAGCGGATTTTCGGTTCTGAACTCTGTTTCTGCTGCATCTCGTGAGAGAAAGGACGACGAGTAGACGTAGCCTCGATTGATATGGCTTTCATGGTCAATTCGCCATGACCACCCGGCATTCATTGTATCTGATGTCGTGTAAGGGCGTATTGCTTCGGTTGTACGTTTCCAGGTGCCGATCAGTGCGCGATCACAAAAAAGCGAAGACTCAAAGCTTTGAAACGGAATGTTCAGGTGTTGGTGCAGCAATACGGACTTAAAACCCGATGCATCAATGAATAGGTCTGCTTCAAGTGTATTTCCATCCTCGAGTAAGAAGCTTGATACGCCCCGTTCCGAGCAGGTCGCGCTACTGACCTTTTTGTCTATCAATGGAATACCCAAAGCTTCAGCCTGGCTTTCGAGATAATCTACAAAGCGCGTATTTTCGAGGTGAAATACGGCATCATTCAGTATGAGCGGGTCGCCGTTGGGTTTCTTTACAAAAGCCATATCAACATCCATCAATGATGAATATTGGCAGGTGTGCAGAAAGTTATCCTGGCAATAGAACCCGTTTGGGTAAGCAAGGTCATCCCATTGCCAGTCACAGTTGGGTGAAAATGCATAGTTGAATGCGCCTCGTCGTCCCCAGCGGAATTTGATGCCCAGTTTCCAGCTTGGATTGACCTGGCGATAAAATTCGCCGCGATCCAGTCCCAGATAGTCAAAAAAGAATGGGTTGAAACTGCCGAGTGTGCCTTCGCCAACGCCAATGACGCCGATTGCCTTGCTGCGAATGAGTTTGATGGATAGCTCCGGGCAGTGTTTGCGTAAGGTTATCGCGCTAATGAGCCCGGCCGTTCCGCCACCCAAAACGACAACATCTGTAATCTTTTTCATCCATTTATCCAAATAAAATTGCACACAATAGGCGTGGAGTTTTGCGGTTGTATGAACAACGCTTGAATTCATTGCATCTTGATCTGTTGCGATGGAATAGTAAATCCGTTATTCAATTGAGTCCGTCAACATTCTGTCATAGTGGCTTCATAAAATAGTCACAAGTCAAATCGGCTTACCTGTTTATATGGAGAAATATGCGATGTCAGATATGTTTGAGCAAGTGAAAAAAGTGATTTGTGAGCAACTGGATATTGAACCAGAGCAAGTGACGCCTGAAGCTCGTTTTATCGAAGATTTGGGTGCAGACTCGTTGGACACTGTCGAGTTGGTCATGGCGTTCGAAGAAGAGTTTGATGTGGAAATTCCAGAGGATCAAGCAGAGAAAATCCAGTCGGTTCAAGACGTGCTGGATCTTGTTGCAGAAGCGGTTGCAGCTTAATACCGCGCTTTGTGTCAGGGATGCACCACTGAAGTCCGTACGCTTTTCATATCGGTATCAGTGGTGAAGTCTCTGGTTAGGTCGTTTGCTCTGTGAACCTTGTTGCGCCCGTTGCCTGACGTTTTTTATGATTTGATGTCAGTGTGGTGAGTAATATTTCTTGCACTTTTAATTTTTGGTTGTTGATGAAAAAGTGATCACCCTCCAGCATAAAACAGTGAAAATCTGCCAGGGTTAACTCTGCCCAGGCCCTGACCTGAGTTTGTGGCACATCATTAAGGTCTGAGAGTCCACCCAGAGCCGTGACGGGTATGTCCAGTGGTTCACGGGATTGGAACTTGTAACTTTCCAGAAGCCCGAAATCCGCTCGCAGTGTTGGCAGAAAAAACGCCAATAGCTCGCGATCCCTCAGCAGCTCCTGTGGGGTGCCCCCAAGTCGAATTAATTGTTCTATAAATGCCGCTTCGGGTAGCGATGATAATATTCTGGGTCGGCGTCGTGTCTCGGGCCATTCACAATGTGGCGCACTGTGCCCGGACACAAACAGGTGTTCAGGGGATATGCCATAATGCTCATTGAGATAATGACAGAGTTCAAAAGCGATCAAGCTGCCCAATGAGTGGCCGAAGAGGGAAAACGGTTGAGTGCGAGGCTTGTGGTTGGTACCTGTGTTGTCATTTGAAATTGTACCGTGAATCGCTTCGGCCAATGGTGGAATCAACGATTCCATGTTTTCTATGGTCGCTTCCTGAAAGCGCTCGGCCCGTCCGGGTAGCTGCACAGCTCTGAGGTCAATCGCGTGCTCGAGATCCTTGCGCCAGGTATGGAAGTACTGTGCGCTGCCGCCTGAAAAGGGGATGCAGATGAGTGCAGGGCGGTCAGTAGCGAGTTCAGATGTTGGCGGAATCAACCAGGGAGAGTGCGTCATTCAAGTACTTCCATTAATCCGGATTTGTTTTTCCTGTGCAGGAATTCAGGAACAGTTTAGGCATACAGCAGCAGTGTAGGCATACAGGAGCAGTGTAGGCATACAGGAGCAGTGTAGGCATACAGGAATAGTGTAGCAGCTGAAGTCTTTACCTGCAGAGGGCAGACCCGGCGTTAGGCCGGGTTGCTGATCGAGCGGAAAATATTCTGATAATGTCAGGGAAACAGGATGTGATAGACATCTCTGAAATGGTTGGCAAAATGCACTGATAGCCCTTTTTTCAAGTACTCTTTCAGTTCCTCGTAATCACCCTGATTATCTTTCGGCAGAATAAGTTCCTTGATGCCCATCCGCCTGGCGGCGATCACCTTCTCCCTGATCCCGCCTACGGGCAGGACCTGGCCCGTTAAGGTCAATTCACCGGTCATGGCGACACTCTTTTTCGGCTGCTGGTTTCTGGCGAGGGAAATGAGGGCGGTTGCCATGGTAATACCCGCACTTGGCCCGTCCTTTGGTGTTGCGCCTGCGGGTACATGTAAATGAATCATGGACTCATCAAAGAAATGGGGTTCGCAACCAAACTGCATTAGATTCGACATCACGAAGCTGTAGGCGATGTTTGCCGATTCTTTCATGACATCGCCCAGTTGTCCGGTGAGTTGAAACCCGCGATTCAGGGAATGGATGCGGGAACACTGAATTTGAAGCGTTGCGCCGCCCATTGCGGTCCACGCGAGACCGGTGACAACCCCGATGCCCTTGTCCAGTTTATCTGCGCTGAAAGTCGCCTGGCCGAGGTATTTTTCAATATCCTCTTTTGCGATCCGAACCTGTAATTCCGGTGATTCACTGAGTTCGACCGCGGCTTTGCGGACAATCCGGTTTAGTTGCTTTTCGAGGTTACGAACACCGGCTTCCCGTGCATAGTTCTCGATAACTTTTTTCAATGCTGCCTGATTGATGCGTAAACGTTCTTTCGGGATACCGTTTCGCTGCAGTAACCGGGGCCAAAGATGTTTCTTGGCGATAACCAGTTTTTCCTCGGCGATGTATCCGGAAAGCCGTATGGTTTCCATGCGATCGAGTAGAGGGCCGGGAATACTGTCCAGCTGATTTGCAGTGCACACGAACAATACTTTGGATAAATCGACTCGCAAGTCCAGGTAGTGATCCAGAAATTCGCTGTTTTGTTCGGGATCCAGGGTTTCCAGCAAGGCGGAAGCCGGGTCGCCCTGGTAGGATGCGCCAATTTTGTCAATTTCATCCAGCATGATCACTGGATTAGCCACTTCCACTTCCTTGAGCGCCTGAACGAATTTTCCGGGCATGGCACCGATATATGTGCGACGATGGCCCTTTATCTCAGCCTCATCACGCATGCCACCCAGACTGAAACGGTAAAACTTCCGGCCAAGGGCATCTGCAATGGACTTTCCGATAGACGTTTTGCCGACCCCCGGAGGTCCGATTAACAGGATAATCGAGCCGGAAACTTCTCCCGTGAATTTTGCCACGGCGAGAAACTCGGTGATCCGTTCCTTGACATCATCCAGCCCGTCATGGTGTTTGTCCAGTATTTTGCGAGCACGGGTCAAATCCAGTTGGTCTTCGGTGTGCACGCCCCAGGGAACGGAGGTCAGCCAGTCAAGGTAATTGCGCGTCACGCCATATTCCGGTGAGCCGGTTTCCAGTATCGACAGCTTCTTCAGCTCATCTTCTATGCGTTTTTCTGCGGCTGCAGTAAGCGTTTTTCCTTCGAGCCTTGCGCGAAACTCATCGGCATCTGCGGTGCGGTCATCTTTGGAGATGCCCAGCTCTTTTTGAATCACTTTCAGTTGTTCTTTGAGAAAGAATTCCCGTTGTTGTTTACTGACTTTCTCATTCACTTGCTCACTGATTTGATTCTGTAGCTTGGCGACTTCTTTCTCTTTCCGGACCAGCAACAATACGCGTTCGATTCGCTCGATCAGAGGCAGTGTTTCGAGCACTTCCTGGAGTTGCTGCCCATCCGCCGTTGTGAGTGCAGCGGCAAAGTCCGCAAGCAGTGAGGGCTCGTTCGGGCTGAATCGATTCAGGTAATTTTTTAACTCTTCCCCGTATAGCGGATTTAAGGGTAACAGTTCTTTGATCGCTGCAATCAGGGCCATGGCATAGGCCCGAATTTCATCATTGTCGACCGCGACTGCGTTATCCGGGTAATCAACCTCGGCTTTGAATGGCCGCTCTTCACTTAACCAGCGCCGAATGCGGAATCGTTTCATGCCCTGCACCAATAGCTGGATATGCTTGTCTGTAACACTGAGGTTTAAAACGCGCAGGGCACAACCCATGGCCGGCAGTTCTTGTGGTGAAACGGATGCCGGGTCTTTTTCCTGACAATAGCTGACGCCAATAATCAAGGGTTGATCCGGTTTTACATCGGAGAAAAAGTGTTGCCACTTTTCCCGGTCGAGAATAATGGGTTGAACCTGAGCCGGGAAGAAGGGCCGATTGGGGATCGGAAAAACACTGATGATATTGGGCAGTGTTTCATCTGGAATGATCAGGCCTTTGCCACTGCTTTGGCTTTGATCGCCTGCGGTTAATACCTCGCCCTCCTGATCAAATTGCAGATCAGGTGTATCGTTTTGGTCGCTCATAATTAAACTGCTTTTGGTTATGGTTTTAAAACGAAAATGAGGATTAACTTAGCTGTTTTCAAGTCGCAACGTAGGGGATACCTTGTTTATTTGTTGATATTTCATGCTCTACAGTGCGCCGTGGTCACGCAGAAGTGATTCAATTGCCCCCGCCATTTCCCGATAACCCGCTTCATTGAAGTGCACGCTATCTGATTTGAATTGATTCCGTTTTTCCAGATACGACAGGATGTCATTGTCTGCAACCAGATTCAGCTCTTCTGCCAGTTCAATGTAGTGCTTCCCGGTTGGGGCGGTCAGTCCAAATTCGGGGACACCGATCAGGACCACTTCAGCGCCACTTTGTTGTATTTGTTGAATCATGGCCGCAATATTGGTCTTGGCCTGGGTACGGGAAAGCTTACGCAGTATATCGTTTCCGCCGTGACAAAGAATAACCAGGTCTGGCTGATGTTCCGCAATGAGTTGTGGCAGACGTTTTAAACCCTCTGCACTGGTTTCCCCGGGCACGCCCGCGTTGATCACGGGAATATTTATCATTTCGGCCAGTACTGCCGGGTAACTCTTATCAATTTTTACCCCTGTGCCATGGGTCAGGCTGTCACCAAACGCCAGAATCGTTGAAAACCGGGTTAACCGGGACAATTCTGGATCTGAACATGATGTCAGAAGAACGGGCAGCAGGAATATTAGCAGTGTCTTCAAATATTGTGTCCTCAAATACATTGAGATTCGAGGTTGCGGGGTCGTGCTATCTGTGTTCAAGGTCACAGTCATCTCCGGTGCAGAAGCTCACAATGTAGAAACTTATAATGCAGTGTGGGGGGCGGGTAAGCCATAAGCTATCTTATTAACTATCGTTGCCGGTAAGGGATTTGGCAATAGTGAATGCCGCTAGCCGGTTGTGCACCTTGACTGGAAAGGTACATTTCCAGTGAGTTCATGGAGAGGTCTATGTTCGGAGTCGGACCCAGATAAATATGGTCGATCGCAATACGTCGTGTATCCAGACGCATTAAATTGAATTCGATATAGGGCACCAGCATTGAAACACCTTCTCTGAATCGAACCGGGGAGTTTAGATAGTCGGTCACAACCGGCGATACAATGCGCCACTCTTCTTCCTCCTGGAATGATGGGTGTTTCAGGATCGCCGCAATGCGTAGCAGATCCGATTCGATCCGGTTGAATAAATTGGCGAAGCATTCATCCGTCGCTGATTGTACGTTCAAGTTGTCACGGGCAAGTGCTTCAACCGCGATGATGACTTTGCTGATCAGTTCCCGTTGTTCATCTTCATCATAAATACAGCGACCGACCTGGAATTGCTGTCTTTGCGCGCTTTGTACAATATGCTCCGGACTAAACCCGACACTGACGCCTTTGCCCAAGGCACTGTAACCGCGCCATTGGCTTAACAAATTACCATTGGAACGGAATGAGGCACCGAACAGGATATGGCCATTGGTGATTCTGCGGGCAACCCAGTCTACAAACTGGTTCAGTAGCACTGTCTTGCTGCCATCCTCAACGATCCTGCGATTGACTTCCTGCCGGATTAAATCTGAAGTATGGCGAAGTTCTGCTGAATCATTCATGTAGCGTATGTCGCTTGCCCAGATTGCATTACTTTCAACGATTCCTCGCAGGCCCGAGAATGACGTGTAGTGGTACAAGCGCTCTGAGGGGGTATGTGAGTAAAGTTGGTTGGTAATTTCTTTAATCATGATCGAAACACGGGTTATGAGCGAATACGTTTTAGCTTTAATCGTGATTTTAGAAGCTAAGTGCGATTTTAGACAATAAGAATGAATTTATCTGCAAACCGCGAGTTTAGCTGCTGTTGAAGTTCATATTTAGCGAAATTAAAGGCTAGTTTATGGGACGATATCAATGAAACGTTAATTTTGAGTGTCAATCGGTATTGCGTCATCAAACCGCCACCTAACTGCAATAGTGGGTGATTAGCCTCGCAAAGATCACTTGTCAACTGTTGTAGGGAGCTGTATGTCTATGGATGTTCAAGCACTTTATCAAGAAAAATTAATGACCATCGAAGAGGCTGTCGGGTATGTCAAAAATGACAGCAATGTCATACTTGGCATGAGTGTGGCAATGCCTCCCGGCCTGATCACGGGCTTATCCCGTCGAATCGAATCCGGTGATCTCGACAAAATCTACCTTTACTACATGCACGGATCACAGACGCTGCAAAATACCCTGTTAAAGGAAGCGCTGCAGGAAGTCGTGTGTCCGCGACCCATGTTTATGAGTGCATTTGATCGCCATGCTATCCCTCAGGATCATCAGGGCTGGATGCAATTTGTTCCCGCGACATTTCATCAGGTCGGTCGGCTGCTGACCGAGCATATTGATCCCGAGTGTTTCATGGTCACCGTTTCACCGATGGATCAACACGGGTATTTCAGTCTGGGGACGAATGCGGATTATGGCGCAACGGTGATTCGCAAAGCCAAACGGATTATTGTTGAGGTGAACCATCACATGCCGCGCACGTTCGGTGAGTGTTCGGTCCATATCAGTGAAATTGACCATATCGTAGAACACGATAAGCCGCTCATGTCCGCCTCTCCCGCGATGCCTAGTGACGTAGATCTTGCAATTGCGCGCCAGATCAGTGAAATGATCAAGGATGGGGACACGCTGCAAATGGGGGTTGGTGGTGTGCCTAACGCAGTATTAGGGGAGTTGACTCAACATCAGGATCTCGGCTTGCATACGGAATTGTTTTCTCCGGCTATGGTGGATTTGATCAAATCGGGGGTTATCAATGGCCATCGAAAATCCGTTATGCCTTACAAACATGTTTTCACGTTAGCGATCGGTGATGAAGCGATGTACCGGTTTATGGACAATAATCCTGCGATCGTGGGGTATCCCGCCGCTTGGGTGAATCACCCAAATGTGATTCGCAAAAACCGTAACATGATTTCGGTTAATGCTGCATTGGAAGTGGATTTAACCGGGCAAATTAACGCGGAGCAAATCAACGGTCACCCGTTCTCAGGCACCGGGGGACAGCTTGATTTCGTGCGTGGTGCCTATGCCTCCGAGAATGGTCGGTCGGTAATTGCGCTACACTCCACGGCTAAAAATCAAAGTGTATCTAAAATTGTCCCGAGAATTCAGGGTGGAGTCGTCACCGATCCAAGAATGGACACTCACTTTATCGTCACGGAATTTGGTGCTGTGAATATGAAGGGGTTATCTATTTCGCAACGTGCGAAAGCCTTGATCGAGCTGGCTCACCCTAAATTTCGCGATGAATTGCGCTTTGAAGCGCAAAAACTGGGAAATATTTAACGGTAACATTTTGTGTCTCAATATGTGCGCTATGTAACGAATTTGCCTAATAACTGGTATTCCTGGGTGAATATATATCGGGCCAATCTTGGCGTGTTGCGATTCGGTGTGCATAATTACATGCAAAGCCTTTTATGAATTGGTTATAATGACGAAAGTGATTTCAGTGACCTAACGGCGAAGCACGATGACATTGCCAGATCCGACTTTAAGTTTTATTGCTCAGTATGTACCTCATCTGAACAAGGGGGATGCCCATGCGCCGCCTCCTGATCGGGAGTACACCATTGACGAGCTAGCCCGCGCAACCGAAACAACAACCCGTAATATACGTGCCTACCAGGAACGTGGGTTGTTACCGCCCCCGAAACTCCGCGGGCGCAAAGGCATTTATTCAAATGCCCATTATTCCAGATTACGACTGATCGGCGATTTATTGGAGCGGGGATACACCTTATCAACGATCGGTGACCTGCTAGCTGCGCTGGAACAGGGCCTTGACTTGCGCAACTTCATGGGGATCGAATCTGCGCTTACCAGTCCGTGGACCGATGAAGAACCGGTATTGATGGGCATTGATGAGCTGTTGGCCATGTTTGATAACAAGGTGAATCTCGGATCGATTGATAAGGCCTTGAAGCTGGATCTCGTGCGCCTGGAGCCCGATGGCAAAACGGTTCAGGTGCGCAGTATGCGAACCATGAAGGCGGGTGCTGAGCTTGTATCAACGGGGATTCCTTTTGAGGATCTGCTGGAAATTATCCAGATGTTGCGTGGTAATGTTGAACGTGTTGCCAATGAGTTGGTTAAGCTTGTGGCTGAAAACGTTTTGCAAAAATACGATGACGATGATGCGTTGCCACCGAAGGAAGATTTACCTCAGATTGCCGATTTAATCTGGAGATTGCGGCCATTGGCCGAGATGGCTGTCCATGCGGAGTTGGCCAGAGCAATGGAAAAAGCGACAAACCATTTCTTGGGAGACCGCTTGGAAAAGATAATTCAGGGTCTGGAGACTAAGAAATAGCGCCTCGCTGTTGCCTATCTCGGGCAGCAGCGAGGCATCTCACTCGCCTGAACAGGATAAGAGAAATAGGGAAGCGACATGGCATTTTATGAAAACTACATCCTGCCGCACCTGATTAATGTGGCGTGTGGGACCAAGCCTGTGCGCAAGCAGAGGGAAAAAGTTGTACCCCATGCCGAAGGGCGCATTCTGGAAGTAGGTATGGGCAGCGGCCTTAACCTGCCATACTATGATCCGGATAAAGTCGAGTTCATTTGGGGGCTCGAACCTTCAGAGGGTATGCGCCGAAAGGCTGCACCCCGTATTGAGGCCAGTAAGCTCACAATTGAGTGGATGGGGTTAAAAGGGGAGGAAATTCCGCTTGACGATAACTCAGTTGATACAGTGTTGCTCACCTACACCCTCTGTACCATTCCTGACTGGTTAACCGCATTGCAACAGATGCGTCGGGTTTTAAAACCCGGTGGCAAGGTTCTGTTTTGTGAGCATGGCGAAGCGCCTGACGAGTCCGTACGTAGATGGCAGGAAAAAATAAATCCATACTGGAATAAAGTTGCAGGGGGCTGCCATTTGAATCGCCCGATACCTCGCCTCTTGCACGATGCTGGATTCAAGATTAAATCCCTCGATACCCAATATGTGCCTTCAACACCCAAGTTCGCGGGATTTACCTATTGGGGATACGCACAACAGGATTGATGCGGCAAGTTCGTATCAGGAGAGTCTATGGATAGTATGTTTGAAGCAAAGGTGGACAAGGCCGCGGCGGTATATAGTCCCCTTGCCCTTAAAGTTTATGATGGTTTGGTACTGAAGTTTTCCAATCGCTTTTTATGGCAGTGCCCGAGCGATCAAATCCTGGCCCTGTATAATCGCTATATCAGTAGCCACCACCTGGAAGTTGGTGTGGGTACCGGTTATTTTCTTGACCGATGTGTTTTTCCTGATGCGTCCCCTGTGATCACTCTACTCGACTTGAGCGAGCATTGCCTTGCCAAAACCGCACACCGAATAAAGCGTTATCAGCCTGTGAGTGTCAAACACAACGTTTTCGAGGTTATTCCATCCTCTGTGGGCGCGTTTGAGTCCATTGCAATCAATTACGTACTGCATTGTATTCCCGGTACTATGATGGAGAAAGCCTCCGTCTTTGATAACTTGAAATCCCGCCTCAAACCGGGTGGTGTCCTCTTTGGCAGTACCATCCTGAGTTCCGGTGATACAGCCCATAACAGTGTTTCGTTAGAGCAAGAGGCATCGCTCACTCATCGAGGCTGGCAGACTATTTCAGATGCTGCGGCGCAGCGTTTGATGGCGCTTTATAATCGTAAAGGCATTTTTAATAATCAGAATGATCATCTGGACGCGTTGACGCGTGTACTTCAGCAGCGGTTTAACGATGTAAAAGTGCGTGTTCACGGACGGGTTGCCCTCTTTGTTGCCAGCGATAATGCCTTAAAATAGGCGCAATTTAAAATTTGACTGTTCCGAAAAAGGAGTTGATGGTGCCCTACAATAGCGAAAACATTTTTGCCAAGATTCTAAGCGGTGAAGCAAATTGTATTGCTGTGTATGAAGATGAATTTACCCTCGCGTTTATGGATATCATGCCGCAAACAGACGGACATACTCTGGTCATTCCAAAAGAACCCGCTGAAACACTGTTCGAGTTATCTGAAGAAGGTCTTGGTGCCTGTACCAGAACACTCAAGACAGTTGCGACTGCCGTGCAGTCTGCGTTCGAGTGTCCCGGGGTTATGATCGCTCAACTCAACGGTAGTGTCGCCGGGCAAACTGTACCGCATTTTCACTTTCATATTATTCCAAGATACGCTGATGGCAGTTCGGTACGCGCCCATGGGCACAAAATGGAAGATACGGAGAAACTGCAAGGGTTTGCCGAACGTATTCGAGCCTGTCTGTGATCAAGGTGACTTGTAAGTGGTTATCGTTTTGCTGAAACCTGCAAATCTTATGTGTCGAGGTATTAGGTGTTTGGGTGATTTTTAACCTATATTTTCGAAATACTTCGAATATTAAAACCACGTGGTTCGCTGTTTATGTCGATACCCAACTCCAACCCCGGTCACTGGATCAGATGCCAAATATGCTGGCAGGTGACTGCGGTCGTGTTTGTATCGATCATCCTGATTGAATCTATTGTTCTATTCCCGTCTTACTTTTCCCGCAAACAGGATATTATTCTCGAATATGAGCGCCGGGGCAGCGATGCGTCGGCGGCGGTTCTGGATACGCTGGATTACTATGCTGAAGATACGATTGCACGGCTATGGGGCTTACAGCAAGCCTTACCGGATGTTTTAAGCCGGGTGTATGGTGACAAACTCAAATCGTTTAATCTTTATTCTGACCAGGGGGATCCCCTGTATGCCTATCATGCCCAGTTCACAGATTCTCCGAATCGCCATGGGCCAGATGTTATCCAGTACGAGTGGGTGCTCAATGCTGGTTCTCAAACCTATTTGCTCAATGTAACGGTCAATGCTGAAATAATTTCCACATCATTAATCGAATTTATCTTGCAGGCGCTTGGCGTGGCCCTGCTTGTTGCTGTTTGTGTCACGCTGATCACAATGAGTGTGATCCGGATGAAAGTGTTGTTACCGATTTTACGGCTGCGGGAGCAGCTGGATCTTGCGAGTGAGACACTTACCCATCCGGAAGATATAGTGATTGAGGTTTCTGATCACAATGAATTGGGTGCAGTTCAGTCCAGTTTCAGGCACCTACTGATTAAGCAGTTTGAACTATTGTATCAGCTGCAGGCCAAAGAGGCGGAGTTGCAATTTCTGAATGACTCAATTGATTCCCGGGTGCAAGAGCGGACATTGCAATTTGAAACGGCCAATATCGCTTTACAACGGTCGCTGGAAGACCTCAATCAGGCACACAGGGATATCGAAAGCCTTGCAACGTTTCCGGAGGAGAACCGTAATCCGGTGCTCAGAATCGATCAAAACGGAGTGCTTTTATATGCAAATCCGGCGAGTGAGTGGTTCGTTTCTGTCTTGAATGCCCGGGTGGACGAACGATTGCCGAGTCGATGGTGCACGTTTCTGAGCAAAGTAATGGCGAATGGGCGATCCCGGAAAATGGTGATCCAGGCATTGAAACGTTACTTCAAGCTGTTGTTGGTTCCAGTACCCCGTAAAGGCTATATCAACATCTATGCTGAAGACATAACGCGAGAAAAAAGCAATGCAGCTCGAGCCCGGAAACTGGCTTTTTATGATCCTGTGACGGGGTTGCCTAACCGGGTTATGTTTTTTGATGAACTCAGGCGTGTGGCGCAACGGTCAGTGGTTCAGAGTAGCCAACATAGCATCGTTGTTTTTGACCTGGATGATTTCGGTGTCATAAATGAGACGTTCGGGCAATTGACGGGGGATCGGGTACTCCGTACGGTTGCCGAGCGAGTGAAGTCTGTTCTGAAGGACTTGAGCAAAGGTGAAGAAACAGTTGTCAATGTAATGTTTGCCCGGGTGGGGGCGGATGAGTTTGCCTTGTTGCTCCGAAATACGGCTCTGGCAAAAGCGCATCAATACAGCGCAAAAATTTTTGCCAATCTAAGTCGCCCGTTTACGCTTCATGAGCAGCAGATGGCGTTGACTGCGCCTGCGGGTATTGCAACTTTCGATGGCGAGGCCCTGCGGAATAGTGAGGCAACCATCCAGAGTGAATCAGGAATGGACAGCTGTTTCCGGCATGCTCAAATCGCCATGCGTATGGCTGCCGAGCAGGGTAAAGGTGCGACTGTATGTTTTGAAAAGGATCTGGGGGAGCTTTATCAACGGCGGAATACCTTGGCCAGTCAATTAAAGCGGGCCATAGAAGTGGCCGAATTGAGGGTGTATTACCAACCAAAAGTTGATGCGGTTAGCGGTCAAATTATTGGTGCTGAGGCTCTGGTTCGCTGGCCTCATCCGGTTTACGGTTTTGTTCCGCCAGATGAATTCATATCGATAGCGGAAGAGAATGAGCTAATCCATCCTCTTGGTACCTGGGTCATGGAACAGGCAGTTATGCAAACCACCAAATGGCAGATGACGGTTAATGAGAAAATGCGTATTGCGGTTAATCTTTCGCCGCAGCAATTTCGTGATAGCGCATTAGTGGAGCGTATAAAAAATTTACTGGAACTGACCGGGATCAACCCCGCCACAATCGAGCTTGAGTTGACAGAATCGATGTTGATGACTTCCGGTGCAAGTACGATTGATGCCTTGACTCGTCTGAAAGCTTTGGGGTTGAAATTAGCGATAGATGACTTCGGTACCGGGTATTCATCTCTGGCATACTTGAGTCGTTTCCCGGTCGATACGTTGAAGATTGATCGTTCATTTGTGATGCATCTTCAGGATAGTGCTGAAGACCAATCAATCTGTCGTGCGGTTATTCAGCTCGCGAAATCCCTGGGATTGGAAACGGTAGCCGAAGGTGTGGAACTGGAAGCGCAATTACAGTGGTTAGCGGCAAACGGGTGTGACTTGATTCAGGGCTATTACTACAGTCCGCCTTTGCCAGCCCAAGAATTTCTGGAGTTAATTCATCGCAATGCCGACCTGATGAACACGGCATTGAGCGTTTCCCGGAAATCAGGAATTTAGTGCAAACGCAATACAGATTTGAAAGTCGCGCTACACTGATAATAACAGCTTAATTTGTCGATTCTGGAATGTGAATTTATGGGGATTCTGGCAGGTCGTCGACCGAAATATTTAGGTGCGCGAGACGGTAAACTCGCGCCTTGTTCCTGGAAACCAAATTGTGTGTCCAGTCAAAGTGAGGGGCGACATTTTATCAAACCGATGCAGTTTAACTATGAGCCCTCTGTTGCCTGGGCCAAGCTCAAGGCCATTTTGGGATCTATGCCAGGGGTCAATATTGTGGCTAACGATGGGTTTTACCTTCACGCGGAGTGCTCATCTTCTGTATTGGGGTTTGTTGATGATTTGGAGTTGTTGTTGATACCTGAAGAAAAAATATGTCATATCCGTTCTGCTGCCCGGTTGGGGTTGTCTGATTTGGGTGTCAATCGTAAACGGGCGAATTTCATTCGGCAGCGCTTTGATCAATAAAGCAAATGAAACCCTATCTTGATATAGAGCAATTAATATAGCTAAAGTGATAATGACAACAGCATTCTGTCGCTGCTATCCTGTTGAGAGACTGATCGCGGTTCCTTAAGTTGTACGTTAGATCGTGAATTCTGAGTTTAGAAGCAGTCCGGTTAAGGAGAGCATTTTGCAAAAAAGTGGAGCCACTTCTCCATCACTTCCAATTGCCTGGCCCCACATTCTCGGCTGGGGCGCGGCGTTAACTGTATTCTGGCTTCTATTGTCAGGTATGTTCATTCCGCTAATGCTATTCTTTGGTGGCTTATCCATTGTTTTGGTGCTTTGCATCGTCAAGCGGATGGATACGATCGACGGTGAAATCAAATCGGTATATCTGGGTCCCAAGCTGATGCTTTATTGTGCCTGGTTGGTGGCGCAGATTGTGAAATCAAGCTACCACGTTGTACGTTTGGTTTGGAGCAAAAAGCCTGAGCTATCGCCCACGGTTGCGCTTATCTCTACCGATCGTAATGCCGAATTGGGCCGGGTGCTCTATGTTAATTCCATAACGCTTACGCCCGGAACGCTGAGTATCGATATTGTGGATGATGTCATCACCGTTCATGCCCTGGATAAACAATCTATCCAGGATCTGGAGAGCGGTGATATGGAACGTAGAATTGCCAAGGTGAGGGAAGGGTGATGTTTGCTGCTGTTTGTATATCAATTTTATTCATCATGGCTTTCGCCCTCGCCCGAGCATTTTTTGCACCGACTGTTTACGACCGAATTTTGGGGGTGAACATGTTCGGCACTAAAACAGTGTTATTTATCGCTTGTATTGGTTTTTTAACGGGGCGACCGGACTTCTTGGACATTGCTCTGGTTTACGCATTGATCAATTTCATCGGCATGATCGCCGTATTACGCTTTTTTGAATATACCGCACCTCAATAGTGGCGTTATAGGGGCAATAATAATGACATGGATTTGGGATGGTTTGAGTTGGCTGCTATTGATTGGTGGCGTATTTTTTGGCATCAGTGGTGCTTTGGGTCTATTCCGCTTTCCGGACTTTTACACTCGGGTGCATGCGGCCAGTATCACAGATAGTATGGCAACATTGCTGATTATCAGCGGCTTGTTGTTTCAGGCGGGTTGGAGCCTGGTGTCGGTGAAGCTACTGCTCATTCTATTATTCCTGCTCATAACCAGCCCCACCGCATCCCATGCTCTCGCCAAGGCTGCCAGGCATGGTGGTTTATTAACAATTCCGGAGCATGTTTCGCCCCAAATACCGCTCGAAAGGTCTGCACCAGATGGGCAGTCTCCGGAGGCGCCCAATGGCTGAACTGATTGATCTGGTGCTGTTGGCCATGCTTGCCCTTACTGCCCTGAGAGTCATATTTTTAAGAGACCTGTTTGCAGTTGTAATGCTCTTCGGCATCTATAGTTTTTTATCTGCTGCGATATTCGTATCTCTGGATGCGGTGGACGTTGCATTTACAGAAGCTGCGGTTGGAGCCGGGATCTCGACGGTACTGATGCTCGGAACGCTGGCACTGACGGAACGGCGCGAAAAAGAGAGCCGCCACCACCGTAAATCAATGTTGCCTTTGCTGGTTGTGATCGCCACGGGGGCCGCGTTGCTATACGGCACACTTGATATGCCTCCGTTTGGCCTGGCTGATAATCCTGTCCACCAACATGTCGCGCCGCGCTACATTGAGCAGTCTCCTACTGAGGTGGGGGTACCGAATATGGTTACCTCTGTTTTGGCCAGTTATCGGGGGTATGACACGTTGGGCGAAACCGTGGTTGTCTTCACTGCGGCTGTGGGGGTTCTGGCCTTGCTGGGTATTCGGCGCAAGGTAAAGCGGGATACGAGCGAAGAGGCCTCACCGGGCAATGGCTTTACAGATCACTTGGTATTACGCGTGATCGCTAAACGCATTATTCCACAAATTATCCTGTTTGCCCTGTATGTCCAGTTTCATGGTGATTTTGGTCCCGGTGGAGGGTTTCAAGCGGGAGTGATAGCCAGTGCGGCGTTTATTCTTTATACGCTGGTGTTTGGTTTGGATGATGCCGCAGACGTTGTCAGTCCCGCCGTGTTGCGCTGGCTAACACCTCTTGGCGTTCTGATTTATGCGA
Organism: Oleiphilus messinensis; assembly: GCF_002162375.1. GTDB lineage: Bacteria > Pseudomonadota > Gammaproteobacteria > Pseudomonadales > Oleiphilaceae > Oleiphilus > Oleiphilus messinensis. The sequence continues at coordinate 4,259,487 of NZ_CP021425.1, read as the reverse complement.
GTGTTGGCTGTGCTGCTTTGCTTTTGGGGGGATCGTTTCTTGATTACAGTGTATTGGCTGCTGACCCTGTAGCGGGTCAACATTTAGGAATTCTGTTAATCGAACTGGGCGTGGGTATTACTGTTTTCGCGGTGATGTTGAATATTTTTTATGCCTTTTCCAGTAGAGCGGTGAGAGCGGTTTGAGCATGAATTTTTTATTGGACTATTACAATTACTGGATTGTGGTGTTCTTGATGATGACTGGATTTTATGTGGTTATCTCAGCGAATAATCTGGTGAAAAAAATCGTTGGACTCAATATATTTCAGACCTCTGTATTTTTGTTTTATATCTCGATGGGTAAAGTCTCGGGAGGAACCGCACCGATAGCCGCTGAGGGAATTGTCCAGTATTCAAACCCTTTACCCCATGTCCTTATCCTGACTGCAATTGTGGTAGGGGTGGCAACTACTGCGCTCGGGTTGGCGTTAATTGTGCGCATAAAGGAATCGTACGGTTCAGTTGAAGAAGATGAAATCCAGGAACAGGATGACCAGTGTTAATGCTACTTGAACATATTGCTGTTTTACCGGTAATCATCCCCCTGATTGCTGCACCACTTTGTCTGTTGCTCGGGCGTAACAGCCTCTGCTGGTCATTTTCCACTTTGGTGAGTTGGATCTGTTTCGGCGTGAGCTTGTTGCTGCTGGAGCAGGTTCTGGAGCAAAACGTAATCAGTTACCACGTGGGCGGTTGGGCGCCTCCCTGGGGTATCGAGGTGCGTATTGATGCTGCAAGCGCACTGCTCTCGGTGATTGTTTCGGGGATTAGCAGTGTGGTGTTAACCTGGGCACGTATGAGTGTTGCCAAGGAAATTCCTGAAGCGCATCAAGCTTTGTATTTTACTGCACATTTACTCTGTTTGACGGGGTTGTCCGGTATTTTAATTACCGGTGATGCGTTCAATCTATTTGTTTTTCTGGAAATATCTTCACTCTCGACCTACACGATGGTGAGTTTGGCTTCGGATAGACGTTGCCTTACGGCCTCATTCCGTTATCTGGTGATGGGAACCATTGGCGCAACGTTTATCCTGATTGGTGTCGGAATGCTTTACATGAAAACCGGCACACTGAACATGCTGGATCTGGCTGATCGAGTCGCTGCCTATGATAAAAGCCGAACCATTAACACCGGATTGGCATTTATTATGGTGGGGGTGAGTTTGAAACTCGCGCTGTTTCCGCTCCATTTGTGGTTACCTCCGGCCTATACCTTCGCACCATCGGCTGTTTCAGCATTTCTGGCCGGGACCGCAACCAAAGTTGCCGTGTACGTGATGATACGGTTTATATTTACCATCTTCGGCAGTGATTATGTCTTCCAGGAAATGGGAATGGGATTAATACTGCTGATCCTGGCTATAACGGCCATTTACAAGTGTTCGATAATGGCGGTTTTTCAACACAATATCAAAACATTGCTTGCCTACTCCAGTGTGGCGCAAATCGGTTATATCGTCCTCGGAATCAGTCTTGCCAGTGTGGCTGGTTTAATGGCCAGTTTGCTGCATGTATTCAATCATGCCTTGATGAAGGCGGCATTATTCATGGTACTCGGCGCGGTGTTTTACCGGGTCGGTTCGGTTCAGATTTCGGCTTTTAATGGTCTTGCCCGAAAGATGCCCTGGACAATGGCTGCGTTTACGCTTGCTGGACTGAGTTTAATCGGTGTGCCATTGACGGTTGGCTTTATCAGTAAATGGTATCTGGTCTCGGCAGCGCTGGAACAAAATAACTGGTTGGTAGCCGCGTTGGTATTGGGTGGTTCACTTTTGGCGATTGTTTATATCGGTAGAGTAATCGAAGCGGCCTATTTCAAGCCCTTGCCTGAACGTTATGAGCAAGTCAGCGAAGTGCCAATGGGAATGTTGATACCGATGTGGGCCCTGGTTGCAGCGAATGTTTATTTTGGTATTGATACGCAGTTTACTTTGCATGCCGCCAGTGAGGCCGCCCAATGGTTATTTGAGTCAGGCAGATTAGAGGGAGAGGTGCCGCTGTGATCGAGCAACAGAGCATAATCACCTGGATCATCGTCACACCATTAGTCGGTGCAGTGCTTGTTCTGGCCTGCGGTAAATGGCCAAATATCCGTGAAGCAATCACGTTGACAACCGCAACGGTGCTTTTTACGCTGGTTGTTTCGCTGTATGACGCGGTGATGGCAGGTGAGCGGGCCGCTGTAACCTGGGTCAACATGCTTCCAGAGATACCGCTCGCATTTTCGGTCGAGCCCTTGGGGATGCTGTTTGCATTGGTAGCCAGTTTTCTCTGGATTATTACCAGCATCTACGCGATTGGCTATATGCGAGGTCATCACGAAAAAAACCAGACGCGTTTTTATGTCTGTTTTGCGTTAGCGATCAGCTCTGTGATGGCAATTGCGTTTGCAGAAAATTTACTGACACTATTTATTTTCTACGAAGTGCTTACACTTTCAACCTATCCGCTGGTCACTCACGCAGGCACAGAGGCTGCCAAACGAGGTGGCCGAACTTATCTCGGAATACTGCTCTTCACATCCATAGCGTTCCTGTTATTTGCTATTTTGTTAACCTGGAATATCGCCGGAACCCTCAGCTTTCAGGCTGGAGGCGTTTTCTCATCGGACGTGTCGAAAATGGCACTGGGAATCTTGTTGGCGCTCTATTGCTTCGGGATTGGCAAAGCTGCGCTCATGCCATTTCACCGGTGGTTACCTTCGGCGATGGTCGCACCGACACCGGTGAGTGCATTACTGCATGCCGTGGCGGTTGTGAAAGCCGGGGTATTTACTGTGTTAAAGGTCGTGGTTTACATTTTCGGTATTGATCTGGTGTCCAGTATCCCGATTGCCGATGTTTTACTCTATATCGCGGCGCTTACGGTGCTGCTGGCTTCCTGCATCGCCGTGACCAAGGATAATCTCAAAGCCAGACTGGCCTATTCAACCGTAAGTCAACTCAGTTACATTATTGTTGGTGCGTTGCTGGCCACTTCTGCCGGCGTGCTGGGAGGGGCGATGCATATTGCGACTCACGCCCTTGGCAAGATTACACTTTTTTTCTGTGCAGGTGCCATTATGGTTGCCAGTCATAAAACCGAAATCAGTGATATGGCTGGTCTTGGCAGGGCCATGCCTTTCACCATGCTCGCTTTTTTGATCGGCAGTATCAGTATTATAGGCTTACCCCCCATGGGGGGCACCTGGAGCAAGTGGTTTTTGGCTATCGGTGCGCTTGAAGCGGAGCAGCTCGCGATCGTGGTCATTCTAATGATCAGTTCGCTGCTCAATATTGCTTACCTGTTACCCATTCCAATCCGTGCGTTTTATCGTGGCGACAAAAGTGGATCCATGCTGACGGACGGCGCACTTGGCAGTGAACATCAAGCCAAAACTGCCAGATTGAAAGAGGCACCTGTAGCCTGTTTGATCGCTATGGGGGTGACGGCGACAGGTTGTCTGGTCATGTTCTTCTATCCGACACCCTTGTTTGAACTTGTGGGGCGCATACCGCTGGGGACACAACCTTAATCAGTTTACGTTGAGATATTGAATGAAACCGGAACACGATGATAAACAGCATTTTTTTGATAAACCTGAGAATGTCAAAATTGTTCTCAGGGTGTTTTACGTTTGTTGCGCTGTTTTGTTTTTACTCGATTTCGTTGTGCATCGACATATTGTCCAGCCGTTTGAGAACTTGCCTGGATTTTACCCCCTTTATGGCTTTGTTGGTTGTGTGTTGCTGGTGGTGATCGCGAAAGAGATGCGTAAAGTGCTCATGCGTGATGAACATTATTATGATCAAACTTCAATCAGTGATGGTAACGATAACCAAACCCGTGATGACGACGTAAACAACCCCGAAAGCAAGGAGCCATGATGATTTATCCGGTTTTACCGCTGATCCTGGGTGCCATAGCCGCCGCCTTTTTCCGGGGAACAATGCGTACTGTACTCATGCTCCTGTTTGTGGTTTTGGGCGCTTGGTATTTGTTTCAGCTGGAACCCGGGCAAGATCTCGCGTATTCGTTTTTAGGCTATGCGTTACTGCCCGTGAAAGTGGATGCGCTTAGCCTGATCTTCGCCAAACTATTTCATCTGGCGGCATTTATTGCTTTAGTGTATTCGATTCATGTCAAGGATACCGTGCAGCAAGTGGCCGGGCTGGCTTATGCTGCGAGCGCAGTCGGGGCTGTATTGGCGGGCGATTTGCTGACCTTGTTTGTCTATTGGGAACTATTGGCGCTGACATCCGTATTTCTGATCTGGGCGCGAAAAACTGATCGCTCTTTTCAGTCCGGTATCCGGTATTTAATTATCCAGGTTTCGTCCGGGGTATTGTTACTGGCCGGATTGCTGATGTTGTTAAAGACCAGAGGCTCGCTGTTGTTTACCGAAATTGGTCTGGGACATTCCGGTTTGGAGGGGGTCGCGGCCTGGTGTATTTTTATTGCATTTGGAATTAAATGTGCGTTCCCGTTTTTTCATAACTGGCTTACAGACGCCTATCCGGAAGCAACTCCCACCGGTACGATATTTTTAACGGCTTTCACCACAAAAGTAGCGGTTTATGCGTTGGCGAGAGGGTATCCGGGTACTGAGTTGCTGGTTTTTATCGGTGCTGCAATGGCATGCTTCCCCATTTTCTACGCCGTGATTGAAAATGACTTGAGGCGGGTTCTGGCTTACAGCATGATCAACCAGATTGGATTTATGGTTGTCGGCGTGGGCATAGGGACTGCCGTTGCAATCAATGGTGCGGTGGCCCACGCCTTCAATGATGTAATCTTCAAGGGCTTGTTGATGATGAGCATGGGGGCTGTGTTACATATGACAGGGCGGATTAATGGCTCTGATCTTGGCGGCCTGTACAAATCGATGCCGGTCACTACGGTGCTTTGCATCGTTGGTGCGGCATCGATATCGGCATTTCCTTTGTTTAGTGGATTTGTGTCGAAGTCGATGATTATGACTGCAGCGATTGAAAATGGTTATGACTGGGTCTGGTTGTTGCTGCTGTTCGCATCCGCAGGGGTATTCCATCATGCCGGGATAAAAATTCCATACTTTGCCTTCTTCGCACATGATTCCGGCATTCGTACCCGGGAGCCGCCATTGAATATGTTAGTGGCAATGACCATCGCTGCCACGCTCTGTATTTTGATCGGTAGCTTTCCGAATGTGCTTTACCAGATGCTGCCGTATGAAACAGGATACTGGCCGTTTGATGTCACCCATGTATTGACCCAGTTGCAATTGCTTTTTTTCTCCGCATTGGCGTTTGTCTGGTTAAATCTCAAGGGGCTGTACCCGCCGGAACTACGGTCGACAAATATTGATGTGGAGTGGTTTTATCGCAAGCTCGCACCAGCCTTTGTCCATCGTGCCGTGTCCGGGATAAGTTTGATCTACCAGCGTGTTTATTTGCAGCTTGTCGACAAGCTGACAGCGGGTGTTAAAAGCCTGTATAGCCCAGACCGTCCGACCGGCTATTTTGCGCGACTATGGCCTACGGAAACTATGGTATTCTGGGTGGCCGTGCTGCTTTCATGCTACTTGCTTTTGTATTATCTGTGATCAAGGGCGAAGGGTTGGAACAGTTTTTTCTGCTCTACTTCCGGTGTTTCGCAAGGCTAGACTAATGGCCGTAGATACAGCCCCTATTGGGCTCTGAGTATCGTGTGCGGCCATACTGATAAGCTGTTTGCTCTGTCGCTTATCTGGCGAAATTGACCTTTTTTATTTCTTAATAAAATACCCTGGAAACATCTGTCTTGCGTGGAACTCGATTCCTTTGATTCAGCGTTTACACTTTGTGCACCAATGATATGGCCATAATTCGCCATAATTTGGATAGCTAATCAACAGATTCTCACCGTATGCTGAATAGCAACAAGGCCGATCAGGTTTGCTTGATCAAGCCAGTATCGATCTCCGAGAAATCCAAATGTTGAAAAAGAGAGATGCTGTGAACATTCAACCAGGATTGGATAATCCGCAAAACAAATCGAAACATTCACTATTGAAGCGCATGGGCAAGTACGCGCTGTGGTTGTCGCTGGTTGCCAGCCTGTCATTGCTACTGGGTCTATTTTTAATACTGCCGGGTGACTTACCCAAAGCCGAGCGAATAGCCAATATTCAGCTTCAGACTCCCTTGAGAATTCTATCTGAAGATGGAAAGTTAATTGCCGAATATGGTGAAAAAAGACGAATTCCAGTGCTCTTTGAAGATGTTCCCGACGCTCAGGTTCAAGCTTTTCTGGCTGCGGAAGACAGTCGATTCTATAACCACCCGGGTGTTGATTTTAAAGGTCTCGCCCGAGGTGTTGTACAACTGTTGACAACCGGGCGCATCCGTTCCGGGGGCAGTACAATTACAATGCAGGTGGCAAAGAACTATTTTTTAAGTCCTGAGCGAACCATAAAACGCAAGTTAACCGAAATATTCCTTGCGATTCAGATCGAGCAGGAGCTTACCAAATCTGAAATACTCGAGTTGTATTTCAATAAAATCTACTTAGGCCATCGAGCTTATGGCATTGCCGCTGCAGCACAAGTGTACTACGGGAAATCAATTTCAGAGTTGACCCTGGCAGAACAGGCGATGTTGGCGGGATTACCAAAAGCGCCGTCCAAATACAATCCACTATCTGACCCGGAGCGAGCTTTGATCCGACGAAACTGGATTCTGGATCGCATGGCGCTGCTGGGTTATATCAGCGCAGAAGAGATCAGCCTCGCAAAAGAGCAGCCCATAACGGCAAGATATTATGGTCAGCGTTCAGAATTAAACGCACCTTATGTCGCCGATATGGCGCGGGAAGAAATGTTGGCGCGTTATGGCGAGGGTACCTATACAGACGGCTATGAAATAACGGTGACGGTAAACAGTGAACTCCAGCGTGCTGCGACTTCAGCTTTGCGAAACGGGCTTGAGGCATACGATAAACGCCATGGTTTCAGTGGCGCAGAGTCAAAAACTGATCCTGATAAAGCGGTTCCGGAAGTGCAGGGGGCATTGGTGTCTCTGGATGTTCACTCGGGTGCCATTCGTGCACTTCAGGGGGGGTATGATTTTCACCACAGTAAGTTTAATCGGGCGACTAAAGCACGACGACAACCTGGCTCCACTTTCAAACCGTTTATCTATCTGGCAGGGCTGGAAAAAGGGCTCACCGCTGCTAGCCGGATGAATGATGCGCCAGTTGTATTCGATAACGGTACAGGGGGATGGCGTCCACAAAATTCCGGTGGGCGTTACAAGGGGGCAATTCCCTTGAGGCAGGCATTGTATGAATCCCGTAATATGGTCTCCATCAGACTACTTGATCATATCGGTCTGTCCTATGCGGAGGAGTTTCTGGGGCGTTTTGGTTTTGACGTGAGTGCCCAGGATCGTAATCTGGCCCTGGCTCTGGGGAGTGCTGCACTGACACCGCTTCAGGTCGTCAAAGGCTATGGCATGTTGGCTAACGGTGGCTATGACCTGGAGCCCTATCTTATCGAGCAGGTAAAGCAAAATGGTCGACTGATTTATCAACGGGCGGATACGCCAAGAAGCGAGCCAGTGGTTGATCCAAGGTCGGTTTTTATCTTGCAAAGTATGCTCAAAGATGTCATTCAGAAGGGTACGGGGCGGCGGGCCAGAGTACTCGGGCGGCAGGATCTGGCAGGCAAGACCGGCACCACTAATGATCAACATGATGCATGGTTCTCAGGCTTTAACGGCAATCTGGCCACTAGTGTATGGGTTGGCTTTGATGAGCCGAAAACCCTTGGAAAATATGAGTTTGGTGGTCGTGCTGCTTTACCTGTCTGGATAGATTACATGGGGCGAGCACTGCAAAACGAAACTGAATTTGATATGCCGATGCCGGAAGGCGTAGTAACCAGTCGAATCAGCCTGGAAACAGGCTTGCCGACCCTTGACCCCTCCAATAGTTACTTTGAATTTTTCAGAGCCGAGCATGCTCCGCGGCTCGACCAACTAGTCAATTCAAAGCGCGTAAATGATTTGGAAGAGATGATGTTATTTTGAAAAAAATGAGCGTAGAATCGCGAACGACTTCGACATTTACAGGTCGAGGTTCTTCATTCTATTACAGAGTTTATTGAAGGATTCCAACGTGAAGATATCAAGCAAAAAGCGAAACATGCATGCATGTCACCCGATCATGCGAAAAGGCGGCGTCCATGAGAAAACCAACAGTTCCAAGCGCAGTAAAGCAAAACGCGAACTGAAAATGATCACCCGGGAATCATCCCGGGATGGTTGTATGTTGCTTCAAGTGGCCTGATTTGATTGCACGTTCAAGTTTTACTGTATCCTTCATTCCAGTTCGTTTCTCAATCTCTGCATTGCGCTTAGCCATTGTTCTCCCTTCGTCATCATTTTTCTCCTGGTTATGGTTCTTCTCTAAATCGTAGTGCTTTTCTAAATCGTCGATCTTCTCCCGATTCGGTTTGTTGGCCAGCTTGAGTTGATGATTTTTGTTTCGGGGTCACGTATCACTACTTAATATTACAATGCGTCAAGAAAATTTAAGTGGTGGCAATGTGTGCATACTTATATCGGTTTTGTGAAATTAAAACCTTTTGTACATTAAAAACGCTTTTTACCTCGAAAAATAAGTTACTTAAGCCGTAATTTCCTAACCAAGTTGCGTATCGGCTTTAGACTAAAGTCTGTTTTTTATGGTGCTATATTTTGACCAAAGTCGAATATCGAGGGTTTGATGTTGGGTCTATTGTGATGGGTGTAAATAAAAATAAATAAAGGTAAACCAATATGTCACATGATGATCAAGCACAAATAGGGACGGAGGCTAAAGCGGCCTACTGGAAGGAAAATCTCAAAATTCTGTCTATTCTGCTCACCATCTGGTTTGTAGTGTCCTATGGGTGCGGCATCCTTTTTGTCGATGCACTCGACACCATCAAAATTGGTGGTTTCCCACTGGGTTTCTGGTTCGCTCAACAGGGCTCGATTTACACCTTCGTTGTACTGATTTTTGTATACGTCTGGCAAATGAACAAGCTGGATCGCAAATACGATTTCCACGAAGAAGATTGAGACCGGAGGCTGAACAATGGATACCCAAACCCTGATTTATATGATTGTCGGCGCCACGTTTGCGTTGTATATCGGTATTGCGATCTGGTCTCGAGCAGGCTCTACCAGTGAATATTATGTAGCCAGTAAAGGCGTTCATCCCGTGGCGAATGGCATGGCGACCGGCGCGGATTGGATGTCAGCGGCTTCGTTTATCTCCATGGCGGGCATTATTTCGTTTATTGGCCGTGATGGTGCCGTATATTTGATGGGCTGGACCGGAGGGTATGTGCTCCTGGCAATGTGTCTGGCACCCTACCTCAGAAAATTCGGTAAGTTTACCGTGCCTGAGTTTGTTGGAGAACGGTACTATTCCCAAACAGCGCGCTTGGTTGCGGTCGTTTGTGTGATTTTTATCTCTTTTACCTACGTAGCCGGACAAATGCGCGGTGTGGGGATCGTGTTCTCCAGGTATCTTGAAGTCGATATCAACATGGGTGTGTTTATCGGCATGGGGATTGTTTTCATCTATGCTGTGTTGGGTGGTATGAAGGGCATTACCTATACACAGGTTGCACAGTACTGTGTCATGATCTTCGCGTATATGATACCCGCGATTTTTATCTCAATGATGATTACCGGTAACCCGATTCCGCAACTTGGTTTTGGCAGTACCGTTGAGGGGACTGATATCTATTTACTGGACAAGCTCAATGGCCTCTCTCAGGAACTGGGTTTTGCACAATACACTGACGGCTCAAAGGCAACCGTTGATGTTTTCTTCATTACGGTTGCACTGATGGTCGGCACCGCAGGATTACCCCATGTAATCGTTCGCTTTTTTACCGTACCAAAAGTACGAGATGCCCGTAAATCCGCAGGCTGGGCATTGTTGTTCATTGCCATTCTATATACTACCGCGCCTGCAGTAGCCACTTTCGCCCGTGTCAATCTGTTGGATACAGTGTCCAATGCGGAATACAAGGCGTTGCCCAGCTGGTTCCAGAATTGGGAAAATGCGGGTTTGCTGGCGTGGATGGATAAAAACGGTGATGGCAAAATTCAGTACGTAGCCGGGGCCGCATTTGAAGGAAAGCCCGCTTTTGATGGCGAAAATCGCGGTGCAAATGGTGAGCGTACCATTTCAAATGCAGCCACAAGCAATAATAACGAGCTGTATGTTGATCGCGACATCATGGTATTGGCTAATCCCGAGATCGCACAATTGCCGGGCTGGGTCATCGCACTGATCGCTGCTGGTGGGCTTGCAGCGGCTTTGTCTACAGCGGCTGGACTGCTGCTGGTTATTTCAACGTCGATTTCCCATGATTTATTGAAAAGCAACCTGGCGCCAAATATATCCGAGAAACAGGAACTGCTCGCTGCACGTATCGCGGCGGCCTGTGCGATTGCTGTGGCGGGGTATTTTGGCATTAATCCGCCGGGATTTGTGGCACAAGTGGTTGCGTTTGCCTTCGGCCTGGCCGCAGCATCCTTCTTCCCTGCGATTTTGCTGGGGATTTTCCATAAGCGGATGAACAAAGAAGGCGCGATCTCCGGTATGCTGACCGGCTTGATCTTTACTTTCGGGTATATCGTTTACTTCAAGTTTGTTAACCCGGCAGCGAACACCCCGGATAACTGGTTGTTTGGTGTGTCACCCGAGGGTATCGGTACTTTTGGTATGCTACTTAATTTTGCAGTGGCCATTGTTGTCGCGAAATTGACTGCAGCGCCTCCAGAGCATATTCAGCATTTGGTGGATGATATTCGCATCCCAAGAGGAGCGTCTGCTCCGGTGGCGGGGCACTAAACGGAAAACCGGGCTCAGGCCCGGTTTTTTTTGGGAAGTCAGTTGTTGTTAAATGCAGTCGAAAATGAATTAAACCGAAAAAGCGCCGGGAAAGGGAATGATCTCGGCAGTTGTGAACCACTCGGGATGATACTGGCGATCCATTGCCATAATCAAATGAGAGTGCTCCTGAAGCTCTTCGGGACTTAATATTGGGGCATCATCAATGATTGAAAAAGGTCGAAAGTGACTTCTCTGGTTTCGATGATCAATGTAATGATGCAGAATTACATGACATTGACCAAAGAGTGTTGATGGCTTCATATTGCTAAAATAGCCGGTAGACAGGCAATACAGACAGCTGCTGACCATTAGCAGGCGGAGATAGTCGTTATGCTGATAGTCATCCTCCAGTTGTGTTGAAAAATGAATCAGGGCACTGCAGATTGTTTCCGGTTGAAGCCGGGAATCTGAGTTAATTTGATCCTTCAAGTCGATAAATGCAGATGGTGACAGCGAAGTGAAGGAGAGTAAGGTTGGATTGGATAGGGGTTGAAGGTAATAGAGCTTGAGTACGTCCGGTGCTCTCTCCAGTTCTTGACTAACGTATCGTAATTCCCAGCCTCTGTCTGCAACAGCTTGTTTCAAGTTGCGGTCCATTATTAAGGATGGAAAAGCCAATATTTTATTCATAGGTCTGCCCTCTTGCTTCCCTAAACCCTTTATCTCACTTTTAAAGCGGGCTCGCAAGTTTCCTGTCAGGTTTCGCTATTCCGCCGTTTTATATATGCGATTGACTTTGCAGTAATTTCCCGGAAAGTGTTATTTTTTGTTTCAACTCAGTCAGTGTTGTGACCTGCTGTGCCTTTGCCTGATTGAGGCAAATCAGAAACAATTCGGCGGTGAGCAGTGCATCTGCACTGGCATGGTGTCGCTCGATCCCGGAATCCAGCTGCAATAAGGTCGCCCAGTCATCCAGTCCTTTCGGGGTGCGTTGTCCAGAGGGGAGTCTGTCCTTCAGGAAAATCCGTGCCAGATCGGCAACATCCAGAAACAGAAATGGTACTTTATAATTCAGCAGATTTTTACAGGCCCGGCCCAGCACAGCGCGATCGAATTCGACATGATATCCCACCAGCACGGTATCGCCACAAAACTGAAAGAACTGTGTCAGGGCTTCAACAGGGTTGTGACCGGTTGCAATTTCACCCGGTGATAAACCATGTACGAGGGTTGCTTCAGACAAGGCGCGTTGCTGTGAATTGACTAAAAGTTCAAATTGTTGGTCCAGGTGAACACGATTATGCTCTATTTTGACTGCACCCATGGCCAGAATTTGGTCTTTATGAATATTCAACCCCGTGGTTTCGAGATCAAAAACGGTGAAATGCGTTTGATCCAGACTGGTGTCACTGGATTGGTATTGGGAGTCCGGGAGCAGGTGGCTGATTTGCTTTTTGGCGGGATCGTTGCGCAGCCAGCCGGTTAACGAATCAATAAGGCCCATGGTCTATCTGTATTCCGGTAAGAGAAGGTATGATTTACAACTGGTAGCGAAGCTCCAGAACCTGTTGAATTCGCTGTGCTTGGCGAAAGGCTTCTTTTAGTACCCGTCGATCCAGGGGATTCAATATTTCAGGGTCTAACATGTTATCCGGAGCTGTACCCGCACTGACGCAGTCCTGATGGTGTTTCATACGTTGCATTTGAATGAAGCTGTAGGCCTCTTCCCATGCGGCACTATCTGCAGGCTTGAAAACTTTTAATTCAGTCAAACGTGACAGGCGTTTCAGGGTATTGGATTCACGGATATCGTTTGCCAGTGCCAATACCCTGATGGCTTCAATAAACGGGTTGAGCCCCTGAGTTTTCATATCGATACGCTTGCCTTTATTTTCGCCGGATTTCGACTTGCTGAATTTGAAGCCACGAAAGAACCCCAGTGGTGCCCGGTTCTGCAATGCGTTTCCGGCCAGCATTTTCTGAAACAAGGTGTTATTGCCAATCCGTTTCAATAGGTGATCGTACAGCTCGTCAACCATGGACTCGTCCCCCCAGATCGCGCGCATGTCAAACAATATCGTGGATTGCAGGAGGTTCTCCGGTGTCGTGGTCCGTACCAGGCGTTCAAATTTGTTCTTCCACTCCGCCAAGGTCAGACACAGCGCCGGATTGGATGCCATAATGTTGCCCTTACAGAGCGTAAAGCCGCATTGATCCAGATATTGAGTGACCAGTCGGGCGAATGCCAACAGCGCTTCCCGATCCGCTTCCTGCTCGTTGTGGCCTGATGTATGAAATATGATGCCGTTGTCCTGGTCTGTAACCAGAGTTTGTTCCTCCCGTGCCTCACTACCAAAGCTGAGCCAGGTGAAATCCGGCAGGTGGTGGGGGTAGTGCCGTATGGCAAGTTCGAGAACCCGGCGCACTGTGTAGTCATTCAAAACCGTAATCAGACGGTTGATCTGTGTGACAGAGGCTCCGTGGGCCAGCATAGTATGGATCAATCCCGGTATATCCTCGCGGATCTGGATCAACGAGGTAAAGGAATTGGCATGGGCAATGGCTCGGGTCAGATGGACCAGATTCACCCGTTGCAGTGAAAACAGGTCTCGCTCTGAAACGACACCAACCAGTTTGCCGTCATCATTGGTGAGACAGATATGGGCAAAATGATGTTCGGCCATGAGCACCGCCGCATCAAACGCCGTGGCACTCTGTGGTAGTGACTTTGGATCAGTGGTCATGACCTGTTCGAGGGGGATGTTCAAGTCAACTTCCGGTGCAGCGATTACTTTACGCAGATCTCTCAGGGTAAAGATGCCAATTGCCCGCCGGTTTTCATTGGTGGCGATGATACTGCCAATGCCTGCACCATCCATGATTTCGATGGCTTTCTTCAGCGGGATATCCGGAGAGCAAACAATGGGATTGTTCCGTGCTAACTGCTCCAGCGGGGTTTCAAGGCTGTAGCCCTCGTGTATGCTAACCGATGCATTTGCTTTTAATTGTTGATTCGCCAGCTGGAGCAGGGCGCTTACCCCCCGAGCTGCAAAATCACTGAAGACAGCGCTTCTGAAGAGCAACTCAATAAAGCCGGACTTGTTCAAGATAAAACAGAACGTATCTTCCACCGCTTCGTGGCAGGTTTGTGTTGCACGTTCAGCGACCATTGCGGCCAGGGGAAAACATTCACCGGGAGAAAGCGTCACAGCGGTGTCACCCCCGTGCGCCTGAGCATTATTGCGGTAACCTCTGACCAGGCCTTTCTTGACGATGAACAACTCGTCCACGACACCGGTTTCCGGCGACACAATCATGTCCCCCTTGGAAAAAAATGCGATCTGGGTATTTTCGACGACAAATTCAAGATCAACATCGCTCATTTGATTAAACGGCGCATGATGCTGCAGAAAGTTGATAAGAGAGGCGGTATTGTGGAAGCGAACGGATTTTTCTCGCATCGTTTTTCTACTCTTGTTATTTGTACTACTTACCCTGATTTTAATGACAGTTTTAAGGTATTGGATACGATAATTAAGGTATTGAATACTGTTTAGTACAACAACGTGGAATTGCCTATAAGGCTTTAGTCCTAGGGGGTTATCTAGAGGGTTATCTTGGTTATCCAGTCATTAGACCTTGGTCTAATGGTGTCTAAAAAGTGAACTGATACTATGGCGTCTACTGCCTATTGCTCTCAGTATTTCCGCCTCTGGCGGGTGACATTGTTGAGTATCCCATTGAGTAGTAATCTCGTTGTCCCTTCACCCTGAACAGCTTTTGTTCAGGGTTTTTAATATCTTATTTCTTGTTTCCGTTCCCCAATCATTGCCTTCGATTCGCCCCGGTTAGTTCTATTTTAAGGTCGCGATCAAGTGCTACACACTTAATTTCAGATAGTTTTGTTTGTTCCGGGCTCGATGCAATGTTACATTTTAAATAGTAGTGTAGCGCCTGACCCAGGGTGTGTTGAAGGTATAGCAAGAGACAGTCATGAGTAAGAACCCAGAATTGGAAGCCTTTTTCAAGAGTGAAATGGAAGGTGTGAGGCGATTAGGCAATGATCGCGCGAATATAAAGCGGTTTAATGAAACAACTCCGGGTACTGAAATTCGTCGACGCCGTGCGGTGAGTGATGATAAAGTTGATCAGGATCATTTGACCGATTCCGAGCATATTGAATTGTTGGGCCCCGCAGATATCCTCGAATTCAGACGAGATGGGGTGCAAATAGGAGTCTTCCGTAAATTGCGCCTTGGTAAGTATGACATTGAAGCCCGGCTTGATTTACATAAAATGTCCGTGGATGACTCTCGCCGGGAGGTATTCAGGTTCATTCGGGATTGTATGCAGTACGGCCTGAGAACCGTGATTATCCTGCACGGTAAAGGCGAACGTAACCCGGAACAACGTGCCTTGTTGAAGAGCTATCTGGCCAAGTGGTTGCCGGAGATGGAAGATGTTCTGGCATTTCACTCCGCGCAACGACAACATGGCGGAACCGGGGCTGTGTATGTCATGCTGCGCAAAAATGATCGGGAGCGGCAGCTCAACAAAGAGCGACATGGCGGTAAGTAACAGCGTTTTTGGTCGTGCTTGCTGAACTCCCGTTTGAGCTTATTAATGCAGATCGGGTTCCGGGAGCTGCGACAGGTAGTAATGCATGATTTCTTTCAGCTCACCCGACAGTTGTAAATATTCCAGGGCTTCCTGGAATCGGCCAATAACGTTTTCCGGCACCGCTTTATTGAAGGCAATATATTGTGAAGATTCTGTCAAAGCATAGGTTTCTTCGTATTCCGACAGATTTTCACCCACCTTGTTAAGGTACCACCGCGCCGTTTCCCGTCCGTATGCCCATAAGTCCACTCGGCCTCGCTTCAGCATTTCGGCACAGGAGTATGGAGTGTTTACCCGGATCAGTTTTCGGTTCGGGATATCTCGAAGCCGTAACGTTTGCTCGGCAACGTCTGCGGGAATAACGCAGATTTTTACATTACCCAAAGCTTCCGGCGCAATACTGGACAGGTGGCTGGACTTTTTGCCGGTGAGGACGATATCAGAGCGTAAAATGGGGCCGACCCATTTGAAAAGGGATTCTCGTTCCGGTGTTCGGGTAATCGAGAAAATGGCCGCGTTCGGTGTTCGCTGGATTTCCGTATAGGCCCTGATCCAGGGATAGACGGACTCGGGTCCGACTTTACGGTCAACCCCGAGCCGCGCCATGATCCGGTTCATGATCTCAATGGATATTCCTGTGACCTGGTTTTGCTCGTTCAGGTAATTGAAAGGGGCATAGTCTTCAGTGATCAAGCGCAAGCGCTCGACAGCCAGCAGCGTTTGCAATTCGGTGAGTATCCGGCTGTGTTCACCGGAACGTTTGAGGGCCTTCATGCCCCGGTTAAAGGCATTCATGATTTGAGTGCGCTTCGGGTGCTGTTGACTGATGATGAGATGTAGCGGCTCCATCAACAATGGGTTTTCATCATAGGTGATTTCAAGAATATCGCGGGGATACAGGGTTTCCAGGAGATGGCGCCCGACAAAATTGTCGAGGGGAAACAGGTCGATCTCGCCCTGAACCAGCTTGCGCATATTGTCTGCATCGGTGTCTGCAACGAACACTCGTATTGTTTTATCCGAATGGGCCTGCTCAAAGCGCTCGCCATAGTAATATCCCTTGGTCACCCCGATGCGCAGTAATGCCAAATCACTCAAACGATCCCAGGAAACCGGGAGCTCCCGGTGATGAAAGAAAACATTTTTGGTATAGGCAATACTTTCTGAATAAGCAAAATCGTTCGCACGTTCTGGAGAATATAACCAACCAATGGATACATCGGTTGTCTGCTTCCGGGTGTGCTCTAACGCCTCTGACCAGCCCATTGCCTGAGGAATAACCGTGTAGCCGGATTTCATGAAAGCTTGACGAACCAACTCGGTCAGTATCCCGCCGTGCGCAATGTCTTTCCCGGTGAAGGGTGCCCAGTCTCCGTAAGAGACAGAAATTCGGGAGGTTGGCTCAATGGCGTAGCTGTTGCTGGTTAATGCCCAAAGAAAGAGGGCAAATAGCGTCAATCGCGTCCGTTCCGTGCAGGACTTCATCGTAAAAGGCTACTCCGTTTGTCGATCTTGTTGTCGAGTGTCTCATGTTGTGACTTGTAGAAAATTGAGTAGCCCCGGTGAGTATCGTGGTAGATACACCTGCTTTAACCCGAATGTTTCATAAATGCTTCAAGCAAAACAACATCACTATTGTTTGACTGGTATCTAAACAGGTCACAACTCCTTCAATGGTTGATTTTCCGGATCATATTGTGAAATTTTACTATCTGGGCCGATTTGGCTGCTCATTTATTAACCATTCAAAGGTGTACAGACAAAACTACCCCTCCTCTTAATGAGGTGATGCTTCGTTGTTGGCTTATTGTTTTATCAGCACGTCTGGTTTAAAGCGGGTGGTGGTTTGGCGCAATACAATAGTTCGGTGATGTTGTGCAGTATCGATTTAAAGGGGTAGCAGCTCGGCAATTGGAGTTTGATACGGTCTTTATACTGTACGACTCGGACAGCGATCTTAAAGAGTTTGGTAATGATCGTGGAGGGTTGAGCAGTAGCCAGTTCTGTATTGGCCAACAGTTCAGTTCGGATTACTTGGTGAAGTACATAGGCGGCACACGAGAAAAACAATCGCAAATGGTTAGCCAGAAATGAGTGATCAGAAGTCCGGTCGCTGGCCAGGTCGTTTTTCATCATTTTAATATAATTTTCATCCTGACCTCGCGCACAATACAGATCCTTGTAAAGTATAGTGGGAGTGGTATTGGTGAGAGAGGTCACTACAAATCGGGGATTCTCGCCTAAATCCATGATTTCCGCTTTGAGAATGGTTCGGAACGATTGAGGCCAGGTGCCGGCGGCATAATCGAGTTCATGATAAGTCCGGGTGCTTTGAGGTCGTTCCCGATCGAACAGGAGAGCATTGTGGCATCGCGTTTCATGAAGTTTTCGCGTGTTTTCAAGGTGAGGACTGGCCAATCGTTTGAGCACCTGATTACCGGTGAGGCCAAAGATGAAGTCGGTATGTGGATCGTCCAGTGCCAATTGCATCAATTCCGGATTGGAGAAGTGACCGTCGCCGCGAAGCACGATATGAGTTTCCGGCCAGTGTTGGCGAAGCAGTTTCACCACCCGTTTAATAATCATTGCGTTTTCGGCCCCCTTGGGACGTTTACCGGGGCGTAACACAGCGGTAATGAATTTGCCTGATAAGCCTTCAAACAAAAACAGCGGTAAGTAGCAATGGCTCCGATAATGATGATTATAAAACGAGAATTCCTGTTGGCCATGAGTTTGATCTTCGGAGTGATCCATGTCCAATACAATGATTGCCGGAGTGCTGGCATAACTCGCGATAAACTGTTCAACAAAGGCCTGGGCAATGCGGTAAATGTCACGGGCAGTCACCGCGTTTTCAAGACGAGAGAGTGTCGGCGCACTGGCTAATGCTTCGCTGACTTCCACGGGTTTTCGATTGATGGCAAGCTTGAACAAGGGATCATGACGTAGGCTATTGCAATCATTGCCGTCGTGGTAGCCGCACCCAATCTGGTAAATGCGTTGTGCCAATAAGTCAGCTAAATCGTGATCGATGTAAGAGGGGTGACGCTGATCTTTGATAGCTGCCGTCAGCCGATTAATCAGTCCGACCTGGTGGTCAACGCCGCGTAATAGCATAGCACCAAAATCGGATGACATGGCTCCGCCATCGAAATCTGCGCGCACAGTAAAGCCTGCGGAAGGAGGAAAACGAAGTTGAGTTGGGGTAGAATCTGACATGGGCGACCTTTCTTAGTTTCTTACGAAGCATTTTTTGCGAAATACCCATTATATCAGTGGGTTAAGAAAGGTTTGCCTCTTTTTATGAAATATTCGGGTTAAATATATTTTTTTATTATTGCGTCATACTTTCCTGACTGACGAAGCTCCTCAAGTGCTTGATTGAACTCATCCCGAATGGCTTTGTCAAGAAATCCGACCTTGTAAAGGCTTGCTGGAAAGATTTCATGTACCGTGGTCGGCGCGGTAGTATTTGAAGATATTGATATCCATTGCGATCGTATCAATACGTCCTGCAAACAGCAACGTATGGAAATACAAGTGAGTAGGTGACATTGTGGATTCTCCGATAAGTGAGACTCCATTCCCGGTCATGTCCAATGCGCACTTGAGGCCCAAAAAAGGTTATTTTTAATTTAGTAACGCAGTAGTCATACTGCAAGTTTTCGGGGACAGGAATTACTTTATCGTGTTGTATTCTGATCCCGAAATTCTCCAGGCGTAATGCCAGACCAGGATTTAAAACGACGGTGAAATGAGCGTGGTTCAGTGAAGCCGAGCCGGTTTGAAATTTCCTGAATGCTCATAGTGGATTGCAACAGGTAATGTTTGGCCAGTTCATGTCTCACTTCATCCAGGAGTTGCTGATAACTGAGATCTTCCCGTGCCAGTTTCCGTTGCAGTGTTCTGGCGTTCATTTGTAATTGTTCCGCCACCATGTCTTTTCGGGTGATACCCTGGAGTAACAGATGACGGATTGCGGCGCGGACCCGGATGGCGAGGCGGTTTTCCGGATCTTCCAGACTTTCCATCCTGATTTTGGCGTGATCCTCTAGGGTTTTGGTCAGTACGGCATCCGGCTGTCTTAACGGTAATTCCATCAACGACCTGGATATCACCAGGCAGCTCATGGGTTGTGCAAATTTTACGGGGCACTGAAACATCCGCTCATAGGCTTGCGCCACTGATAAATCAGGCGCAGGGCGCTCCAGGTGCACTGCAACCGGGTGCTGCTGGGTATTTCCCAGCCACTGTGCGTAAAGTAACCAGGAACAAAGCACATTGTCTGTCATATGTTGTCTGACCTGCGGGTCATTGTAGGCGCATTGCCATCTTAGAAAAACATGGAGAGGGTGTTCTTCGATTGTGGTGATGCCCATATCCCCCACCAGTTTTTCATAGGGTATGATTTTGCTGATGGCCTCTCGCAAATTGGCGCAACTCATCGTGATATAGCCCAACACACTATAGGATCCCGGTTGTACCTGTTGACCACTTTTCAAACCCAATAACGGGTCACCGGATTGTTCGATCAGATTCTGAATCAACTTTTCGAACTGGTACCCGGTAATACGCTCATTTTCTTTTTCGATTTGCTGGGGCGGAACACCTGCAGCCTTTAACGCAGCCGAGGCATCGAGATCCATTTCTTCCGCGGTGCGCAGATATTGCCGGACGGCGGGCACGGAGGCAAAGCCCAGTGCATTCTGATGAGCGTTGGAATCGGTCATGTTCGAAACGAGCGTTTGTTAATCATTTTTGTCAGTCTGGTCAGGGGTTCCGACGATACCTGTGTTGTCGCAATTTGCGAGGTGAAGTGGCCCATATCGTCAGTGACAGTTCTTTTATTTGGGTTATGATGTGTGCCATTGGGTTTATTGTAAAACAATTTGAGCAACTGGATGAAGTACTAACCTAAGGTTGGCTGTATTCGCAGCCCCGTCACGCCAGTTGCAGTGCACAGATATAAGTAAAACAGGGGAATTTGCATGCGTCGTTGGAATGGTTGGGGAGATGAAGCTAAATCCATGGCTTTGCCGGAAAATGGAACTCAATTTCTGGCAGATCGAATCGGAACGGCTGAACCGCTTCCGGATTGTATTCTGGATGATGTGATTGCACAGGTACCTGAATCCCGACTCCCACCCAACATTCTGGTCGATACCAGTGCGGAAACCCGTATTCGGCATGCCCGAGGGCAGAGCCTGCCGGATTGGTTGGCCATGCGCAGTGGTGATTTTGGGGTATTCCCGGATGGCGTGGCGTTCCCGGAAACGTCTGAAGAGGTTGCCCGTCTGCTTGATTATGCCGCCATGCGCAATATTTATGTTATTCCCTATGGCGGTGGCACCAGTGTCGCGGGACATATTAATCCACCCAAGACCGACAAGCCTGTCCTGACCATCGACATGAGCCGTATGAATCGGCTGCTTGATTTGAATGAGGAGAGCTTGATTGCCCGATTTGGTGCCGGTACGGCAGGCCCGGAAGTGGAGTCTCAATTACGTGCCCGGGGCTATACACTGGGGCATTTTCCCCAGAGCTTTGAACTTTCGACACTCGGCGGCTGGGTTGCGAGTCGTTCCAGCGGCCAGCAGTCATTGCGCTACGGGCGAATTGAGCAGCTCTTCGCCGGTGGGCGAGTAGAAACGCCGGAAGGTTCGATTACGCTGCCGACGATCCCGGCATCGTCTGCAGGGCCTGACATCCGGGAAATGATTCTGGGCTCTGAAGGCCGTATGGGAATTATTTCCGAGGTGGATGTCCGCGTGACACCAGTCGCCGAGAAAGAACGATTCCTGGTGGTGTTCTTTCCGAGCTTTAAAAACGCCAAGGATGCAGCTCGCAAGCTGGTTCAGTCCAGAGTGCAGCTCTCGATGCTGCGGGTCAGCAATGCAATTGAAACCGAGACTCAACTGGCGTTGGCCGGGCATGAAGGCCTGATTCGTTTACTTGAGACTTATTTGAAGACCCGTGGTGTGAGTTCGGGCAAGTGTATGCTCACTCTGGGCATCACCGGTTCCAAAACTCAATACCAGAGTGCCTTGAAGCAGGTAAAAGAGTTAATCAAACCCTTTGATGGTGTGAATACGGGTACGCAACTGGGTGACAAATGGGCGAAGAAGCGCTTCATGATGCCCTATCTGCGTGAGGCACTTTGGCATAAAGGTTATGTCGTAGACACGCTGGAAACCGCAACGGACTGGGATAATGTCGATAATTTGCTGAATAAAATCGAGGATAACCTGCGTAATGCCCTTAACGGGGCCGATGAGCGGGTTCATGTCTTCACGCATTTGTCTCACTTCTATGGTCAGGGTTGTAGCATCTATACCACCTATGTGTTTCGTACCGCTAAAAGTTACGAAGCAACACTGCAATGGTGGCAGAAAATGAAGCACTCTACCTCGCGCATTATCGTTGAAAACCGTGGCACGATCAGCCACCAGCACGGCGTGGGCAAAGATCACGCCCCTTATTTACCGGTGGAAAAAGGTGATCTGGGGATACAGGCGATTACTTCACTTTGCAACACCTTCGATCCCGAAGGGTTGATGAACCCCGGAACCTTGATTGAAAACGTTGCAACGACGCGAAATACGACCGTTGAAGCGCTTGCCAAAAAACAAAAAAAGGTGCAGTAACAATGACCGAGTCGCGCCCGATCCATGATGGTGTACAACCTGACAAGAGTGTGGTGTGCAGGGCGGACCGGTTAACCGGGCTTCTGACACCAACTGCCGAATTGCTTGACCAACCCGTGTGGGATCTCGTGATCATCGGTGGCGGCATTACCGGAGCCGGGGTCTTTCAAGAAGCATCAAGGCAAGGACTTAAAGTTCTGCTCGTTGAAAAATTTGATTTCGCCTGGGGAACTTCCAGCAAATCGTCGAAAATGGTTCATGGCGGCTTGCGTTATCTGGGCAGTGGCCAGTTCAAATTAACCCGTGAGTCTGTCCAGGAGCGGCAGCGGTTACTCAGTGAATTAAGGGGATTGGTGAATCCGTTACCCTTTTTGATGAGCCATTTCCGGCGTACTTTTCCGGGGCCTGTCGTTTTCAATCTCCTTTTGACGGTTTATGATTTTTTTGCGGGACGACGAAATCATCGATTTCACCGTCCGGTGCAAGCTGGATTTCTGGCATCCGGTGTATCTGAATCCGGTTTGCGGGGGCTCACCGAGTTTGGCGACGCGGTGGTCGATGATGCCCGTTTGGTTTTCAGAGTCTTGTCTGATCAGGCCAATGAGCATGCTGTGGCGTTCAACTATCTTTCCCTTGAATCAGTGCATAGAGTGGATCAATTGCACTGCGTCAGGTTAAAAAATCAAGCAACTGAACTGGGTGGGCCGGATGAGGGCTATGTTTTTAGCAAAGCCGTAGTGAATGCCACCGGGGCCTGGACCGATCAATTGCGAGAACAAGTGACTCAGGAAACCGCGATCCGGCCTCTGCGGGGCTCACACCTTGTTTTTCCATTCTGGCGCTTGCCGGTTGCCTATTCAATCAGTTTCTTTCACCCAGAGGATAAACGTCCGGTCTTTGTGTTTCCGTGGGAAGGGGTGACTGTGGCAGGCACCACAGATTTGGACCATGAGCTCCGTCCCGGTCAGGATATTTCAATCTCGGAAAAAGAGGTGGATTATCTGTTAAAGGCGATAAATCATCAATTTCCAGGGCGCGCTATTCAAGAGTGTGATGCCATTGCCAGCTATTCGGGGGTGAGGCCGGTTGTCAGCAGCGGTGCATTAAAT
Source organism: Oleiphilus messinensis (assembly GCF_002162375.1). Lineage (GTDB taxonomy): Bacteria > Pseudomonadota > Gammaproteobacteria > Pseudomonadales > Oleiphilaceae > Oleiphilus > Oleiphilus messinensis. Next base: position 4,236,235 of record NZ_CP021425.1, on the reverse strand, counting down.
CCTTCTAAAGAAAAGCGCGAGCATTCCATTTGGGACGATGCCGGTGTGATCAGTGTGGCGGGTGGTAAATTGACCACGTTTCGTTTGATCGCGCTGGATGTGCTCGCTGCAGCCGCCCCTTATCTGGGGTTGTCACCGGAAGTATTCCAACCCAATGCAGTCCCGGTAAATACTTCAGCTGATATTTCGCAGGAAGTGTCATGGCCTGTTACGTTGCCAGCCAGCATTCGAGCCCGTTTGCAGGGCCGGTTTGGCGGTGCGTTACCGCGTTTTCTGGCTGAATTTGGTTCAGCGCACCAGCTGGCAAACGTGCATAACACCGATACGCTATGGGCGGAACTCTCCTGGGCCGCCCGGTATGAAAATGTTGTCAATCTGGATGATTTGTTGCTCCGTAGAACGCGCTTGGGCTTACTGTTAAAACTCGGAGGTGCAGAAATCATGGATTCAATTCGTGAAATCTGTCAGTGGGAGTTGAAGTGGAATGATACCCAATGGCGGGTGCAACAGCAGCGTTACTATCGTTTGTGGCGAGATTTTTATTGCCCGCCCGGACAACGGGCCAATTTCGATAAAGCAATACTGAATTCGGCTTTGCCGGGAGCAGAATAGCATGCCTGAGAACGTCATTCTAACGATCGATAATGGCACCCAAAGTGTACGTGCGTTGTTGTTCACACTGAATGGAGAGTTAATTGCCAAAGGCAAAGTTGAACTCGAACCTTATTTTTCGAGCCATCCCGGTTGGGCTGAACAGCATGCGGATTATTATTGGCAATCACTGCGCAAAGCCTGCCATCAGCTCTGGGATAACCCGGTTGTCGATAAGCGCTCGATTTGTGCTGTTGCCGTCACGACGCAACGAGGAACAGTGGTTAACCTGGATCGTAATGGAACACCATTGCGGCCGGCAATTACATGGCTTGATCAACGCCGGGCAGAAGGTGTTGAACCTTTGAGCGGTCTATGGGGTACTGCTTTGAAGTTCGCAGGGGCGTCCAGCATTGTCAATAAGTTTCAAGAAAAGGCGCAATCGAACTGGTTCCGGCTGGAGCAACCCGAATTATGGGAACGCACCCATAAATATGTCTTGCTCTCGGGCTATCTTAACTACCAATTAACCGGGCAATTTCGGGATTCGATTGGTGCACAAGTTGGCTATTTACCTTTTGATTACAAGCGACTTCGCTGGGCTGCGCGATCTGATTGGCGCTGGCAGGCGCTGTCGATCCGGCCCGATATGCTGCCTGAACTGGTGCCGCCGGGGGCTGAAATAGGCCGTATTACGACGGAGGCCGCTCAATTTACCGGCATTCCACAAAATTTACCCGTAATTGCGGCGGGATCAGACAAGGCATGCGAGATACTCGGTTCCGGCGGTAATCGCGTCGACATCGGCTGCATGAGTTACGGCACAACCGCGACCATCAATGCAACCACAACCCGTTATATCGAGCCGGTTCGGTTTATGCCGTCCTACCCCTCTGCCATACCCAACACCTATTGTTCGGAGATCATGATCTATCGTGGCTTCTGGATGGTCAGCTGGTTTAAACAGGAGTTTGGCCTCAGGGAGCAAACTATCGCTCGGGAGCGGGGAATCGAGCCCGAAATTCTGTTTGATGAACTGGTCAACGAAGTGCCTCCCGGATCAATGGGGTTGATGCTTCAGCCCTATTGGTCGCCAGGGGCGCGAGAGCCGGGGCCGGAGGCAAAGGGGTCTATAATCGGTTTCGGGGATGTGCATACCCGGGCCCATATTTATCGTGCAATTCTTGAAGGGCTGGCCTATGCGCTGCGGGAAGGCAAAGAAAAAATAGAAAAATGTACCGGTGTCCCGATGAAGGTCTTGCACGTTTCCGGAGGCGGGTCGCAAAGTGATGCTGCCTTGCAGCTGACCGCTGATATTTTCGACTTACCGGTTCGACGTCCGCACACCTATGAAACATCTGGCCTCGGGGCCGCGATGGATGCCGCCGTGGGTATGAATTTACATCCGGATTTCGATCAAGCTGTAAACGCAATGACCCGTATCGGAGCAACGTTTGAACCCGGCGCCAAAGCCTCAAGCACTTATCAGCGTTTGTACAATGAAGTGTATTTGAAAATGTATAAGCGACTACAACCGCTATATCAATCGATTCGTGAGATAACCGGATATCCCGCCTGATTCAAAGGCAGTTTTGAGATCGTTACGCAGGGCAGGGAAGTGTGGAAAAAACTGCGGAGGTGCATCTCTGCTCCTCCGCAAATGGGGGATACTACTCAAATCCACGTAGAAATAATATGAAGTTACCGCCCCTGATTCTACGGTATTTGTGTGAATTTCAGTAAGTGACGGGTAAGTCATTGTTGGTTTTTTGTAACTGATTCAAAAAGTTATTGCAATTGGCTTGATGCAATTCTGAAGCAAGGGAGACTACCTGAAAAAGTGGGCGTTGTCTGAAGTTCTGAGATGGAAAGAGAAGATTTACCATGGCGCGTCACAAAACACGCCACGGTGGATTGAAGCAGGTTGTGCTTAGTTTTTCTGATATTCGATTTTGTTGCCAACTACGACAACTTTTGATTCGCCGAGTAACCAGTCTCTGTCATAAGGCGAGATGGCATATATGATTGCCACGGTGGCGTAAAAGATACCAAACAGGTACGAGTAGGCGAATGTGGCAATACCGATAAACAGTACGCCGAGCAACAGTAAATGGAACTTCAGTGATTCCAGCTCGGGTATCAGTTGCAGTTCGGAATTGGTCAGAATTACGGCGATTCGCGTAGTTGCGTACACAGAGAAGCTGAATACTGCGAACAGCAGAATCGAGTACAGGCTTACGCCGATGATAATGAAATTAACCAGCGAAAACGCCAGAGAGACCTGCACCATACGAGCAGGTGTTTTATCGCTTATTTTAAACACATTGTTCATGTAATTTTCCCCTGTTGATTACGTCAAACAAACTGTCTTGCCCTGACCGGAGTAGATCACCATTGAGACACACATGCCGATTCGGGGTTGCGTGTAGACAATTTGTAAAGAAATCGATTTTTAATTGCTTGTTGTTTGGTCGTTCAGTTTCTTGAATTTATGACAGAAGCAGACTCTGTTTATAGGGTCTGAAACAGGTTTTACAAGCCTTCGATTCAAAACACTTATTCAGCGTTGATAGAGTCGATTGTAAAACGTCCCAGATTCATTATAGTCAAATACTTCAACCGTATTTTCAATAAAAAAATAAACAGATTGGTGCCTGATTTGTTAAATTTTTGTTAGTCCGGTGGTTTTCTGCTCAAATTTGCGGATTCGTCTTACGAAACAAGTAAATAGATACGCAAACCCCGGTTGTACATAAAAACAACGTGGCCCAGAACTTGGCGACAATAATCATCGAGATTGCCATTCCCGCCCACATCACCAGAATAATTCGATTACGCACCTCTATGGAAATACCATCACCTGATTCCCAGGTTTTTACAATGGGGCCGAGGTTGGGATGACTGACCAGCCAGTGGTGGAATCGTTCTGATGACCGGGCAAAACAGCCTGCTGCGAGTAATATGAAGGGGGTTGTGGGTAGAAGTGGTAAAAATATGCCTAATACACCGAGTACGACGGCCAGCCAGCCAGTGCTGATTAATAGGAGTCTCACCAAGGGATTAAGCGTTTGAATGGACAAATTAAATTCTCCTTCCGGCGCTACGATATTGTGCTTGTAAAATCTGCGAGGTTTAGAATAGGGGCCCGGGAAGTATAACACGGTCCGGAGCAATTCCTGGCAGATTCTGAGCCTGAATCGATTGACTGTTTTTTGAGAGATCTGTCGAATTGCGGATAACATGTCCGCTGTTTAACTAATAATAGCCTGTGTTTGCCCAGTAAATACACTTTTATCGAAAACGAATCGTTTTAGTTTTGCTTATTTTGCACTGTGCCCAGGTAAATTGCCCGGCAAATAGAACTTTAGCAGGCATGATTGGCCTAGTTGTAATCATATTTGCGATGGTTGTAACAAATTGAAACGGCGGAAACCGCTAAAATCACCGGGTCGGGCATAAATCGGCGACAGATAGAGAAATCATTGATAACAACGACCTCACAATCCACTTAACTCACTTTTTGATGCAAACGTGTGGTCTTCCTGCTCAATCTGTGCAGGAAATAACAAAGCAAGGTGATTTGTAGTTTTTCACTTGGGGAGGCGCAAGACGCAGTACGATGAAATCGACAAAAAATATAGTTACCAGGATGTTGAAGAAAACAGTGGCCAGCGGCATGATCGGGTGTTGTGTTGTGCTGTTAAATGGCTGTGACGAAGATGATATCGGCTCGGGATATGTCGAGATCAAGGATATCTTTGTCAAACAGAATGATCTCGCAACCAAAGCCATTCAATTGAATGAGCAGGAAACGGATTTGGTGATCGAGTGGAATGTTGCTTTTGCCAGCCCTTCCAATACCTTCGAGCTGGAAGTTTATCTGGGGAGCGAGCGCTATCCCGAGCGGCGTAATTTGTTTGTGCGAAATTGCTCACGTAGCGCGGGTGATTTATACGATTGTGATGGCAAAGATTCTTTTTCCTGTTCATTTGAGTTTAACGTGATCGACTGTGAACGTGACGAAGATGGTGTCGGCCAGCGTCACTACATCACCAACGACTTTGATCGTGTTACGATCGAAGCCTGTATCGTTCATCCGAAACGAACATTTGAGGAAAAGCGAGTCTGTGATACCGTTCATCGGGAGTTGACGGTTTTTCAAGCAGATGATGACCGGCTTGCAGAGTACAATTACGAGTTACCCGAATCTATCCGCCGCAATGGTTACGCGGAACCCGCCTCTGAGGATGACGCCTCGGATTCAGAAGACGATCAGAGCGCGCAAAATACCGATGCCTGAAATTTCGGGGCGTAAGCCCCGGGTTTATGCCGGAAATTGACACAAAAACGAGATCACTATGCTTTATCAGGGAAGTTGCCACTGCCAGGCCGTAAAGTTTGAGGTTGAAGCGCCTGAGGTGATTGATGCCGATTACTGCAATTGCTCAATTTGTCGAAAATCAGGTTATTTGCACTTAATCGTGCCTGCAAGTCGTTTCAGACTAGTATCAGGCCTGTATGATCTGACAACCTATACGTTCAATACCGGGATTGCAAAGCACACGTTTTGTAAGCACTGTGGGGTCAAACCCTTTTATACCCCTCGTTCCAATCCAGATGGTGTGGATGTCAATGTTCACTGTCTCGACGTTCCCTCCCAGAACGTCAATATAACCCATTTTGACGGGCAAAACTGGGAAAAACATGCCCATACGTTAGCGCACAAAAGCAAAGATATGTGACTGTATTCGTCCCCGACTCGCCGAAAAATTGCGATTTTCCAATCGATCTCGGTATCCCTGAGCACTCCTTCGTAAAAAACCTAACCCAATCCCTAACTTTAGTTAGGTCTTTCTTGAGTCCATTCCCGTCATACTGCTTCTCAATCGGTGATTAACTGCTTGAAACCGACTTTGAGATGCAACTGATCTTTTAAACATTAGCCTTATCAAACCATAAGAAAGGGGAAGGATTATGACGCAAAGTGGATCAATTGAAGCTGCGGTACCGCAACGCAGCGCACAAGAGCGCCGCTGGGGTGCAATTAAGAAATACTGGTACATGATCACGTTTGTTGTGCCATTCGCTGTGATTGCATCAGCTTATATGGCCATGGTGACCGGGTCTGGTCAATGGTTGTGGGCGCTTGCGGTAATATTCTGGGTGGTTATTCCCGTTGTTGACTATGTATTCGGTGAAGATCCCTATAACCCCACTGAAGAGGAAGAGAACAAGCTAAAAGAAACATCAGGTTATTACAAAGGCGTACTTTATATCGCTACAATTGGCCAGTGGCTCGGCTTGATCAGTATGACCTATGTGGTTGTCGCCGGCGATTTCTCCTGGTTTAACATCTTGGGGGCTTTCCTCAGTATTGGTGCGATGCATGCCGTTGGCCTGACGATGAGCCATGAGCTGGGTCACAAGCTGAATGACAAAACCCAGGTGTTGTTTGCGCAACTGGCCTCTGCCGTATCGGGTTATGCTCACTTCAATATCGAACATAATAAAGGCCATCATAAAGACGTTGCGACGCCGGAAGATCCTGCATCCTCGCGTATGGGCGAGTCAATCTACCGTTTTGCTTTGCGTGAATTGCCGGGTGCAGCCAAGCGGGGCTGGATGCTGGAAGCGGAGCGACTGAAACGCCAGAAACGATCAGTATTCTCTCCTCATAATGAATTGTTGCAAACCACCGCGATCACCGTTGCAGGTTATGGTGCGATGACGTACCTCTTTGGTTGGGCTGCGCTGCCATTCTTGCTGCTCACTGCCGCTTATGGCTGGTTCCAGCTGACGATGGCGAACTACATTGAACACTATGGACTACTACGGGAAACACTTGAGAGTGGTCGGTTTGAACGTTGTCAGCCTAAACACTCCTGGAATACCAACTTTAAAGCGTCAAATCTGTTGACTCTGCATCTTCAGCGTCACTCTGATCACCATGCGCACCCGACACGTCCATACCAGTTGCTGCGTGACTATCCGGATGCGCCCACCTTACCCCAGGGCTATCCAGCAATGATGGGGCTGTCCTTAATACCTAATGCATGGCGCCGGATTATGGACCCGAAAGTGATTGACTGGGCCGGTGGTGATATGAATAAGGTCAACGTGGATCCGGCTCACAAAGACGCGTTATTTGCAAAATATCATCAAGCTGATGCTGCCACAGAAACCGTTACGGTTGCTGCGGCCTGAACGAACACACCGGGGGGGCAATGCCCTCCGGTTCTGACCAGATCAAGATTTAAGGAGAATAACAATGGCAAAGTATCAATGTCCGGATTGCGGTTATGTATATGACGAAATTACCGGTTGTGAGCGGGAGGGGTATCCGGCGGCAACACTCTGGAAGGACATCCCGGAAGATTTTCCCTGTCCGGATTGTTTTGTAAGGGAAAAACCTGATTTTGAACTTGTAGAAGCGTAATTGACCGGTATTGAAAGCAGGAGAATGGTATGTCGTATCGAAAGTATTGTTGTATTACCTGTGACACGATCTATGACGAAGAGTTGGGTTGGCCGGATGATGGTATACCACCGGGTACCCGCTGGGAAGACGTTCCCGATGACTGGACCTGTCCGGAATGTTCCGCCTCGAAATCCGACTTTTATCTCGTTGAGTAGTCTCGTTGAACAATAAAACGCACCCGCGAACGCGTTGCCCCAGAAAGGACACAGTATCATGAAACCTATTGTTATTATTGGTTCCGGTCACGCCGGATTAACCTTGGCCAGAGAAATCAGAGTACTTGATGGGGCGAGCCCGGTTGTTTTGATCAGCCGGGAAGACATTTGCGCCTATTACAAGCCGAACCTGTCTAAAGCGCTTACGATGCGTAAAAGTCCAGAGGATCTGGTGATGAAGTCAGAAACTCAGCTTCAGGAGCAACTACAGATTACCCTCATGAGTCGGTGCACTGTCGTTGCGGTTAATGCAGGTGATCAGATCGTTTCCGTACAAGATGATCAAGGCATGCAGCAGGATCTGAGCTACCGCGCACTTGTTATGGCAACGGGCGCGAATCCGGTACGTGTACCGATTCAAACGACCGGTCCGGTACCCATACATACTCTGAATAATCTGGATGATTTTCGGGCGTACCACCGGGACTTGCAAGGTAAAAAGCGGGTGTTGGTTATCGGTGCGGGGTTTGTCGGGGCTGAAGTCGCCAGTGACCTGATATCACACGGAATACAGGTGGATGTGGTCGATAAAGGCCTTTGGCCCTTACAGCGGGTTTTACCGGAAACGCTGGGCAGCGCAATTCAAAATGCCATGGCAAAGACCGGCGTGACATGGCATATGGGGCGTGTTGTCGAGTCAATTGAAGCCGGTGAGTCTGAATACCGCGTCAAGTTATCCGATGGATCGATAATTTTGACTGAAATGATCCTGTCTGCGGTCGGGCTACGCGCCAATACTCAACTGGCCAACTCCGCCGGAATCAATGTAGGCCAGGGATATATCGTAGATCGTGTCTCTCAAACCTCTGTGAAGGGTATCTACGCACTGGGGGATTGTGCACAGTATGAGGGATCAATAGTGCCGTTTATTGCACCCGCGACGCTGGCAGCCAAAGCGCTTGCTAAAACATTGACCGGTTCTCCCGCAGCGCTGAACTTTCCCGCACTGCCTGTGCCCGTTAAACTCAGTGCCTGTCCGACGGTAATCTGCCCATCACTCGTGGGCAATGGTGTCTGGGAAGTGCAGGGGGCGGGTACGGACCTCGAGGCCCATTTATTGGATGAGCATGGCCAGATTATTGGCTTTGCCTTAACAGGGACAAGTGTGGCGCGCAAGAATGCCTTGATGCAAAAATGCCAAACCACTCTGGAATTAGTCGCTTAAGTCTCAGGTTTTTAAATTCGTGACTCTCTGGTCGGGCTGGTCTAAATTTAAGCTTTACCAGAGTGTCTCGGTTTGCGTCCGTATCATAAGAACAATGAGTTGATTTACTGTTAAATGCCTGAAAAAACTGTCTTCGATTCTGATATCTCACCCCCATCCTTTGGTAATCATTTAGCCAGGGATAAACTCCTCCGACAATTGCAGCATGTGCCTAAAAAACTGACCTTGATACAGGCACCACCCGGGTATGGGAAAACGGCCCTGATGTTGCAAATGCGTAATCTGACATCGGTGAAATCGGCCTGGGTGAATATTCGGGAAGCTGATAATGACCCGGTAAACTTCATTCACAAAATCAGCGCTGCACTTGCTGCAGTCGAATCGGAAGACAAGGATTCACTCTCAGGTCACCAGCTTGGGGGCTTGGCACCCTCGTCATTTGCGCCCTTGATTCGTTCATTAGTAACGGAAATGAACCAGTACCCGGCGTTTAATCTGTATCTTAATGATGTGGATTTTGTCAGCAATCCAGTTACCCTGGAACTGATTGAACGCATGCTGCATTTGAGTCGGGCAAGCGTGCATTTTTATGTAACCGCGACGCAGACGATTTCATTCTCCTACGCGCAACTTTTGATCGAGAATCAGGTTGCCAGTATCAATCAGGAGTCCCTTCGCTTTACGGTGGCAGATGTGTGTCACCTGTATGCCCATGTTCAGCGCCGAGAATTAGCACAAGATACTGCAGCGATACTGGTTCAACGGTGTGAAGGTTGGCCTGCGGCGCTGTCATTTGCGGTTAATACCTTGGCCGATGATGCCGATGTGGCGGGATTTATTCAGGAAATCAGTTCGGTTCACAGCGCCTTTGACCGGTATTTCATTGAGCGAATTTACGAGAAACAAACCGAGCCGTTAAAGCAGTTAATGCTGCGTTTGAGTCTTCTCGATCGTTTCAGTATCAGTCTTGGTCAGCTCCTGAGTGACGATGAGAGGGATAGCCGAGCGTTTTCCGAGTACATCAAAAACCATACTTTCGTAACCCCGATCGGTGGAACCGGGCACTGGTATCGATTTCATCAATTGTTCCATTTGTTTCTGAAATCCCGATGCGAGCAGGAATTGCCTGCCAGTATGCGAGCTAAATATGAACTCAAGGCCGCGCACTGGTTTGCGGATGAAGGTTTAATTGAAGAGGCAATTCAGTTGGCGATTCAGGCCAATGCACCGGATCAGGCAGCACAATGGATGGAGCAGGCCTTCCCGACGGTGGTGGTGCGTCTGGGTAAGCATGTCACCTTTGGCAACTGGTTTCTGGCCTTGAGTGATGAGGTGATAGAACGTTCCCCCTGGGTGCGCATCGGTTACATGTGGTCACTTACGGCGCGAAGAGAATATTTGAAAGTCGCAGAGCAAATCAGCTGGCTAAATGCCCACAAGAAGAATTATCCGGTGGCGATTCAGGGTGACGTTGAGCGTACAACCAGTTTGATCATTTGTGCGATGAAAGGGTTACAGGATGATGCCGAGGGTGGAGACCCTCTGGTCACGCAGTGGCTGGCGAAATGGAAAAATCCCGAGATGTTTTATCGTCAGGGTGACTATCATTACGAGCTGGGTCTCGCATACCTGCTTAAAGGCTTTTGTGCGAAGTGTCTTTCTGATTTTAAAGGCGCGCGTTTTGCTTTGAATGAGTCCCTCGATCACTTCCGGGCCGATGGTACCTACTACGGGCAAACCTGGGCGAAATCGTTGTTGGCTGTCAATTATGCCAAACAAGGGTTTCAGCATGAAGCGCAACAAGAAGCCTTGGAGGGCTATCAACTGGCCCAATCCACTTTGGGCCAGAACTCCCATTCCGGCTATGGTTTAGCCGCACTGCTGGCAGCCATTCACTACGAATACGACGAGCTGGACCTCGCACAGACCTATATCACAGATACCTTGGAAGCACTTAAAGAACAAAGCTCTACAGATCTGCTCGTTGCCTGTTACGAAACCCATGCCCGGTTGCTCATTCATCATCAGTCGCTAGAGGAAGCGCTTGGTTTTTTAAAAGATGGCATCAAGTGGGCGGAAGGACAGCGCCTTGAGCGATTGAAGTATAAGCTAGTGGACGAACTTATCGTCTGGTTGATTCGGTTGAATCGCAATCTGGAGGCGGAGCAGTATGCCAGCCAGTATGATCTGATTCTGGAGTGCGCGGAGCGATTCTCGCTCGAAACATCGCACCACCGTATCGCTGCACGAAGCATTATTTATACTCTGTTGGGGCGTCAGCAGTTCACTGATGCTGAAACGATTCTGGAACGCTCACTGCTCAAAAGCAGACAATTGAATCAACAACGAAAAGTCACCCTGCAACTCGCTTTGTTGGCGATCTGCAAGTCTGAACAAGGTTTACAGCCTGAAGCGGATGAACTGTTGTTAAATGCATTGCAAATGGCTGCAGCACAAGGTTATTGTCGGCTGTTTATTGATGAACCCCGTTTCTATCCGGGCATCAAAAACTTGATGCAACAGGCTCATAGTCTCGAAAGTGCCCCTGTCGCGGGCTTTTTGAAAGCTATCGCGGGTAAGATTGATCTCGACAGTGTTGGCGGGGAGACTTTGGTTGACCCTCTTACGGCGAAAGAGTCCGAGATAATTCAAATGCTGGAAAGTGGATTAACCAACAAAAAAATAGCCGAAGCGCTGTTTATTTCGGAAGGGACACTGAAATGGCATTTGCACAACATCTATTCGAAACTACAGGTTAAAAATCGGACTCAGGCGCTGGCTGAGGGACGTCGGCTCGGGTATTTGTCATGAAATTTCCCCTGTGCTTTAGCCCAGGGGAGGCCCGTGAAAAATATTATTTGGCCTCGGCGTAGAACAGGCCCAAGTGATAGTCTGGCTCTCGAGCACGGTTGCGGAGTATCGCCACTGTGAGCAGTAACGCAAGCACTTCAGAAACTGGTCCAGCGTACCATACGCCCCATTCGCCAAATGGGAGTGGTAACATGAATACCAATGGCAATGCAAACCCATAGGTTTTCGTCACACTCAAAATCATGGCGCGCTTGGCGTCGCCGATACTTTGAAAAAACATGCGTACCATCATCAAGGGGCCTAACAGAAACAAAGCGAAAGTTGATATGGGTAATATCCGGCTCACTTCTTTGATAACGGCCTCATCCTCGACGAACCAGCTACCAAGGGAATCTTTAAGGTGCCATAAAAGCATTTCAATCGAGACACAATAAACGAGTGCCGAGATCAGAGCGATTTTGATGCCCAGATTGGTCCGATTGAATTGTTGAGCGCCAACGTTATTTCCCGTTATGCTCTGAAAAGCCAGGCTAAGGCCGAGCAGAGGTAAAAATACAAACGTCATCAAACGGGTGATGATGCCGTAAGCACCTACGGTCGTGGCATAGTGGGACTCTGACCAGAGTTGCAGATTAAACAAAATTGCAGCTGATGAGAGCGCGATGCCGATGTAAGTCAGACTGGATGGCGCGCCAAGTGCGAGAAAATCACGCCAATGATTGCGATTTTTCGACCAGTGTATTGCCTGTATCGGTAGCCGATTGCGTTTGGATCGTCGAAACCCGGCGATCACCAGCAGTGCGAAGAATTGTGCGAGTACCGTACCAATCGCGGATCCGGCGACACCATATTCCATAATGGCAATCAACACGTAGTTTAGGCATCCATTGAGCAGAACGGTCAGTAATGAAGCCAGTGCCATGATTCCCGCGTGACCTTCGCAGCGTAGCGAGTCACTGTTGATGGTGAGAATGAACATTAATGGGGAGCCAAAAATCAAAATCGCCATATATTGATAGCTCATTTCTGCCAGCTCAGCTGCATCATCATTCGCAGCCAGGGTGAGTGTGTGGCCAAACAGCGCAAAAAAGACAATCAAGAGACCGCATACAGCAGAAGACAATGTGATGGCCTGTGCAAAGGTATCTTTGGCTTCGGTTATTTCTGCCGCGCCCAAAAGCCGTGCCATTACGCTGGCAAAACCTGTTGAAACCAGAGTCGACAAGGCAACCAGCAGCATAAAGAGCGGAAACATGGACGTCACCGCTGAGAGTGCATCGGCCCCGACAAAAAAGCCGAGAAAATAGGCATCCACAAGATTAAATGATCCATTCACCAGCATCATCAGAATGATGGGGGCAGCCGTTTTTATAAAAACCTTGGTCAGTGATCCAGTTAGAAAAACATTGTTGTTTTTATTTGTGATCGTGTCAGTCATTGCCTTGTCCTTGCTCAGTCCTTGATTAGTGAGTTTCTGACGGAATGGATCCTTGATGGAGCTGATTTATGCGTTCAAATTTTTCCAATAACAGCGGTTTCATCTCCGACGGCCAAGTCGCTATTGCGGCTTCAAAGTTTACACGGCTATTTCGGTATAACGCTCTACTTGCTTCCTCGAATCCTGTTTCATCGGCAAATACAGTCATCAAGCCATAGAGCTGGTTTTGTTTCTGTTGAATTCGTTCATCCACCGTCGCGTTCTTCATGGCGTGATCGACCAACCGCCGGAGCGTAACGGATGCGCCACCCCGTTGACTTGCCAGCCAATCCCAGTGTTTGGGTAGCAATGTGACTTCTCTGGCAGTTACACCTAACTTAGGACGACCGCGTTTATTGGGTGTGGATGCGACGGGCAGAGGCAAGCTTTCAATTACACTTTGCGCGTCACCGTGCCAATTTAAATCAATACGTTTACAGGATTCGAATTCAAACACATAGGGCTCAATTGCATCACCAAGCGCTTTTGTCTCGGCAACAATAGTCTCCAAATCGCCACGGGAAATCAGTTTTCTTTCATAAATAGCAATGTATTCAGTGCTCATCTTTCTGTACTCAATTAATCTGGGTTAATTAATAATACCCGGATAATAATCTATGTCAATTTATCCGGGTAAAAATAAAATGTACGCGAATCAGGCGCGAAGATACGAGAGCGGCAGCGATGAAGTTTTGACTTGAGTATTTAACAAGAATCGGGCTGAAATCATGGTGGCAATATAGACAATATCAACCTTTTAAAAAGGGAGATTTAGCGATGCATCGATTGATAGAGCCTTCAATATTATATTTCGGAACACCTACTGTAATTGTCAGCACGTTGAACGATGACGGTTCAACGAATCTTGCGCCGATTTCTGCGGTTTGGTGGTTAGGTTGGTCCTGCATGCTGGGACTTGACGCGAGTTCGCAGACGACCCTTAATTTGATAAATCGAGGCGAGTGTGTTTTGAATCTGGCTAGCGTCCATAATGTTGAGGCGGTAAACAAACTTGCACTTACGACCGGAAAGTCTGACGTTCCAATGCATAAAAAAATGCTGGGCTATCGATCAGTAGAAGATAAGTTCACGCTGGCAGAGCTAACCCCGCTGGATGCGATTGCTGTCGAACCAAAGCGAGTTAAAGAATGTGACATTCATCTTGAAGGACGTGTGGCAAAAATCCATGATTTTGCCATTTCTGATGCAAGAATGGGGGTTCCCGCGGTAGCCGTAGAGGTCACCGTTGAACACATCCATGCCTTGAGCAGCTTGTTATACAGTGGTTCAAAGGTAGACCCCAACAAATGGAATCCACTTATCATGAACTTCAGAGAACTCTATGGCCTGTCGGGGCGATTAGGTGACTCGAATTTAGCGGCAAGACCAGAGTTTTTATATGCTCCCTGGAAGTTTGGTTTTCTCGGAAGATTGTTAAGGCGAATGTTTTTTCGACAGTACAAGAGCTAGTATGTATGTTGATATTTTGTTCGAAACCAAAGCTACTCGGGGTAACCCTCCGCGTGAAAGGTGCTTTATGATTTGCTCTACTTACGATTATAGAATGTGAAATTACTATGATAGAAGAATTGGTAACTTTGTATCGTCCCACCGCTCCGAATGAATTGGAATTGGTTGAAAATTCTGGTTATAAAAGGTGGCCGAGACGGCTTCCGGGTCAGCCGATTTTTATCCGGTAACCAATGAGAAATACGCCGCTGAGATCGCCTCGAAATGGAATGTTCAGGATAGCAAAGTGGTTTTGTAACGCGTTTTCAGGTGAAAAAATCTTTTATGGATCGATATGAAGTTCAGACAGTCGGTGCTTCATATCACACGGAGTGGTGGGTTCCTGATGGTGATCTTGAAGAGTTAAACGATAATATTGTCGGCCTTATAGAGGTGATTGCTGAATATCGGGAATAATACTCGAATTGATGACTGACATCTGCTCCAACTGCATTGTCGCTCGAACTACCCCAATTGCAATCTGGCTCAAATCCACATTGTTTTAATGCTCGCGCTTGATGAAGATAGAGTTCGTTATGGGGCTTTATCAGGAGTGTTTGGGTATGGACAAGAAGATTGCATTTGTCACCGGCGCGAGTGGGTTTATTGGGCATTGGGTTGTTCGAGAGCTTTTGAAAAATGATTTCGAAGTTATTGCGCTGTTCCGAAATCCTGAGGTTCAGTTTCCGAGAATAAAAACTTGGCTTGGCTCTCGGGGTGTCAATTCACCAATCCGGGCTGTGAAAGGAGATCTGACACAGCCTGATTTCGCGCTTGAAAGCGATGCCCTGGAAGCGTTATCGAGTATTACCCATATTTTCCACTTGGGTGGTTCGATGCGCTGGAACATGAGCCGGGGCGAAGCTCGAGGGGTTAACCTTGCGCCTTTGAGCACACTCGTTACACTGGCGAAAAATGCGGTTAACTTTCAGCGATTTGTGCAGTTTTCGGGGTTTATGATTCGAAACTTCGCATTACGGGAGGAGATCGGGTTAGCGAATTGTCCGCGTCCAGCAGAATATAACTGGAATCAGCTGTACCGTCGTTTTGGTGGTTATGAAGCATCCAAGTTTGAGTTTCATTTTAAACTGGTTAATCAACTGCAAATGCTGAAAATACCTTACACTGTGATTCATCCCGCAAGTGTCATTGGTGACAGTGAAAGTGGAGAGGTTATCAGTGAAGATCTGGTGTCACTGGCGGATGTCTTATATCGGAAAAAATTGCCAGCGATTCCGGGGCGACGGCAGGATGTGATGCCACTGATCCCTGTGGATTTTCTGGCACGGTTTGCGGTTGCAATTACCAGCTCGGATGAAACCGAGGGAGAGGAATATGTTCTGCTCGATCCGCGATCGCCTGATTTACTTACATTCCTGGAAATGCTGGGCAAGGGGTTGGGGGTTAAGGTGCCCCGGCGTAGAGTCCCTATTTCGTGGTTGATGCTCCTGATGAAACTGGGATTCGGGCGGTGGTTACCTTTGCCTGTGGAACCGCTTGCCTTTGTTACAAATTATTCGTTTGATACTTCTAATACAGAACGAATTGCTTCGCACTTGCAACTTCAATGGCCGTGCCCGGAGAGCTACATCGCTCACATGGCGCTATATCTCAGGGAACAAGTTGTCCTGTCAAATTGACTTTCGTCGCAAAAGAGGGAGTGTATTGAAAACAACTGCTCAAGAGGCCCGTGTGACCACGATTCCTGCGGATTCCTATTCCGTATCGACGGAAACCCTTGCAACCTACTACCAAGCCGTTATCCAGTATTTGCGGCGCAGAGGGGACTACTCGCAGTTGGCCGTTCGTTTTTGTCAGCAAGTTCATGAGCTTGAGGGATTTGAACCCACCAATACTGTGCCGGTCGAGGTTGTCGCAGAAAATATGGATCGGGTCGCACAATGGATCGATGAACCCTGTCTGGGCTTGAAAGTGGCACCAGATGCGATTCGCTTACAGGGGCGGCTGGCGTTGTTTTTTAATGAATCGCCTTTGGCGATTCCAGAATACCTGCAAATGCTCAAACGCTATATCGGTATCAGCTCCCGTGCGATGGAGATAACGATCATGCAAGCAGAAGACGCATTGCAGTTTGCACTGCAAGGAAATACTGCAGCCGGAATGAATCGTCATCTGGTGGAAGGATATGTTTCTTCGGTCTGTGAAATGGTATTTCAAGCACACCAGATAAAACCCACCGTTGTTGAATTCTGCCATTCCTTGCCGAATGGAATTTCTGAGCCATCGGTTTATTTCGATTTACTGAGAGTTCGGCCTGTATTTGAATGTGAAAAAACGCTTATAAAATTTCCGCTACAGCGTAGTCAAAAATTTGAATACAGTGTGACCTCAAGTGAGCAGGTTGTGGCACAGATTAGAAAAATGGAGGGCCTTCGATCTCGGAAAATCGGAGCGGAAACGTACGAGTCCCGGTGCCGTCACCTGATCGAGATTTTGTTGTACTATGGAGAACCATCTAAAAACTCACTGGCGGATGTGTTATCGGTTTCTCCGCGGACATTACAGCGCCGACTGGAGGACGAAGGCCAAACATTCCGATCGTTGCTGCGTGATATCCGTATGCGGTTTGCCCAGGAATATGTGCTGGATAGATCGCTCTCTAGTGAAGCTGTCGCCTTTATGCTGGGTTTTCAGGATGTGGCGCATTACTTTAAATCATTCAAAAGCTGGTTTGGCATGTCGCCGCTGCAATACCGGAAGCAACATGGGTCAGCGTGCCGCTGACGCGATTTTGAAACGGCCCGTTACGCCGTGAAGTTGTCCTGCGAGGTCGCTCAGTTGCACACTGGCTGCTGAGGTCTGGGCTGCACCGGCGGCGTTTTGTCGGGCTGCATCACTGATTGCTGTGAGGCTTTGGTTTATCTCTTCAGAAACCTGGTTTTGTTGCGTCACGGCTGCTGCGATTTCTGTGGTTCGCTGGGCGATAAGTTCAATTTTCAAATTACTCTCTGCCACCAGATCAGCGGTTTTTTCCGCGCGAGTCCGGGTCGTGTCGGAATAATCTGCACTCTCATGCATTACGTCGACCGCCTCCCGTGTATGTTGCTGGAGCTCTGCGATCATGGTGTGGATATGGGTTGTCGACTCCTGGGTTTTTTGCGCCAACTGCCGGACTTCATCGGCCACAACAGAGAATCCTCGTCCTTGTTCCCCGGCTCGCGCGGACTCGATGGCGGCATTCAGCGCCAACAGGTTGGTTTGATCGGCGATGGAGCGAATCACTTCCAATACCGAGCCAATGGAGTTGGTTCGTTCTTCAACCTGCTTGATTTTCGTTTCTGCGCTGTGAACTTTGCGAGTCAGATCGTTAAATGCGGTAATAGTGTCCTGGATGCTTGACCGGGTTTCATTCGAAAGCCCGCTGGCTTGCTCTGTTGCATCGGCAACTTCAGTCGCATTTACGGCTACCTGATGTATGGTTGTTGTCATTTCCTGCATCGCGTGGTGGACCTGGCTGATATTCTCCTGTTGTTCGTCGAGGCTCATGTTGGTTTGTACACTGACAGCACTGGTTTGTTCTGCTGTTGTCGAGAGTAATGTGCTGGCATCGAGGATGTTGCCAATCACTTTATTCAGCTCCTGATTCATTCGATGCATAGCGCCATAGACACCTGCGGAAACGCCATGTTGACGGAATGACATGGTCAGATCACCATCCGCAATCCGCTCGGAGATGGCTTTCATCTCATCTGGCTCTCCTCCCAAAGGGCGGAGGATCGAGTAAGCGAGGCGCAGTGCCAGCGCAATAACAAGAATTACGGTTGCGCAGACCACAGATATCAGCAGGGTTTGTAACGTACTGACCGGGGCAAGTGCCTCTGCCTCATCAATTTCTGCGAGAAGAACCCAGGTTACGCCATGGATGCTAATGGGGGTGAATGCGGAGAGTACAGGATTGCCATTATAATCCGTAATAATACGGGTATCCGTGATACCTTTTAGTGCAGCATTTACGCCTTCAGTATCTACACCATTTTGGGCTACGGAGCCTGCAAAGCTGGCAATGACGGAATGATGTTCCGGATCCAGATAAGAGTCTGAGCGCATTCGTTTATCGCCCCCTACGAGATAGCTTTCACCGGTTTCCCCCATGCCATCCCGCTGGGTCATCACTTCATTAATTTTGTTGATGGAGAGCTGCAGTGCAACAACCAGCTGAACCTGATTATCGAGTGTTATGGGCTGGGCAATAAAGGCAGCAGGTTCCCCCGCGCTCGGCGCATAGGGACTAAAGTCGACTAAACCAAAGGTTCTTGTGTCCCTGACTTGTTTAAACAGCTGCCCCAAACCACTGTTTGCGTAGGCTCCATGTTGCAAGTTCGTTTGATAGTCGGACTCCCTCGCGACAGTGTACAGAATGTCGCCTTCAGCACTGATTATAAATAGGTCGTAGTAGCCAAGGGTATTGATATACTTTTCAAAAAAATCGTGATTTTGATGTGCTGATGCGCTGGCCTGTTCAGAGGAGCGGGTCTGGATGAGTCTACTGACGGTCTCTGTTAATATCTCCAGCTCGTTCTGCTTGAGTTCAAGATAGCCTTCAATTTGGGTTTGTTTGATTGCACGAATAGCGGTGAGTTGCTGGAATGCCTGGTCTTTCAGGGATTGGCTGGCCACGTCTAGAGATAAATAACCGATAAAGATGGCGGGAATCAAGCCCAGGGTTAAAAAGCTGACGAGCAAGCGGTGTTTGGTTTTCATGATGGTGTAAACCTCCCTGTCGAGCAACCGGATTTTGGGGCACGGTCGCGTTATCCTCAGTGTGTGTCGATTGTGTGTCGGTTGAAATGTGCCTGTAATATGAACAATGTGTTTAATTAGTGATCCAGTATGGCACAGCCCCAAAGAAGTGCAAAAGCGGGACAAATACGAGTTCTTCATCAAGCCCAGTTTCAGCTTATTGAATTAAAAAGAGAAATTTAATTGTTTTAATTGGGCGTGGGGGAATATGAAAAAATGTTCTAAAAGCGATCTGGAATTAATGTTTTGGAAATCATGTTCTGGAAGCCCCAAGCGAGTATTCATTTCTCGCTTGGTTAGTTGCGGGAATGTTGGCACCGCTATCGATTCAATCAAGTGCCATCGGTTCGATCAAGTGCTAGCGACTCAATCACGTTCTACCGACTCAAATTTCATCTACTGCTTCAGCCACTGAATAATTGATGCTCGTTCTTCATCTGTCATATCCGTCAGATTACCCAGCGGCATATAGTTCGACGCTGTCACTTCAACTATTTTGCTGCGCATTGCATCGACCTGTGCCACGGTTTCCAGCATCACACCCGCAGGCGCTGAAGCAAAGCCTGCCTGTGTGGGCTGAGCGGCATGGCAGGTTGTGCATCGGTTGGCGATGATTGCCATCGCTTGAAGTTCATTTAGCGTTGCAAGCGGTGGAGTTGTATTAGCTTGTTGACTCGTTGGTGTGACTGTTTTGGGTGCTATCACTACAGCCAGGATAACAGTGAGCGCTGCTGCCGCGATCAATATTCCCGGCTTTACAATTCCTTTATGACGCAGATTGAAGAAATGGCGGGAAAATGCGGTGATAAATCCTATTGCCGATAACACGAGCCAGTTGTATTCGTGGCTGTAGGTAATGGGGTAGTGGTTGCTGATCATAATGAAGAGCAACGGCAGGGTGAAATAATTGTTGTGGGTTGATCTGAGTTTGGCAAATGCACCAAAGCTGGGATCGGGCGATTCCCCTTTTTGAACTGCCGCAACCAGGGCGCGTTGTGAGGGCATAATGCCGAGAAATACATTGCCAGCCATGATTGTCCCGATTAAAGCACCTACATGAATGTAAGCACCACGGGGGGAAAAAATACTGCAGGCGATCCAGGTCATCAGTACCATAAAGGCAAATAACACGGCACCAAATGCTTTGCCGTTGTGTCGCAGTGGTGTGCGCAGAATCGCTTCATAAACCCCAAACCCGGCCAGAATAAATCCCAATCCGCTGGCAACAGCTTGCCAGGGTTCCATTGCCAGCTTGCTGGAGTCGATCAGATATCGCTCTGCGCCCACATAATACACAATCCACAACAGCGTCATACCGGTTAGCCAGGTGGTATAGGCCTCCCACTTGAACCAATGCAGTTTCTCCGGCATTTCTTCGGGTCCAAGTTTGTATTTGGCCACTTCATAGAAGCCGCCACCATGGATCGCCCAGAGATCTCCACCGATACCTTTTTTCTGCTTCCATTCCGGTGGATGTTCAAGGTTGTTATCCAGCCAGACAAAATAGAAGGAGGCACCAATCCAGGCTACCCCGGCAATGACGTGAAACCAGCGGAAAAACAGGTTCAGCCATTCCCAAATATAGGCTTCCATCGTTATTGCCCCCCTTGCGCCTGAATTTTATTTTTCGTGTTCTTGGCATCGCCATCCCGGTCATGGACGCAGTCACCCGCAACATAAGTGGCTTTGATTGCCCGGTCATCACCGAGAATGATCATGGAAAACAGCTTTTCTTTCAGAGTGGTTGATTTTGACTGTTTGAGACGCATCAGCGGTGTGCAGTTGAAATCCAGAACTGCAAAGTCTGCTTCGTTACCGAGATTGAAAGAGCCGATTTTGTCCTCTAACTGCAGTGATTTTGCATTCCCCAATGTCGCGAGATACAAACTTTTCAACGGGCATAGGGCGTGTCCATTTAGCTGACATACTTTGTAAGCTTCATTCAATGTGTGCAGCATGGAAAAACTGGTTCCGCCTCCCACGTCAGTTGCCACACTGTAGGTGACTTTCTCTTGTTCGAGTTTTGCGATATCCAGCAAACCGCTGCCGAGGAATAGATTCGAGGTCGGGCAAAATGAAACGCTGGATCCTGTCTCCCGGAATCGCGCATGTTCCCGCGGTGTAAGGTGGACACCATGGGCAAAGACACTGCGGGGACCCAGTAATCCAAATTGATCGTACACGTCGAGGTAGTCTTTGCTCTCCGGAAACAGGGATTGTACAAAGGCAACTTCATCTTTGTTTTCGGAAATATGGGTTTGCAGGTATACATCGGGATATTCTTCGCAAAGCTGACCGGCTTTAGCCAGTTGTTCCGGGGTGGAGGTAATCGCAAATCGAGGTGTGACCGCATAGAGTTGTCGCCCCGTGTGATGCCATTTTTCAATCAGTGCTTTTGAGTCCTGATAGCTTGATTCTGCGGTGTCGCAGAGAAAATCCGGCGCATTGCGGTCCATCATCACTTTACCGCAAATCATGCGTGCATTTTTCCCGTGGGATGCCGTAAAAAATGCCTCAACTGAAGCCGCATGTACCGTACCGAACACCAGTGCGGTGGTCGTCCCGTTGCGGAACAATTCATCCAGGAAAAACGTGGCCATTTCGGCAGCATAGCCGGGATCTGCGAATTTTCGTTCCGTCGGGAACGTATAGTTATTCAGCCAGTCCAGTAGTTGCTCGCCGTGAGAAGCTATAACCTCGACCTGGGGAAAATGAATATGGGTATCAATCAGGCCGGGGATAATCAGGTGCCCGGAATAATCAATAACCGGTAAATCAGGGGACGCTGCGAGCAGCGTACTGGCATCACCGAGAGCTTTGACCAGACCATTTTCGATAACCAACAGGCCATCTTCCAGAAAGGTATAGGCGTTTTCGCCATCCACATCAGGGTCGGAATGGAAGTGAAGCAGGGCAGCACGGTAAGCTTGAATCATGTTAGTTTCTCGGGTTTAAAAATTTGCTGGATTTAATTAGGGTCTGTTGACGTTTCATATTTAACCTCTGCCAGCGCTATTTTTTTGTCCAGTCAGGCGCTGCGAGTGTCGTGTAGTTATTCTACATCAGCGAGCAGCAACGCATCGGGGCGAAAAAATAGCGCTGGCCCGAAGGGTTGAGCCTGAAAATCGCTCACTCCGCGTCACTCGTCGCTCATTTGGAATAACCAAACCACGCTCCTCATTTCTTGATTGAGCGATTTTCAGGCTCAACAGAGGTTAAATATGAAACGTCAACAGACCCTAAGGCATCAGGACGACAATGCAATCTCAATCTTTGTGTCGCGGTCGAAATGGAATTCCTCACAGTTTTTTCCTTGCCCTTTGCGATCGACCACCAGGAAGTCGCACGTTTTATTTAATGCCAGGACGGGGTGGTGCCAGGTATTGCGGTGGTAGTTAATACCTTGATCCGGTTGCGCAAGGAACAGCTTCAAATCTTCGGGGGTCAACACTTCAACCGGGTTGGCAACCAGTACCAGATAGGGTTCTCCGGAAAGCGGGTGGAATGACTGGCTGCCCAGTGGATGCCTTTCCATCATATGGATGGCCATGGGCAATTGCCGGGCCTGCGCGCGAAAGATATTAATTGCAACAGAAGCTTGTTCACCGCAACTTTCAACTTTCGCCAGGCTGTCGAAGCGTTCGGTATTCCCGTCGTTGATCAGGATCGCATCACGTTCACCTATGGCCACTACATCACCAAAGGGGGCGAATGCTAAACCGGTTAACGGTTCCGGATGTAAGGTGATCTTTGCCATTTAACTACCTCGGTAGGTGGACATCCCATGGGCAGAAATCAGTAACGGCACATGGTAGTGTTGTTCGGGATGCTGAATCCGGAAGGTTATGGTGACGTTGGGGTAGAAGCACGTTAAACCCTGATTGTCGAAGTAGGGATCGGTTTCAAATTCAATCTTGTAAACACCGGTCTCTCGGGATTGGCCTTCCAGCCAGTCGGTAATACGACCATCTTGATTGGTTCGGGATTGGGCTATTTCGACCCACTCCGAGCCCGGTTGTCCGCTTTGCGAGCGGAAAAGTGTGACTTGTATCCCGACTGCCGGTCGGCCGAGATGGGTGTCCAGTACGTGAGTGGTAATCGGGCTGCTCATAACGACTTCTCTTCGTCTGTGGTGATCAGTTTGGCGATACGCAGTGCGGTGATCTGGCTTTGTTGCTCCGCAGCGATCGCGAGTTCCACTGATCGATCATTGCGTAGTCTGTCTTCCAATAGTTGTAGCATTTCTGCTGCGCTCTTGCCGGTTGCACATACGATGAAAATGAACCCGTTTTGCTGCTCGTACGCTGTGTTGCCGTCCGCCAATCCTTGCAGGGTGCGCTCATCGGCGACATTTACCGAAGACTGCTCACCGGAGGCAAGGGCTTTTGTTGCTGCATACTTCTTGCGCAAGCTGTTGACGTCGCCGATCTTGGGGTGACCAGCGAAAGCTTCCAGAAGGTCGTCTTCCTGCATCTCCGACCAATGCTCAAGCGCACGGTCCTGGCATTGTTGTAATGACTGGAAAGGTCGACTACTCACCATGGCGTCGACCCAGCGCGATGCGGTACAGCATTGCATAAAGGTCGTGTAGGCGGCTTCTTGCAAGAGTTCATTTAACTCATTCAGTGTCATTGCGGGTTTTCCTTTGTTACTTTGTTCGCTGCTGTGGTGTGTTCTGCGCAGTAATTCATGATTCGTGGCGGTTTGTTGGTTTACCCCATAGTCTCAGTCGGCTGATGCCCCCGTCCGGGTACATTTTCAGGCGAATATGGGTGAATGGTTTGTCGCTGTTTAGAATGTCCTCAATAAACAGATGCTCCCGGTCTGCCTTGAGCGGGGTTCTATTGATAACGGGATGCCATTCAAGTGCAGTGGTGACGGTTTCCTGATTTAATTCAGGATTAAACAACGCATCCTGATGGGCGTCCTGACTTAATTTGGTTGTATCCTGAGCAACTGTTTCAGTTAAATACGCACCCTCTATGGCAAAACTGTCAGGATAGTTGCCTTTGAAGTGGCAAGTGTCGACAAGCACTTTCTGAAGTGTACCGGGTGTAGCGAGTTGCAGAATAAGCCAGTCGTTGGCACGATCTTCAGTGGCCGATCCGGTTGGACGCCTGCGCTTGGTTTCCCATCCGTCTCCCATGTTCGCGCCTCGACCGGGCATAATCAGGTTTTCCATATGACTGAAGAACATGTCCGAGCAGATGAGCGGCCGCGCACCGTTTTTGATGTAGGCAAGATCGATCAGTTCCCCCGGAACAAATTGGCTCCAGTCGAGTGACACTTCGCCATAGACTCTGAACCGGGCGACACCGCCATCGGGATAGATGTGCAAGCGGACATGGGTCCAGACCTGATCTGAGCTGGTGTCAAACAAGTTCTCGGCATTTTGTGCCAATGCGCTTTTCGGTAATATCTCCTGCCAGACCGTGCTTTCATCCGGGTCACCTTGTACACAGGAGCAGGCTTCCACGGAGGCAGCCTGGGGAGAATTACCGAGAAAGTGATGAGTATCGATATTAAATCCATGAATCCGTCCCGGCGCACCGAGCTTTATCGTACAGTGGTCATGTTCGCGGCCATCACTGGTGGTACCGTCTGGCAGAAAGCGTCGGCGACGGGATTCCCAACCATCCATCCACTTTCCCCGGTCGGTGTATTTGTCTTCGATAAACACGCCTCGACCGGGTTTGAGCAGATTCTCCATTTCCGCGAAAAAGTCATCGGTACAATGCAGTGTTTCTCCACCTAACCGCTTGGCAGCGAGATCGGTAAACTGTTGTTCAAATCGATTTCTGGGGGCAACACGGGTTTGCGTCGTTAGTTCCTGTTTCATGTGCTTTAGGATTCCTGTTCTGGTCGTGCAGACCGTAGACGTAAATGTGGTTGAGTCGGTTCCAGTTTTTCAGGATCGCCCGGCTGTAGTTGTCGCTTGATTTCTCGCCAGGGAATGCCTCGGTGTACGGGGGCTGTTTTGTCTCGATGTTCCAATGCGATCAGTTCCCCGGCAATGGACACCGCGACTTCCATTGGTAATTTACCGGGCACTTCAGCCAGTCCTACCGGACATTGAACCGCGGAAATCTGTTCGGTTGTGAAGCCTGCCGCGCGCAGACGGTGTTGAAAGCGATTGGCTTTGGTTTGTGAACCAATCAGACCAATATGACGCAATGCACCGTGTTTCAATGCGGCTTCCGTGAGTTCGTAGTCCAGCTGATGATTGTGGGTCAGTATCAGTAGATCTGATCCCGCCGGTAATGATGGAATACAGGTCACGGGTGTGGCTGTAACCTGTATCCGGGTATTTGGTGGGATCTGATCCGGGAAGAGTTCGCCCCGGCTGTCAATCCAGGTCACGCGGCAGGGTAATGCGCCCAGTATTTTAATCAGCTCTTGGGCAACATGTCCTGCACCAACCAGTGCAACGCGAAACTGGCAAGCTGCGAATGTCTCGACCAGTACCGTTACATTTCCGCCGCAACACTGCCCCAAAGCACCGCCGAGTGGCATGGGGTAAATTTCCTGGCCTTCATGATGCTGTGCCAACAATTCCCGGGCTTTGTTGGTTATGGTGAATTCCAGGTTGCCACCACCAATGGTGTCGTAGGTCTGGTCAGCGGTTACCACCATTTTGCTGCTTTGGTCACGGGGAGTAGACCCGGAACAACCGAGTATAGTCACCAGCGCGTGTGCTTCACCGCGTTGTTGGCAGGCTTGCAGGGCCGATATCCAATTCAGATTATTCATGACCGGGTCGCTCCTTTTTCCGGATTGAGTTCCGGATCGAGGCTGTAGATCGCGTTGAGTACGGCTTCAGGTGTGGCTGGTGTGTTCAGTTCCGGGCTGATGCGATATTCGGATAAACTGGAAACCGCATCCCGTAGTGCTGACCAGACGGAGATGCCCAGCATCAAGGGGGGTTCACCCACAGCTTTGGAGCGATAAACCGTCGCTTCACTATTGGGGCTGTGTTCGAGCAAGTTCACCCGAAAATCCAGTGGCGTGTCTCCGATCGCAGGGATTTTGTAGGTCGCCGGGCTGTCTGACCTGAGCTGACCCTGGTCATCCCAAACCAGGTCTTCAGTGGTCAGCCAACCCATACCCTGAATAAACCCACCTTCAATCTGACCGATGTCGATTGCCGGATTGAGGGAGCGGCCAACATCCTGAAGAATATCGACCCGCGTAACTTTGTATTCCCCTGTCAAGGTGTCGACTATGACTTCGGATACCGCTGCGCCATGGGCATAGTAATAAAAGGGGCGACCTTGTCCGGTGGCGCGATCGTAGTGAATTTTCGGGGTTTTATAATATCCCGTTGAGGATAACGGAACCCGGTTCATGTAGGCGAGTTCAACAAATTCAGCGAATGGAACCCGCTGCTCTCCGGCAATAATATGATTGTCGTGGAATTTAACGTGTTCGGGATCGACCTGGTAATGCTCGCAGGCGAATTTGACCAGCTCGACCTTGATGCGCTCACAGGCATCTTTCGCGGCCATGCCGTTCAGATCCGAGCCGGAAGATGCTGCAGTTGGAGAGGTATTGGGTACTTTGTCTGTGCGGGCGGCGGATACCTGAATACGCTCCAGGTCAATTTGAAATGCTTCCGCCACGACCTGAGCCACTTTGATATAGAGGCCCTGACCCATCTCCGTGCCACCATGATTGAGGTGTACGCTGCCGTCGGTGTAAATATGTACCAGTGCACCGGCCTGATTGAGAAATTGCACGGTGAAGGAAATACCAAATTTTACCGGGGTGAGGGCGAGCCCGCGTTTGAATATTTGATTCTGTTGATTAAATTCAGTGATTTCCTGGCGTCGCTGCCAGTATTCTGAAGTTTGCTCCAATTCCGCAATAAGTTTGGGCAGTATGGCTTGCTCAATGGTCTGACCATAGTGGGTTTCTGTGCGTGGGTCGATGGCACCGGAGGCATCGGTAATGTGATCGTGACGCACGCCGTAAAGATTTCGTTTACGTATGGTCAACGGATCTTCCCCGACATGACGGGCAATATCATCCATGATCTGTTCGGCGATCATCATGCCCTGTGGCCCGCCAAAGCCCCTGAAGGCGGTATTGGATACCGTGTGAGTTTTACACCGTAGTCCGGTGACGCGGGCGGCATTCAGGTAGTAAGCGTTGTCTGAATGGAACATGGCCCGGTCAACAATGGCATCGGACAGGTCCGGTGAATTGCCGCATTTACCGGCGACTGTGATTTCTGCGCCCTGTAGAATGCCGAGATCATCGAAACCAACGTGGTATTGATTCGAGAAATCATGGCGTTTTCCGGTCATGACCATATCGTCGCGTCGGGACATTCGGTACTTGACGGTCTGGCCGGTTTTCCGGGCCAACAGGGCCGCAATACAGGCCAGTGGTGCAGCCTGGGTTTCTTTGCCGCCAAAGCCCCCGCCCATGCGCCGGACCTCGACCTGTACCTTGTTCATCGTCAGGTCAAGTACCTCGGCCACCAGTTTTTGCACTTCCGTCGGGTGCTGGCTTGAGGTGAGTACCCACATGCCGTTATCTTCTGTTGGCGATACCGAGCACACTTGTCCTTCCAGGTAAAAATGCTCCTGGCCTTTGACATACTGTTGCCCTTTGAGTTGATTCGGGGACTGTGCAATCGCCTGCTTTGCATCACCCCGTTGTTGCACATGGGGCGGGCGCACGAAGAATTCGTCGGCCATGGCTTTTGCAACGGTTAACGTCGGTTCCAGCACATCGTACTCGATTTCTGCCTGTTCCAGCGCCCGGTGAGCGAGTTCATGGCTTGTGGCTGCAACCGCAAAAATGGGCTGGCCAATATATTCGCAAATCGATTCAACCAGCACCGGATCACCCGGGAATACCGGGCCAATATCGATTTCGCCCGGTACATCCTGTGCGGTAATCACCCCGCGCACACCCGTTGCGGTGCGCACTTTATCAAGGTTTATCGATTTAAGGCGGGCATGGGCGAATTTGCTGCCACCCACGGCTACATGCAGGCAGGATTTGGGTTCGCTGACATCGTCAATATAGCGAGCTTGTCCGGTTACGTGTTTTTCAGCGCTATCATGTTTCGCGTTCTGGCCGGTTCTGTGCTGGCTCGGGCCCGTTAACGCCATGGATTGTTGTTCAGTCATGGCTCGCCCCCAAATAGTCTGTATTACTTGTACTGTGTATTTGTTCCACCCGCGATATTGGCCTCGCCGATGTGTTGGTGTCGGGCTGATTCTGCTGATCTAACAGTTCGTAGGCACACTTCTGCAGCAGGCCCTGAGCAACCCGGATGCGATAAGTCGCACTGGCCCGAACATCATCGATCGGGGTGAATGCGTGCCCTGTTTGCAGTGCAGCGCTTTTGAATGATTCCAGAGTAAGAGGGCGGTTAATCAATGCTTTCTCTATGGGGATGGCGCGTTTCGGAATGGCGGCCATTCCTCCGAATCCCGAAGTGACGTTCTTGATAAGGTCATCGTCTATGGTGATTTTCAGCGCCATAAGCACCGCAGAAATGTCATCTTCAAGACGTTTGGAAATTTTGTAGACTTTGAGATATTCGCCGTTCTTGAGTTTGGGGATGCGAATGGAGCGGATATATTCGCCCGCTTTCAGCGCGGTTTTTTTGTAGTCCAGAAAGAACGAGTCAACGGGCATGAGGTGGGTTCCGTCCTGGCTGCTGATCTCCAGTTCTGCGCCCAGAGCAATCAGTATCGGTGGGGTATCACCAATAGGTGATGCGTTCGCAATATTACCGCCCAGTGTGCCCTGATTACGGATTTGCTCGGAGCCGAGTCGCATCAGTAGATTGCGAAACTCCGGGAAGGCGTTACCAATGTGTGGCTCGATTTCGCTGTAGGTTGCTGCCGATCCGATAACCAGCGTGTCTTGTTCGGTGTAAATCTCTTTGAGCGCCTGTATCTGATCAATACAAACCAGCGTGGGCATAGGCTGCTGCCACCGTGGTGCCTCCAATGCCAGGTCGGTTGCCCCGGCCACGATTCGATAGTCCGGGGTTGTCGCCAGAATTTGTTGCAGCTCTGGCTCTGTTTGCGGACAGAAGGATTGGCTCTCTGTGGAGTGCAGTCCTGCAAGCTGTTGGTTTTTGACTTTTGTCTTTGGCAGCGATTGATCGGTGTTTTCGGGTGACCAGATCTTGACCGGTTGAGTCGCCGTTTCTGAACACATTTGCAGTGCAGCATCAATAATTGGCCGATAGCCTGTGCAGCGACACAGATTACCAGATAGCGCCTGCTCGACTTGCGTTCGTGTGATTGCTTTATTGCCGGTATTCAGCTTTTCATATAAACCCACCATGGACATTACGATTCCAGGTGTGCAAAAACCGCATTGGCTGCCGTGGGTATCCACCAGTGCTTTTTGTGCGGGGTGTAGTCCACCATCTTGTGCAACCGCTTCGACGGTTACGATACTTTTGCCGTCAACCTGACTTAAAAACGTAATGCAGCTGTTGATCGTCTGGTAAAACCACTCGCGGCTTTGGTTGTTCTGCGTACCTAAAAGTACCGTGCAGGCACCACAATCTCCGGTGCCACACCCTTCTTTTGTGCCCACTAAGTTCTGCTGTGTCCTGAGATAACGGAGCAGGGTTAGATTCGGGTCCACACTGGATTCCGTGTGCAACTGGCCGTTTAAATAAAAGCTGATCATTTTATTGCCTTGCTTTCTGTGTTTCCGAGTGCGTTGATAATCGATACTTATACTTACAGATTATCAGCACTTGAAAGGGTTAACTATCCACTTTTGATGATCTTTGGTCGTCACTTATCGTAGCGATTCACTGTCACAAAACCCTACATTTTCTGATTTGAATGCGGTGTCTGTGTTTATCGCTACTTTCTCTAGTAAAAAGCCTTAGGCCTCTAACGAAAAGCTTTAAGCAAAAAGCTGACCAAATGGACAGGTAATGTAATGATGCGCCACAAAGTACCGGTTTGGCAAGGGTCTTTTCGCATTGAGAATAGATGAGATTGTGCTACAAGGAGTGTAAATGAGTCCGGGCTTGATATTTATTGCACTGGAATGGTTCGATAATGGTTAGGTTGTTCCTATGTGGTGCGTAAATGCTGAATCTAAAGCCGCATTTCACAGATAAAACTGTGCATTCCGGGGTGTGCATTCGCAATTACTCAGTTTAATTGCTGTGTAATCTGGGCCATTTTTCTGGCTTTTATGTAGAAAAATGGACATGGTCTCATAAAAAACTGAATAATTGGCAAATAAATTGCTAATCGAGTTTTCGAAAATAAAGTTGTCCAAAAGGTCAGGATATAACATGGTCCAGCTAGATCTGATGAATATCACCAAATACTATCCGGGGTGCGTCGCAAACCAGGATGTAAGCTTGCGGGTGGAGCGGGGTGAGATTCATGCGCTACTTGGCGAAAATGGTGCGGGTAAAAGCACGTTGATGAAAATCATCTACGGTATTGTCAAGCCGGATGAGGGACGCATGATCTGGGAAGGTGTGCCAGTCATTGTTCGGGGTGCTGCTCATGCCCGTGAGCTGGGAATCGGTATGGTGTTTCAGCATTTCTCGCTGTTTGAAACCTTGACTGTTGCGGAAAATATCGCCCTGAGCTTGCCTAAAGATCAGGTAAAAAGTGTATCGGTTCTGAAGCAACGTATTATCGAAGTATCGGAACACTACGGCATGAAACTTGATCCAGATCGTTATGTTCATACCCTTTCTATTGGGGAGCAACAGCGGGTAGAGATTGTCAGATGCTTATTGCAGGACGTAAAACTGTTAATACTGGATGAACCCACATCCGTGCTCACACCTCAGGAAGTTCAAACCCTGTTCAAAACGCTGCATCAATTGGCGGACGAGGGGTGCAGTATATTATTCATTTCCCACAAGCTTGACGAAGTGATCGCGCTCTGTGACGGAGCCACAATCTTACGTGGCGGGCAGGTTAGTGGGCATTGTTCGCCTAAAGACTCAACGGCAGAAGAGCTGGCCCGCATGATGGTCGGTGATGACACGCCCCTAACCGAGAACTATGAGAAGACATCGGGCGGTGAGCCGTTTTTGCGGATAAAAAGTTTGAGTTATCGCTCCGATGATCCATTTGCTGCGGCGCTGAAAAAAATTGATCTCGACGTCCGGGCAGGGGAAATTCTGGGCATTGCTGGTGTTGCTGGAAATGGCCAGGAAGAGTTGTTGAATTTGATCAGTGGTGAAGCAACCTCTGCGAAAAAATCGGTATGGTTGGGTGGTGATGCTGTGGGTCATTTAGGGCCTCGACAACGCCGGGCGTTGGGATTGGGTTTTGTTCCTGAGGAGCGCCTTGGCCGGGGAGCAGTACCGGATATGGCGCTTGCGGAGAATGCGTTGCTCACCGCGTATCAATCA
Organism: Oleiphilus messinensis; assembly: GCF_002162375.1. Taxonomy (GTDB): domain Bacteria; phylum Pseudomonadota; class Gammaproteobacteria; order Pseudomonadales; family Oleiphilaceae; genus Oleiphilus; species Oleiphilus messinensis. The sequence continues at coordinate 4,204,852 of NZ_CP021425.1, read as the reverse complement.
GGGCTCAGTCGTCGGGGGTGGATATTCTCGAAACAGGTGAAAGATTATGCCCGACAAATTATCGAGCGTTTCAATGTAAAGGCTTCGGGGATTCAGGCGCAAGCAAAAAGCCTGTCCGGAGGGAACCTGCAAAAATACATCATCGGTCGTGAAATATTACAAAATCCGAAGTTACTCGTGTGTTCCCATCCTACCTGGGGCGTCGATATCGGCGCGGCAATTTTGATTCGTCATGCTTTGATAGCGCTGCGTGACGAGGGGGCGGCCATATTAGTGGTGTCTGAGGATATTGACGAATTATACGGAATCAGTGATCGAATTTGTGCTATTTGCGATGGTGAATTGTCGCCCGTGGCCGACACTCGGGAGGTGAGTATTAATCAATTAGGGCAGTGGATGGCAGGAAATTTTTCCGCTCCAGATAGTTTGCCGGATACCCAATCTGTGGAGGCCAAACCATGATTTTTGCATTACGTATTGAAAAGCGCCCCTCAGATTCGCGACTGATGTCGTTGTTGTCACCTATCTTGGCCATTGTCTTGACGTTGGTAAGCGGTGCTGTGTTGTTCGCCGTGCTTGGGCATCCACCACTTCACGCCTTGTATACGTTTTTTGTTGCCCCGCTGGAAGATGTTTATGGCTGGACAGAGCTTGGGGTCAAAGTTGCGCCGCTGTTGTTGTGTGCCATGGGCTTGATGCTGTGTTTTAAAGCCAAGGTCTGGAATATCGGGGCTGAAGGCCAGTTTATTCTCGGTGGTTTGGGGGGCGGGTATATCGCACTGGAATTACTGCAGGTGGAGTCTTTCTGGGTGCTACCGGCGGTGATTATTTTTGGCAGCTTGTGTGGTTTGTTGTGGGCAGGTCTGGCGGCATTGCTTAAAACTCGGTTTGGCGCTAATGAAATCCTGACCACGATTATGCTTAATTACATTGCACTGAATGCGTTGCTGTACGCCGTCCATGGTCCGTTGAAAGACCCTGAAGGGTATAACTTTCCCGAATCGGCCTTGTTTTCCGATTCAGCCTTGCTACCCGCAGTATTAGATGATTATCGCATGAATATCAGCATCTGGTTCGGGCTGATCGCTGTTGCGGTGATCTGGACCCTGATGTCACGAACCCTCATTGGCTTTCAGATTTCCGTTTTGGGCGAGGATCGCGCTGCGGCGAGATTTGCAGGGTTCAATGAGAAGCGCCTGGTTTGGGTGGTGCTGTTGGTCTCTGGCGGGCTGGCCGGGCTGGCTGGTGTGAGCGAGGTTGTCGGCCCCGTCGGTCAATTGAATCCCTATATCGCACCGGGATACGGATATGCTGCCATCATCGTTGTTTTCCTGGGACGTATGATGCCAATCGGTATTGTCCTGGCCAGTGTACTGTTAGCGCTCACGTTTATGGGGGGCGAAATGGTACAGATGGAGCTGACGTTGCCCAAGTCCTTGACGGGGCTTTTTCAGGGGATGTTGCTCTTTTACTTGCTGGCATGTGATCTCCTGATTTCATATCGAGTGGTTCCAAATCGGCCCATCAAAAAGGGCTCAGGTGCCAATCTACAGACAGCGCAAGCGGATTAAGTTGGGGGATTTATGGATTTTGATTTAGTAGTAAATATTCTGTTTGCGACCATTCGCACCGGTACACCGCTGATTCTGATTGCATTGGGTGAAATGGTCTGTGAGAAGTCCGGCGTACTCAATCTGGGGCAGGAAGGCATGGTGTTGATGGGCGCGGTTGCGGGCTTTATGGCCGCTGTTGTCACGGGGCATCCTGGACTGGGGGTTTTGGCTGCCATGGCCGCCGGGATGTTAATGTCTTTATTGTTTGGTTTTCTGGCCATTTCACTGGTGACCAGTCAAGTGGCGACCGGATTGGCGTTGACCATCTTTGGTACCGGTCTCAGTGCCTTCTTGGGGGCAAGTTATGTCGGCGTCGGTATCGAAGGTATCGGAGCCTGGACGGTGCCGTTGCTGAGTGAAATTCCCGTGATCGGTAAAATTCTATTTTCCCATGATCCGCTTGTTTATTTGTCCTGGGCCTTATTTGGACTCGTGTACTTCTGCTTCAAATCTACACGTATTGGTTTGATTGTCCGGTCGGTCGGGGAGAATCCGGAAGCGGCAAACGCAATAGGCATGTCGGTATTCAAAGTACGCTATGGCGCGGTGCTGTTTGGTGGCGCAATGGCAGGCCTTGCAGGTGGCTATCTGTCTCTGGCTTACACGCCCCTTTGGACGGAAGGGATGTCGGCAGGGCGTGGCTGGATCGCATTAGCGCTGGTTGTCTTCGCCAGTTGGCGTGCGGAGCGTGTCTTGCTGGGCGCTTACCTTTTCGGTGCTGCAAGTATTATGCATCTGGTTTTGCAGGGTCTTGGCTTTGAAGCCTCACCAAATCTATTGGCGATGCTGCCCTATGTTGCAACGATTGTTGTATTGGTTGTTTTGGCAAATGATGCGGTAAAAACACGTCTGAACACGCCGATGGCACTGGGCAAACCCTATCGTCCCCAGCTTTAGTAAAGGTTTTAAAAACGCGGAATTTGTAAATCTCAACATAAGATCTCAACCTCAATGCTACTTATTAACTCAGGAGTTCATAATGACGTTTGGAAAAAAAGGTACGATTTCAGGGCGAGCGAGGAAACTCTTCAGTGTGCTCGGTCTGGCGACTCTGGCGACCACCGCAAGCGTGGCCCACAGTGCGGAGCCATTGAAAATTGGCTTTGTTTATGTCGGCCCCACCGGTGATGCCGGCTGGACATATGCTCATGATGAAGGGCGAAAATACGTAGAAAAACATTTAGGTGATAAAGTTCAAACCACCTATGTGGAAAGTGTACCGGAAGGTGCAGACGCCGAGCGGGTGATTACGCAATTGGCAGCAAAAGGTAATGACCTTATTTTCACCACATCGTTCGGTTATATGAACCCGACCCTCAAGGTGGCGAAGCGGTTTCGCAAAGTGACGTTTGAACATGCTTCAGGCTACAAGCGCAACAAGAATATGGGGACTTATTTTACCCGCGCTTATCAAGGTCGTTATCTGACGGGTTTGATCGCAGGCAAAATGACCAAAAGCAATGTTATTGGTTATGTAGCGTCCTTTCCGATTCCTGAGGTGATTCGGGGTATCAATGCCTTTACTAAAGGCGCCCGGGAAGTGAATCCGGATGTACAGGTTAAAGTGGTTTGGGCCAGCACCTGGTATGACCCAGCTAAAGAGCGAGAAGCTGCAGAGACGTTGATTTTACAGAAAGCGGACGTATTGACTCAGCACACTGATTCAGCAGCGGTGATTCAAGCGGCGGAAGCAAAAGGCGTTTACGCCATCGGCTATCATTCCGATATGTCGGTCTATGGTGAAAAAGCGCATTTGACCTCAACGATCCACAGTTGGGGGCCGCTGTACCTGAAAAAGGCTCAGGCCGTTATCGATGGAACCTGGACATCTGAAGACTTGTGGCCTGGCATCGCAGAAGGTACCACGAACATTGCCCCGCTCAACAAAGCGATTCCTGATGATGTGAAAGCTTTGGTTATGGCCAAAAAAGACGCGATCAAAAAAGGTGAAATGCGCGTTTTTGATGGTCCGGTATATGACCAGGCCGGTAAAGCAATGGTCGCGTCCGGCACCACGATGTCAGATAAAGAGCTGCTGGGCTTCAACTGGTACATTCAAGGTGTTGAGGGCCAGCTCCCCAAATAATCCCGTACCGCTTTCTGATTAACCCCGGATTATTTCGCCGTCCTGCGGAATAATCCAACATTCTTCGAATCCTGTTCTCCAATTTTTAATGCCCACTCCCAGGGTAGGGATTCATTCGTCTTGAAAAACGTTAAGCAATACAAACTGAAAAGGTGTTTAAAATGAAAAAAATACTGAAAAACAGTGGTGTAGCAGTTTCGCTTGCACTGGTTCCCGCACTTTCATCGGCGGAGATGTACTGGAGCGACAACAGTATTACGGTTTTGCATGGCTCTGATTATTACAATGTAAGCCATGCATTCGGTGATCCGAATAAAGATCTCGAAATTACCACGCTGACCTTGGAGCATGCTTCCGGCCATGACTGGGGAGATGTGTTTTTCTTCATGGACCGTCACCACGGCAAAGGCGCAGCAGGTGATTTTAACGAAACCTATGCGGAGCTTTCACCCCGATTGAGCCTTTCCAATCTGACCGGCCAAACGCTCAGTGTTGGGCCAATGAAAGATGTTTTCCTGGCAATGACCTATGAAATGGGCTCAACCAGTACCGGCTTCTCTCAGGATAACTATCTGTACGGGATTGGTTTCAGTTGGGACGTACCCGGTTTTGCGTTTCTCAAGACCAATATTTCCTACAGCGTCAATGACAATGTGAAAGATGATATCCAGTTGAACGTTGGTTATGGTGTGCCGTTCTCACTGGGCGAAGTGGATTTCATGTTTGATGGCTATATTGACTGGTCTTCCGCCGAGTCAGACCATGCTTCAGATTTCCACTTTAACCCTCAACTTAGAGTGGATGTTGGAAAATTTGTCGGAATTACCAAATCCAAGCTGGAAGTCGGTTTCGAGTATTCCTACTGGAATAACAAATACGGCGTGAAATCGTCAGACACTGAATCCGCATTCAGTGCGATCATGAAGTACCATTTGTAAGTGACCTAGAAATAACGCTTACAAGCAAACCTGAAGTACCTCCCGCTGTTTGATCCTTGATCAGGCGTGGGAGCCCCGACCAGAGTCTTTAATGCTTTGCCATGTTGATTTTCGCACCGAAGGCAACATGGCTTTTTTTATTTTGAAAGCTTAAAATAGCGTCCGGTTTACAGGGGTGTAGCGATCGTCGTGACGAATAAGAAAACAGGTAGAATCCGAGAACAGAACAGCCAGAAAATATTGCAGGCTGCAGAACAGGAATTTGTTAAACATGGCTTCAAGGGTACCAGCATGCAAGTGATTGCAGATACCGCTGGTTTACCGAAAGCCAATGTTTTGTATTATTTTAAATCCAAGAAGGATCTTTATGGCGCGGTTTTGGCCGATGTGATCCGGCGCTGGAACGAGTCACTGGATGATTTGAGCGAACAGGATGATCCGGCCAGTACCCTGAAACGGTATATTGAAGCAAAGGTGGATTTATCGATTCGGTACCCCAATGCGTCAAAGATATTTGCCATGGAGATTATTCAGGGTGCACCCCATTTGCGCGATCATCTGCGTACCGAGATGCGGCAGTGGGTCCGGGAAAAATCGTTGATTATCGAATCCTGGATTGCCCAGGGAAAAATGCAACCCATTGATGCCCAGCATTTGATTTTCATGATTTGGTCCAGCACCCAACACTATGCAGATTTTGATACCCAGGTGTTGACGGTGACCAACAAGCAGGAGTACGATCCTGCGGACGTTGACCAGATTAAAGCGTTTTTGTGTCAGGTTATCCTGGCGGGGTGTGGGTTGAGTACACCTTAATAAAACTCAACAACGGGGCAGATTAACACGCAAGTCACTGCCATATTCCAAACAATCAAGTTAAATTTAACTCGGTTGGTTTGTGAATGTGGGGTGGCGCCACCTGACATTTCGCAAACCCGAAAGAGAGGTGGAAATATGCAAACAACCTGGATCAAGCATCCCTTGGCGGTATTTACCGCAAATGATCAGGATGCTTCAAATGGCATTGTCATTGGCGGCGGGCAAATCCTGGAACTGGTCGCTTCAGGGCAAGCGCCCACAATACAGGTTGATCAAGTTTTCGATGCCAGCGAACATGTTTTGTTGCCGGGCTTGATCAATACCCATCATCATTTATATCAAACGCTCACTCGCGCTTATCCTCCCGCTTTAAACAAGCGGCTTTTTCCCTGGCTGAAAACCCTTTATCCCGTTTGGGCCCGGTTACAACCGGAAATGCTGTTCAACGCCACCCGGCTGGGATTGGTTGAATTGCTGCTCTCGGGGTGTACCACCGTGGCGGATCACCATTATCTTTTTCCACAGGCGTTGACTGAAGCGATTGATATTCAAGTTCAGGCAGCCACTGAAACAGGCTCTCGTGTGGTGTTAACTCGCGGTGCAATGAGTCTGGGGGAGGAGCAGGGCGGGTTGCCACCCCAGTCTACGGTTCAGACGGATCGGGAAATTCTGGATGATTCGGCCAGAGTGATCAAGGCATTCCATGAGTCGGGTGAGGGGGCAAGGATTCAAATCGCACTGGCCCCCTGTTCGCCATTTTCGGTGACCCGTGAGTTAATGGTAGAAACCGCGTCACTTGCTCGCTCCCATCAGGTTCGCTTGCATACGCACCTTGCCGAGACCGAGGATGAAAATCAATTCTGCCTGTCCATGTTTGGCGTGCGTCCCGTGGATTATCTGGAGTCGGTTGACTGGTTGAGCAGTGATGTCTGGTTGGCCCACGGTATCCACTTTAATGACGAAGAACTGATTCGATTGGGGCAGGCCGGGGTGGGGGTCTGTCATTGCCCATCTTCAAATATGGTACTGGCATCCGGCATTTGTCGGACACTGGAATTCCAGAATGCCGGAGGCCATGTCGGCTTGGGGGTGGACGGCTCGGCTTCAAATGATGCCTCCAACATGATGCAGGAAGTGCGTCAGGCGCTGCTGATAAATCGTTTGCGTTATCAGGCCGATGAGGTCACCCATCGTGACGCCCTTTACTGGGCAACTAAAGGTTCGGCCAATGTGCTCGGGAGAACCGATATAGGTGAGCTTGCGCTTGCCAAACAAGCAGATTTGGCCCTGTTCAAACTGGATGAGCCCCGCTTTTCCGGTGCCCATGATCCGTTGGCGGCACTGGTATTATGTGGTGCTGCCTCTGCAGATCATGTTGCGATTGCCGGGGAATGGCGGGTACGAGATGGACTGCCGGTGCACCAGGATTTGCCTGAACTCATACAGCAACATACGGCGAGTGCCAGGCAATTGGTCAGTTAAGACCTGAATAGAACTGGCTTGATCAAGTCGGCGACGGTGTCTCCTTTATGGGTTCGGATTTCATCGGGGTTTAGCCCGCTTAACTCATACGGGAACACCAACCAGTCCTGGGTGTTATGGAGAAAATAATCTGGTTTAGTATCCGTTGTGCGTTCGGTTGGTCGGTAGTAGAGCGTAGCGATCTTGATCTCGTGAGGTAAATTACGCCTTAGATGTTTTCGCAGACGGCGAAGCACCGCTTCAACATTATAACCGGAGCTAAAAACGTCATCGACGATCAGGAGCGTGTCATCGGCGTTGAGATTTTCGGCAAGATATTGAGTGCCATGAACCCTGATTTCAGCCGGATTTTCGATCATGTTCTGATAGGCGCGCATACCCTGGTATGAGGTTCTCAGCGAGATGTGATCCGTTTTGATACCCAGCGTTTGCAAACATTCCTGGACATAGATGCCAACCGAGCTACCCCCTCTCCAGAGGCCAACGATAAACGTGGGTGTGAAGCCGCTTTCTTTGATTGCAACACCGAGTCGAAAGGAATCTTCAATCAGAGATTGCTCGGTCAGGAAGCGCTTTTTCATGGCAGAATGATTGCTTTGTGTTTTACTCATAGGACATGATTACGAAATTGATATAATTGAACCAAGTGGTCAAGAAATATATTAGGCCAGAAATTGTAAATATAGACAAGGCTATTGGTCATTGCAGGATTATTGGAAATAGAAGCCCGGAACATTAAGTCAATAGAGTATTGCGAAACATCGATGCTCCCAGATTTTAAAATTCACTATACTTATTTTGTGTTGCCGTAATTTACTTATGCCTATGGGGCGCGCTGGTGGATTCATTCCTGAATAACCCCAAAATAAATTGATCACAAATATCCAAACAGAGGTGTTAATGACGATTGCTAAAAAATCTCTGATAGGTGCGCTGATTCTATCGTTTGTAGCGATTTTTTCTACCGCAATTATTATTGCAAGCTCATCATATCAAAAAGCAGAGAGTGTAATCCAACAACAGACCAAAGAACGTCTTATTGCATTACGAGAAGTGCAGAAGAGCTCAATTGAAGCCTACCTCGACCAAATCAAGAAACAAGTCCTCACAGAATCCAATAGTGCTTTCGTACTTGATGCTGCGCTTGCTTTCAAGTCTGCATTCCAAACCTTTACGAGCCGCAATATCGACCAGGCAACAATGAAGCGCGAGCTTAAAACCTACTATCAAAATGAGTTTGGTCGGCGCTATGAGGTGAAGAATAACGATAGTTCATTGTCTCCTCTCGCGATGTTAGACCGAATCTCAGATCGTGCAGTTATGTTGCAGTATTACTTCATCCAAAACAATCCGAACCCACTAGGCGAAAAAGATGCTCTCTATGAGCTTCCAATCGATATCAATTACAGCCGTGCGCATGCCAGGAATCACCCCCGTTTCAGGACGTTTCTTCAGACTTTTAACTTTTACGACATATTCATCATTGATGCTCAAACCGGGCAAGTGGTCTATTCGGTTTTCAAAGAGCTGGACTTTGCGACTTCTTTGTTAGAGGGTCCGTATCGTGACAGTGGTTTGGCAGACGTGTTTAAAGCAGTAAGGTATGCGACTGACAAGGATGCAGTTGCCTTTTCTCCGTTTGAATCCTATACGCCATCTTATGAAGATCCGGCATCATTTATTGCATCGCCAATTCAGGATGACAATGGCAAAACAATAGCGGTACTGGCCTTTCAAATGCCGATCGATGAACTTAATGCCAAAATGACACACTACCAGAATTGGCAAGAAAAAGGTCTAGGATTAAGTGGTGAGACCTATTTGGTCGGGGAAGACTTTAAAGCGCAAAGTATTAGTCGTTTCCTTATTGAGGATAAAGCTAATTACCTACATGCCATTGAGAGCGCAGGAGTGGCCAAAGCAACAGTAGAAACTATCGCCAATAAAGAAACCAATATCGGCTTTCAGGAGATAAGAACTCAAGGCACCAGCGCTGCGCTCGCGGGAGAAACAGGCTTCGCGATCTTCCCGGATTATCGAAATGTGCCTGTTCTGTCCGCCTACACCCCTATCGATTTTGAAGGTTCTAGAATTGTGCTGATGGTTGAGATTGATCAGGCAGAAGCGTTCGCCTTTTCGGGGGAGATGATTCGCGTTGCGGCTACTTTAACCATTGTTGTGTCACTCGTTATACTTTCCATTGTTGGTTTTTTGGTTTGGCGCTTTACGGCCGGTGTCTCCAAACAGCTTGACTCTGCAGTCTATTTGGCTGATCAGGTATCGAGAGGTAAAAAAGCAGATTTGACCGGCGTTGTCCGATCAAACGATGAAGTTGGCGGCTTAATATCTGCGCTTGATCGCATGCAAACCGAACTAATAGGAGAGCTTGAGCGAAGGGAACAAAATGCAACACGTGTCAAGATGGCTTTGGATGTTTGCGATACCAACGTTATGATGGCTGACACAGATTACAATATTGCTTACATGAATCATTCCGTTCGCAACATGATGATCGACGTAGAAGCCGACTTGCGTAGAGATTTACCTCATTTTGATGCACGTAATCTGATGGGACAGAATATTGATATTTTTCATAAGAATCCGGCACATCAACGCGGTATGCTGGAGGGATTATCTGATGTGTATCGTACTGATATTGTCGTTGGTGGTCGTACCTTTGGCTTAACTGCGACCCCCATTCTTGGTGCGAACAATAAGCGCCTCGGTACTGTTGTTGAATGGGATGACAAAACAGAGCGCTTGGCGGCAGAGTTTAAGAAACAGCGTGCTGCTGACGAATCAATGCGCATTAAACAGGCCCTTGACAATGTCAGTGCTAACGTCATGGTGGCAGATGCTGACCGTAACATTATCTATGCCAACTCAGCTATTGTTGCGATGTTTCGCAGTGTGAATAACGAATTGCGTAGAGACCTTCCGAGCTTCAATGTGGACGAACTGATTGGGACAAGCATCGATCAGTTCCACCAGAATCCTGCACATCAGATGAAGCTTCTTGATGACCTGACAGGTCAACTCAAAACCAAAATAGTTGTTGGGGGTCGACACATGTACCTGACTGTAAATCCTGTTTTTGACGCGGCAGGCAATCGTTTGGGGACAGTCGTTGAGTGGAGCGATAAAACCATCCAGCTTAATATCCAGCAAGAGTTGGATGACCTTGTTTCAGCCGCAGCAGACGGTAATCTGAGTGAACGTATCTCGATGGAAGATAAGGATGGTTTTTTTGCGGATATAAGTTGTGGTCTAAATACGTTGCTTGATGAGGTTTCAGATTTCATCGCGGAGATTGGTCAGAGCTTTAGTGCAATGTCTAAAGGTGATTTAACAACAAGTATCTCTAAAGCATATCAAGGCGAATTTGAAACGATTAAAAACAATGCCAATAACAGTATGGCTAAGCTTACGGAAGCATTATCTTTGATTCAGCAGGCGTCGATTAATGTTCGGGTTTCTGCTAATGAAGTCGCCAAAGGCTCAGATGATTTGAGTCGTCGTACTGAAGCGCAAGCGAGTTCTCTGGAGGAAACCGCTTCCAGTATGGCTGAGATCACGGTGACGGTAAAGCAAACGACTGATAATGCCGTTCGAGCTAACAGTTTGGCAGATGAGGCAAAAAATAAAGCCGAAGCCGGTGGCGATGTGGTTAATCGTGCTGTTAACGCTATGACCGAAATCCTCGACTCAAGTAAAAAAATCAACGATATCATTGGTGTCATCGATGAAATCGCTTTCCAAACCAATCTCCTTGCACTTAATGCAGCGGTTGAGGCTGCGCGAGCAGGTGAACATGGCCGCGGTTTTGCTGTTGTTGCCGGAGAGGTTCGTACTTTATCACAACGCTCGGCAGCTGCAGCGAAACAAATCAAAGACCTTATTCGCGACAGCGTAAATAAGGTGGAATTTGGTTCGACGCTTGTGAATCAATCGGGTCAAACACTGTTTAGCATCGTTGAGGCCGTTGAGGAGGTCGCATCCATGATTGGTGAAGTGAATACCGCTTCTCGGGAGCAAAGCAGCGGGATGGATCAAATTAATCAAGCCATCACACAGATGGATGAAATGACCCAACAGAACGCAGCACTTGTGGAAGAGGCATCGGCAGCCAGTTGTTCAATGTTGGAAGAAGTGACTCACATGTCGAAAATGATTTCTTTCTTCAAATTAGGTAAGGGAGGCAATGCTTGATGTTACTGCTTGAAGTGATAGGTGAGCAAACGGCAGTAATGTGCGCAGTTTAAACAATTCGGAATATGAGGAGTATATGGGAGATAAACAATATCTGAGTGCACAAGGATTATTGGAGGATTCCTTCCGACTGGCGGCCAGTGTACTTGAAAGTGGATTCAAGCCGACGTTTATGATTGCGGTTTGGCGTGGTGGCGTACCGATTGGAATTGCTGTTCAGGAGTATCTCGCAGCCCACGGGATTGAAACCGATAATATCGCCATTCGTACGTCTTCTTACGCGGCAGGCATCGATCAACGCCAGCGTGAGGTGCGCGTGCATGGATTGAATTACCTGATGAAGAATATCGCCGCTGAAGACCGTTTGTTAATCGTAGACGACGTGTTCGATACTGGCCGGTCAATCGAGGCCATTATTAATGAGCTGCAACGCCGTACCCGCTTGAACATGCCCTCGGATGTCAGAGTGGCGGTTCCGTATTACAAACCTTCCCGCAATGAAACCTCTCGTGTTCCCGATTATTATCTCCATGAAACCGAAGCCTGGTTGAAATACCCTCATTCCCTTGAAGGATTAAGTGCCGCGGAAATCAAAGCTGGCCGTCCAGAACTGTATGACATCATAAAAGATCATCTGCCTTAACCGGCACCGTGGTTTAATTAGTCATGGTATTCCCCATCTAATTGCGTTACCTTGCCTGAAGGTGTGATTTTATGAGGTAGACCTTGAGTATGGAATTCCAGAATTCGTATCTAGACCTGGGAGAGGGATTTTATCAAACAGCAGACCCGGAACCTGTCCGTTCCCCTGAATTGTTTCTGTGGAACCATGGGCTTGCGCAGTCGTTAAATATTGCGGCAGTGAATGATGCCGGTGAATCGGCACGGGCGCAATTTTTCTCGGGGAATGCGAAACTGCCGGGCGCTCGTCCTATTGCGCTAGCCTATGCCGGTCATCAGTTTGGTCATTTTAATCCCCAATTAGGTGATGGCAGAGCGCATTTATTGGGGGATGTCTCGGACGGGACTTGTCCTGGACAGGATATCCAGCTCAAGGGCTCCGGGAAAACCGCATTTTCCCGGGGCGGAGACGGACGCTGTGCGCTGGGTCCTGCGATTCGCGAGTTTGTGATGAGCGAGGCGATGGCGGCCTTGGGCGTTCCAACAACCCGTTGTCTTGCAGTTGTGACGACCGGCGAAACGGTGTATCGGGAAACCCCGTTACCCGGTGCAGTGGTCACCCGTGTTGCCGCCAGTCATCTTCGCGTGGGAAGCTTTGAATATTTTGCTGCGCGTAATCAATATGATTCTGTCCAGAAGCTTTGTGACTACGCCATTCGGAAGCATTATCCCGGACTCAATGATCTTGAAGGGGCAGAGCGTTATCTTGCATTCTTGGCTGCAGCGGTGGAAAAGCAGGTTCGCTTGGTGTGCGAATGGATGCGGGTGGGGTTTATTCACGGCGTGATGAATACTGACAACACCGCGATATCCGGTGAAACCATTGATTTTGGACCTTGCGCCATGATAGGGGCTTATAGCCCCAATACCGTGTTCAGCTCCATCGATACTCAGGGGCGTTACCGTTTTGGCCATCAGCCCAATATCGCCCAATGGAATCTGGCCCGTTTGGCTGAGACCCTCATTCCATTGGTGGATGATGACGCCAATCGTGCAATTGAAAAAATCACACCTATCGTAATGGCCTATACCGATCAATTCCAGAAGGCTTACTGGAATATGATTGCACAGAAGTATGGTCTGCGTGAGTGTACAGAAGATGATATCGCCTTGTTGACCGAAGGGCTTGATGTCCTCAAAGCAAAAGGTATGGACTACACCAATACCTTTGATCTGCTCACCCGCAGTTTCGAGTCTGTCGCCATTGCATCCGAGATGAAGAGCGAAATTGGGCCCTGGTATATGAAATGGCAGGATCGCTTGGCCCAGGAAACGGATGAAGGAGCCCAAATTGCGGAGCGTATGCGTAAACACAATCCGGTTGTGATTCCCCGAAATCACCATATGGAGCAGGTTATCGCCGAGTGCATTGAGTCCGGTTCACCCGAAGCCGCGTTGCGTTTCCTGGCGGTGTTGCGCGATCCCTATCAGGTGCTCCCCGAGACAAAAGCTTATCAGGATATCCCTGGTGATGGTGATCGTTACTACCAAACCTTCTGCGGTACCTGAGAACAGTGCGCTAGTGCCAGTGGTAGTGAATACTGATTAATCCAGCAGGCTCAATCTCATCAGTATGGAACTGCTGGCTTTGCTTGCGCTGAGTCAAATTCTTGATGGACGCCTGCAATTGCCAGTTATGTGCCGGGTTATGGGTGACACTAAAATTTACCACACCGAAGCCATGGGTTTTCTTCTCGCCCAAATCATTTCTCAGTTTGAAAGTATGACTGGTCATCCAGTACATATTGCCGTTGAATTGCCATCGCGGCCAGGGTTGCCAGTTCGCGTTAACGCCGCCGTATAACGCGGGCGTGCCTGTGTCATCGGTATTGTAAAAGTGTAAAGGGGCAATCAAGTCCGCAGTTTGGTTTTTTATCTTGGTTTTTTGCCATGTCAAAAACGGATTGACCTTCCAGCTCAAGGCTTCGTAATGCCAATCAATTGTTACACCCAGCTGTTTCGCCTGGGTGGGTATGGGCTCAAGAGTGTTGCCAATCACAACCTGGTCGCCATCCACAATGGGTTGCTGTTGAATAAAGTCACTTGTGTCATCCAGTGTGCTGTGGAATAGCTCCACATCTATCCAGTTGTAAAAGTTAAAGTTATGCCGTAAGCCGATTTCGTAGGTGAGAATCGACATCAAATCGATATCCTTATTGCCGAAAAAATCGGATCGAAGTGATGGGTTATTCGGTAGTGTGAATTGTAAATCCAGAAAGCTGTTAACCATAAAAGAGCTTCGGTTTGCTTTCTCAACACCGACCCGAGCCAGAGTGTCGTACCCAATCTTGTGACTTGCCAGAAATTGATAATTAAAGTATCCGTCATGGGGGCGATTATAGTTGTCATAGCTGAGTGCGGCGATAAGGCGGGTCTGCTGTGAAAGCGCATACTCGGAGCGGAGCAAATAGCCAACGGTTTGCAAATGTTGTTGTCCGCCAATAAAGTCGCCTTCATAACTGAGATAGTTGTAACGAATACCCGGTCGTAAATACCACGTTGGTGCATGATAGATGTATTCCAGGCCTGCTTGGGTGTTCTCAAAGTCATAACCAAGTTGAGGGTAGCCCAGAGCACTATTTTTACCTCGATGGTGACTGACACGAGCATATAATTGATCGTAGTTCAGTCGTATGTTGAATGCATCACTTTCACTTTTATTCGTGGTGAGTGGTGTATCGGTATTGGTATGGTGAGATTTCTGCACTTCACTGCTTTGATATTGATAGCTCAACTCATACGCAAACAAGCTGATTGGATTATTGTAGAGATTTACACTGAGTCCGCTATTATCCCTTGCTTGCTCCGGATTCGGGTATCGACGCAGTCCAAGAGCAACGTCGATCTCATCAATGGGCTGATATTGTTGGTTGTGGAAGTTGTAGTAGTCAGATTGGTAACGATCCCGTTGCTCGACATAGCCACTGATCGCCAGCCAGCTGGATGCAATTTTATGGCTTGCGGAGACCATTGCAATGCCGGTTTTCTGGGTACCGAGCTGAATACGAACATCGACTTGCTGGTCTTCCTGTCGACGTTTAGTAAAGATGTGAATAACACCGGTTATGGCGTTGGGCCCATACAATGCTGTGGCACCACCTCGGATTACTTCTATACGGTCAATATCCTGAATACTGATTGGCAGGGTTTCCCAGAATATACTGCCAAGGAAATAATCGTAAACGATGCGGTTATCGATCATGACCAAGGTATTGAGGTTGTTCAGCGAAGACTGGTCTCCTCCTTGTGGTACATTCTCAAATCCGCGAATATGCACATTGTATTGGCCATTTGTTTGCTCTCGAACCAACACCCCCGGTACCCGTCTCAAGGCTTCCGGGATGCTTGTTGCGCCCATATTTGTGATGTCATCCGAGGTTACGATACTCGTGGAGAGAGGGGATGAGAAAATAGCGACCTGATGCTTGGAAGATGAGGATTCGGTTGCACCGCTGATGTTTTCAGAAATGCCGTAGTACAGTCCATCCGCGAACACCCCCAATCTGGGGAGGATCCACAGGCAAATAATTAACAATGGGGCAGAAAAAGAGGCTTTATTCATTCATCAACCTCCATGATACGTTGCTAAACTCATGGTTGTACCGTTCAATAATTTGACGACTTCGTCCGTCTTTTGCCATCTGGGCCAGTGATTCGGCCAATAGCTCGATCAATTGTGGGCACTTTGAAGCTTTGGAAAAGGCCACATGCAAGCCAACAGATGTCAGCGGTTGCGGGAGCATGGCGAGCTGATTATCCAGCTTGTGTGTTTCGATGTATCTTAAGCCATGGAATTTGAAAGTGATCGCGTAGTCCACCCGGCGCGCAAGTAACATCGCAAACAGGGAGTCGGAATCATTGGCTTCCTGGATGACAAGTGACTCAAAAGCAAACTGATCCAGGGCATCACCAAAACTGGCTCCTCTTAGCTTGGCCCCTGTTTTGCCAATCAAATCCTCAGGTAGGCTAAATTCAAAAGGTATTTCGCGGTTTAAAAAAATTTGCAGATCGAGTTGCGCAACAGGGTCAGAAAAACTGGAGTACTGTTCTCGCTCTACTGTTTTTAATGCACCTGCGACAACATCAATCTGACCGCTATTCAAAAAATACAGTATGCGTTTCCAGGGGATAGGGGGCATCAACCGAGCCCTGATATCCGAGCTCGAAGCCGCCTCCAGCACCATATCACCGAGAATACCCATCTCACCGGCAGTACCATGGTAGAAATACGGATACCAGTTTTCACCGCCCGCAATAACCAGTTGCTTGCAATTCCGGGCCTGTACCGTAGTAACGGTCATCAGACTCAAAATCACAACCAACACAGTGCTGCAAATTGTACGAACAACGCGGCGCATAGACTCAGCTCTTAGGTTGAGTGTTTTTTATACTGGAGTCTAGGTTAAGATGACGGTTTCGTCATGGGGATATAGAAGGGAGGTTCTTTTCAATAAAACAATGAAACTGAACAAGTTGTGGGGGGGGGCTGCCGTTTGATGCCACTAACCAGGCATGTAATGCGTCGTTAGCCTTTTTCTTGAGTAAGGCGCGAAGTTGTTGATGTGTATAGAAATACCCCAACAGTTCTGAAATAGGGGCTGTATCTTTCAGGCGGTCAAACCGATGGTAGTGATTGAAAATAGCGGATGCTTCCGTTCCCGGCCATGAATTGTAGCGTGATTCAAGTTGTAACACGTTTAATTGTAGTGATTGGACTGCAATCGGAATTGCAATCTGGTCTAACCAAGGTCGTTTGGATTTAATATGGTCCGCAGCTTCTATCTTTAGGCATGCCTTGCGCCATGCCTCAGGAAAAGCTACTCCATGTCTGATACAGATCACACCTGCGTTGTAATAAGGCCACATGGGAGTCCGATCATAGGTTGATATCACGCGGCTAGCTGGATATGGCATTTCGAATAGATCGTAAACTACTCCCCATTGTTGAATATCCTTCCAGGTTTTTGAAATTCCTGCCACTCTCAATGCGATGTCATGAGCTGACATCATGTCAATTCCGGAAAAATTGGCCTGGCAGAGGATATCTGAGTCCATTAATAAATAGTATTCCGCTTTAAAGTCTTCGGTTACTTTCTCCAGTAACGCTATTTTATGACTGTTTAGATAACCGGTAACCGTGGGTTCTATGGATACGGTTTTAACATTGAGTTTGGCCAGCAATTGAAGTGATTCCGGTTCAAGCTGCCCGTGAGGAATTCCCGCTACAATTTCATGTTCGCACTTGGCGTACCGGACCAGTGAGACCGTCAGCAACATAGCTTGGATTTCCAACAGTCCATGCTGACAAACATAGGTAAATAAGTATTTACTCATTATCGTGATATACCGTTCTGCTCGACTAATTAAAATTGATAGCCAAACAGTGTTATTTCCTCAGAAAATAGATCTGAAATTATCTGTTTTTCACGTAAGCTGAAAATATCACTGTAGTGTCTTGTGTCCTTCCTATAGCCGGATTTCGCTCGTGGCAGAAGCAACTTTCCCGGTAGCTTCAACCGCTTTCTTATGGTTTCGGCAGCTTCTTTTAGATCTTCGTAACAATATATATCGTCCACGGCAATGTTGCGATCGATTGTGTAGAGGTCGTATCCGAACCTTTTAAGTTTCAGGGGGGCATCTGACAACAGAAAGCTAAGCATCGTCGGTCGCGGAGTACTTTGATAGCGCCAGTAATAGAAGGATATGACTCGATCCCACGGATTCCTCTCGAAGCAGAATTTATAGTAACTGTTCCAGACTTCATCTCCCAATAGATCTTTTATTTCACCGGCGGACATATGGTTGTAGTATTGATGTTTACTGAGTCCTCGGGTGTGAAGCTGGACATAGTCCTCAAAGCTGTACTGAGATTGGGGCAGTAAATAGTTTTGAGCCTTACGATAACCCATTCTCTCCCTAATATCATCGGATTTGGGGTGAATCGGCGTCAAAATGTCTGCTTTCCCGCAAAATTGAGAAAGGGCAATTTCAAATGATGTGCCTGCAGTTTTACTAGTTTTTATAAAAATAAACTTATGTTGATGAGAGACTATCATTCTGATTTTTAATTCAAACCTCAAATATTAAGAACAACATATCCACGTTGCGATTTCGTTTAATATTTAAATATAATCCACTCCACTATGAAAGTTGATGAAGAGCAAAACCGAGTCGCACATTTTTTATATTATGGAGCGCCCTTACAAGCACCGGAACAACAGATCACGAAATTAACCCTTCAGAGTGATATGTCTCCCGATAACATAATCATCCGGAATCAACTTGCCTACTGGCAAATGTTATCAGGAAATCACCGCCTTGCAGCTCACTTGCTTCAAGAGACCTTAACGTTATTCAAGCATGAAACGCTCCAGCATTATCCCGACAATCAAGAAACGTTGCTGCTTATTGCCATTAACTTGATGCAATACCGCAGCACGTTCCTGCCGATGGCGAGGGCAATTTTGGAACACTTGGTTTGTCAAAATGAAGACCACTCCGCAGCACAATTCTGGTTAGGCAATCTTTGCCTCCTCCAAGGTTTTCCAAAATTGGCACTAGAACATTTTGATACCGCTTTAATGGGCCGACCGGAAAGTGCAGAAGTCGTCGCCAAAAAGGCGAGCGTTTTGTTGGAGGGAGGAGCTTACGCTACTGCCGCACGGCTCAGTGAGCAGGCATGGGAGCTTGATCCTTCTAACCATCAAGCCCTACTTACCAAAGGTAAATTGGCATATTACTCCAAGGATTTTGAGTCGGCACAACAATGGTACGGACTGGCACATCGTCTACGCCCCTGGCAATGGGATGCAGCCCACAGTTATGGAATGTTCTTATTGGCTCATGGGCACTTTCAAACAGGATGGAAGTGCTATAATCTGCATCAGCATCTTGCTCCGTCCATACGGGGGCGGCAATTGTTTGAGAAAAACAACCTTTGGCAAGGCGAACCTTTGGCGAATGAAAGGATTGTCATTATTGCCGATCAAGGCTTCGGTGACGCGATCCAATTTTCAAGGTACCTTCCTGAACTCGCACAAAGAGCTCAACATATTACCTTAATCTGCTCCCCAGCACTCCACGACCTTTTTCGCTTTAGTTTCGGTCCGCTCTGTCAAATAGAAATTAAAGAAGACTCAGCAGAACATGCTATAGATGATTTCGTTACGGAATCGGTAACTCACCGAGTTGACCGTTGGCTTACTCTGAGCGGTTTGACGGAGATGTTTGCAATGGAGTCTTTTTTAAAAGAAGTTGAAGATTGCCCCGAAGGCAATGGATTCAGACCCTATCTTCATGTCGCTCAAGAGAAAGTAATCTTTCAAATTAACCAATTGTCGGGACTGATCAAACCGGACGGACTTAAAGTGGGCGTGTTTTGGCATGGCAATGATGTAGCGGGTATCTATCCCCGACACATCGACTTGACGGCGCTTAAGCCAATATTCGATCTCGATGGAGTTCAGTTCATTAGCTTGGCAGTCAACGAACACAAGCAAGACTTGGTAAAATACCCGTTCTGTTCCGGAATAGTTGATGCCTCACCCTATATAAGTAGCTTTTACGATACTGCAGCGATTATCAAAGGGGTTGATCTTGTCATTTCGATTGACTCTGCGGTTGCACACCTTGCAGGTGCGCTGGGTAAACCGGTCTACTTGCTGTTACCCTACGTTAATTGCTGGCGATGGGGACTGACAGAGACTTTAACCCCGTGGTATCCCAAAACTAAATTATTTCGTCAAATACAGTCCGGCACTTGGGAAACTCCCGTTACTCAAATTGTGAAACAGCTTAAACTGCTAAGTAATTATAAATAGCCTATGATATCTCACGATCTTGAATGTGTATTTGTCCATATACCGAAAACAGGCGGCACCAGTATTTTGCACTATTTTCTGGACGTGTCCGGTATTACTTGGGAAAACCGCGCCGATCTGCTTTTGGGATTCAATGACGTTCCTGCTCACGGTCCTCAGCGCTTAACCCACTTGACCATGTCAGAGTACTTGGCATTGGGGTACTTGAGTCGACGGCAATGTGAACGCTATTTTAAATTCGCTTTTGTTAGAAATCCGTGGAGTCGACTTTTGTCTGAATATCTTTTCAGATACCTCGGCGTCTACACTTTTAGGGAATTTGTGATGGATTATGTCCCGTGCAATATGCCTGGTCAGTACCCACAAAAAGGTAAAAAAGGGAAAAGTGAGGCAGATTCTTTTTTAGACCAGAAAAGACATCTACTGCCGCAGTACAAGTTTATCTTTGATGATGAGGGGCGACAATGTGTTGATTTTATTGCCAGATACGAGAATCTAGACGAAAATTTTTCAAGCATAGTGCGGAAATTAGGGGTAGAAGGTAAGTCGGTTCTTCAGCGGAAAAACACCGCGCAGGATCATTTAAAAAATGCATTGGTACAAAAAGGAATTCTTCAGCCGGACGAGTCAATTAAATTCAATGGTGAGATAGACTACCGCAACTTTTATAGCGAAGAAACCAAGAGCGCTGTTGCGAACTACTATCATAAAGATATTAGTTTGTTTGAGTATCAATTTTGAAATGAAGCAAGTGCTATGGATATTAAGCTGATAACCGAATTTCGCGACAATGAAGTGCAACGTCCCCGTGTCCTGGTGGTCAGCCACGAGCGTTCAGGGACTCACTTTCTGATGAACTCCTTGGAAAACTGTTTCAATTATACTGCTTTTCCATGGCTTAATTTCGATTGGGGATCAGTTCCTGTTAACTTTTATTCTACTGCCGACATTAGAAATTTTTTTACCACGATGACCGGTTACCGACTGAAAAATGTAATCAAGTCACACCATCCGATGGTTTTTTTTCACGATAATCTTGACTTGCTGACGTCTCATTTTAAAATTTTATATATCTACCGTCATCCTATTGATACGCTGCGCAGCTATTGGCGTTTGATCGACAAAGTCGGGTGGGTGGAAGGTCCTAAAGGGTTAAGTTTTGATTCGTTCATAAAAGCACCGCCCTTGGGCTACTGTATGAGGTACCATATGGAGCAATTGCCGTCTATGTTCCATCGCTGGTATTACCATGTCGGCCCTTGGCTTGATATAGCATCAAAAAATGAGGCCGTGATGGCTGTTCGCTATGAGAGTCTGGACGATCAGTTTGAGGATACGCTACATCAGATAGGCCGCTTTTTGTGCACTTCGCCTTCTAATGTGATTCGCCCCAACCGGACGAAAAACGTAATCATGCCGGACGTGGATCAGCAAGACCGACAGGCTTATCAAGTTTCGCATCAGACGGTTTTATTCCTCAAGAAGATTGCCGGCGATCTATTGAACCGGCTGAATTATGATCTTGATATTCGATAAATCACAATAAAAAAGGCAATCATGGACACTATTGAAAGCAGTACCGGTGAAAATATTTTGGGCAATGAAATTACCGGAGCAGAAAAAGTCAAAAAAAATCCACAACTACTGTCTGTAGACTTGTCAGGTGAGACTGTCATATTGTCAATTCAAAATGGGCAGTACTATGGCTTGAACGCGGTTGCCAGTAGAATATGGGACATTATTGATAACCCGACACTCGTCAAGGATCTCTACCAAATCATATTTGATGAATTTGATGTTGACAGGGATACATGTTGCCATACCGTAAATGCTTTTATGAAAGAATTGCAAAAGCTTGAACTTGTTAACCTAGGTTAGAAGGAATCGTCGCGATGAAAGACAAAGATAAGCTCAACTCAACACCACTGAAAAACGGCTCTGTTAGCTCAGAGAGCCACGAAAAACGGCCCTTTGAAGCTCCCAAAGTAGAGCGGCTTGACATAAGCGAAACCTTTGGCAAAGTGTCAAGTACTCTTCCTGCTGAGGGGATGGGTGGTACTGCGACGAATGCACCTTCATAGGTGGCAATTGGCGTGGCGGCGCTGGATAGTTGAGAAACGACACCCCATGGGGTTGATCTACTGTAATTATTTGTTTGAATGGAAAGAGAAATACTCTCGCATTCACCTTAAGCTATTGTTCTTGAACTATAACAAGATTCACCCTATGGTTCGATTGTTTATGAATGTATTTTATTTCGTACGGTGGGTTAGCTTTTCCGGTTGGCGCAGAAGCTTTACCATCACTCGTTTTTTGGGGCCGCAAATTCAAAAAGAGACAGGGCTGTCTATATTGAGACAACTGGTGGGTGTGCTCTACTTGGTTCTTTACTATAGTGTTCCGCCAATAAACTACTACTATTTTAAATTCTACCTTCCCGGTCGACGCAAGCAAATACTGAGCTACGTGTACAACCTGGAGTTACCGGCGTTTCACGTGTGGTGCAATCAAGGGCGATATGTAACCGACGAGGTTGATTTGGTAAGCAATAAATATTTGTTTGCCCAAAAAGCTTTTGGTGCTGGACTCCCGGTAGTGGAAACCTTGCTATATATTCATCGTGGTCGTCAAATTAACCACCAAGTCCTATTGAACTTGTCATCTCAGCCGCTTTTTTGCAAACCCAATCGGGGCTCATCAGGTAATGGTGCATTTTGTATCAATACCGATGGGAAACTTGGAACTTTCAAGGTTAGCACGTTAGCCGGAGAGTCTTTCGGCGGTGACGCTGCCGAAGTATTTCTGACACGTCAGTTTAGTCGTGAGGATTACCTTGTTGAACCTTTTCTAAATAATCATCCAGAAATGGCTCACCTGACTAATGTTCTTGATACCATTGTTCTAAGAGTGATAACCGTCCAAACGAATAACGATCGAAGTGTTTATTGTTGTTATCTGGAAATTCCTTATCAGCATGAAAACACCCCTTTCCTTGGTGTTTGCCCCGTGGATGAGGGCACCGGCTTTTTACAACCCCTGGTGTTACCCTTGGTCGGTAAAGAGAGTGCGGTGTTACTAAATCTGGATTCGTTGACAACTTGGGCGTTGCCATATTGGCAGGAATCGATACAAATTGCCCTAAGCGCTCATAAACTGGTCGCCAATCTTGCTAGTGTTGCTTGGGATATTGTTATATCGGAATCGGGTCCGGTGTTGTTAGAAGGTAATACCAATTGGGATGTTGTCACTCCACAGATAATCAAAGGTGGCATTTTGAATGAAGCATGGATTCCGTCACAGTTATGAGACATTATGTTATCGGTGGACTGAAGGTAGCCTCTGAAATGGACTTGCCGGAGCTAAAACCGGTACCCCCTTCAGATACGCCGGACATAAGTATAGTTGCTGGTTGTGTCCCGGAAGTATTGACATCGGGGGTGCCCATAACCCGTAGACTGCAAATCGGCGAGACCGGTTTCCAGTTCACAAAAGAAAACATCGCGCGTTACCTGTGTCTGAATGATCGTGTTGTCATCATAGATAATGGTTTGGGCGGAACACCAGCAGAAATTCGACTGTATCTATATTCCAGTGTTTTCGCAATTATCCAACATAAAAAGTGTAGGTTGCCTCTGCACGCCAGTGCTGTTGGATACAAAAGGCGTGCATATGCGTTTGCAGGTGATTCCGGTGCGGGTAAATCCACTCTGGCAGCGGCGTTATTTCAGCGAGACCTGGAATTGATCAGTGATGATCTAGGGGTGTTGGAGCAGGACGGCTCCACAGGCTATTATGAATTTCATCCTGGCCAACCTTACCTGAAGTTATGGAAGGATACAGCATCATTTTTCAATTATGATACGGCTGAGTTGGTAAAAGATCCCAGAGGTATTAGTAAATACCATTGTCAATTGAAAAATGAATTTGTTGCAACGCCTAGACCGCTTCATGCCATATTTTTTTTAACTCGAACCGCAGGAAAACCGTATGTTTCTCCAGTGTCACCTAAAGAGGGGGTAACACTGCTGGTAAAAAATATTTACCGTATCAGATTTGCGCTCCATGTTGGAACCTTTCCCTATCAATTTGATCACTGCGCTAAGATTGCGCAATCTATTCCCCTGTTCCGCTATCACCGGCCGTGGTGTCTTGATGCTATCGAGAGGTCACTGGAACCGGTATTGTCCCGGATTGAGGCGCTGGCTTAAAAGTCTGGATCATCACCATTGGTCAGCTGGAAGGGCACTACTTCCAATTAATTACGAGTAGTATGCTTGCAACCAGGTGTTAAGTGTATCCAAATTTCGAATGTTTCGCACAAACCGGTAACATAGCACTCTGTTGCGTATTCCTTGTTGAACAGCTCGAACTTGTTCCCGTAATAGATGGGAATCAATCAACTCAGCCAAGCCGGGGTGAAGACTATCCAGCAACAGTGTCGCTTTGTTGACGCAAGCTTCAAGTCTAAGTTCTCGTTTTTGTGAGGCATTAAAAACCGGTCCCATAGATTTATCCTTTTTCCACTGGACCTCGAGAGGAAGCAATTTCTCGACTGCTCTCCGATGGAGAAAACGGTTGATGCCGCGATGCCATTTCTCGCTGGATGGAGTCGCCAGATAAAACTCGAGCAATCGCTGATCAATCAGTGGGCAACTGTATTCGATTCCATAGTATGCGGCTATTAGTGCGCAATTTTCCAGTCGGGTAGATAAATAGGGCGCTGTCAAGTGCGCCACGCTCCGGTTATTGATTGACTGCGGGTGGACTGCAAAATCATTGGAGTGCAAATAGTCTGATCGCAAGTCCCATTTTTTTGCCACATCAGCGTTCAAGATCAAATATTGACTGGCGTCCTTTTTCATTGCAACAGTCTTTACTACCGGGTTCTGCCATTTCTTGCCCCAATTGTTGTGTAATCCGATTTTAAAGGCGCGGAGCACCCCTTTAATCGGATTATTATCCAAACAGTAAACCAGTTGCCACCACTGTCCGTTTTGCATGAGCTCTAAAATCCGTTCCTCCCCGGTACTGGTGACCACTTCATCACCACCGAAACCAGATAACAGCAAACGGATATTCAATTGATTGCAAATCCGGCAAAACGATTCGCAGTGTTGCCAATACCCGACTTCCATGGGATAACCTGATGCTCGGAATGCCAAATTCAGCGTTTCATCCTGATTCGCTCGATATTTAGGTATCAGGATGTGGTTGTTTACAATTCCATGATAGTGGCTGGTTTCAAGGATGAATTGTGGATCTTGCTTCATCGTCGACAAGCCGAATGCATGAATGTCATCTGTTGTATCCGCTTTTATGGCTGCCGTCATACCCAGAATCGTTGAGGAATCAAGACCACCTGAGCTCTCGCATCCGATCAATCCCGAAGCGGGTAATCTACAGCGAACGGCTTCTTCCAGTAGTCTGCCATAAGCCTGTACCCAGTCGTCAAATGCATAGTCGTTCTCACTTGAAAGTGCCGTAAAATCATGGAAACGGTTGATGTTAAGAGTTTCGTTTGTAGTACAAAGAGCATGCCCGGGAGGTAATTTGTAGATTGATTTCCAGGGCGTTCTTTGGTGATCGGCGCTTATATCGATGAGATAGCGGGCCATCCATTCGGGTTCGGGATCTCCTGGATGCTGTTTTGTATGAAAGAAGGGGCTTACGCTACTCGAAATTGTCAGCTCTCCTGAAATAAAACGGTAAAATAGCGGTCTATTGCCAATAGGGTCACGGATGGCAAACAATTTTCGTTCATCTCGGTCATATAAAACAAAAGCAAATTCTCCGATTAGCCTTTTCCAGCTGGCTTCCCCCCACTTTTTGTAGGCCAGACGAATCAATAGTTCGTCATGAAATTCGGTTTTATGGTATTGGCGGTTAAGTAGTTGGCTCAATTCCTCTCGGTTGTCTATTCTGCCCCATAGTACCACTATTACAGATTCTTGAGCGTCATTCATAGGTAGCTTGGGAACTGAGGTCGCCTTCCATGCAGGTACGGCCTGAAGGATATGGAGCTGACGATCCGACCATGTCTGTTCGACAACCTCGCCTTTACCACTGATTGACTTAAGTATCGATTTGTTGTCTTTGATGCATAGGGGGGATGATTCCCCGGATTGAAATGTTGCGAAAAACATAAACGGAATGGGTTACTGTGTTGTATTCTTTTCTAAAGTATAGTTAAACTTTCCACTCGTTATGAACCAATTTTATAAACTATTAGATCTCAAGCTGACTAGCGCATTTCCTTTGCTAGATCTCGTAAGGCTTGAATATCGTGATGTTCCCCAAATTGAAATTTGCAATGTAGAGGTTTCGCCGATCCTACGCGGCGCTCAGCGAGTTACCCCAGGATTTCAAGTGTCCAAAGGGAATTGTCTTGTTGATGTTGCGAACACCGCTCGCTATTTCATCCGCAATGGCGACCAGATAAACGTCGAGCCGGCCCCTGAAGCCAATATGGCTGCGGTCTCTCTGCACTTGACCGATACGGCATTGGGCGTATTGTTGTTGCAACGGGGGGTTCTCTTACTCAAGGGGGCTGCCGTGACTAATGGTCGGGAGGCTATGGTTTTTGCGGGTGGCGCGGCTACTGGAAAATCAACCTTGGCTTTTCATTTCTGTCGACAGGGCTGGGAGCTTCTCGGTGACCGGTTTTGTGCACTTGAAATTCGGGGCAACAATGTATTTGTCTATCCGATCCAACGTCGGTTGATGTTATGGCAGGATATTCTCGACGTCTATGGAGAGGGGCACATTAGATATGAGCCGGTAACGCCGTTCATGGGCAAGTTTTTTGTAGAGCCAGGGTGTTCAAATCAGGTTGAAGCTTTTCCGTTGACGAAATTAATTTTCTTGGAAAACGATAATCGAGGGAGGCCCGAATGTGTCGGGCTCAAACCGATGGAGGCTTTAAAATGGATCGTTAACACCACTTACGCGTCTCAATTCATTGAGGAAATGGTTGATATAGAACTTTTTTTTAACTTACGGTACGTGGTTGCTTTAAATGTGCCGACATGGTTACTGGTTCGCCCGAATAAGGGCTGTCATCCACGCGCATTGGCAAAACTCATTGGGCAGGCTTCCCTAACCAACTAAAATACTCTATCTGCATTGATTTAAGGGATGTTATGGCTTCAATTGTGTGGATCGCATCTTATCCTAGAAGCGGTAATACCTGGGTCAGGGCATTTTTAACCGCTCTTTTGAATACCGGAGGAGAGACACCTGATTTGGAGCACCTGGTTGGAGGTGTGATAGCCAGTAGCCGCTCCTTTATCGAAGCGTATTTGGGCTATGAAAGCCAGTATATTCCTTATTATGATTTACATCGATTAAGAAAACTGGTTTACAAGGCCCATAACAAGAGCCTAAGTCATCGGCAGTTTATTAAAATTCATGACGCCTTGGTTGATAAGGTGACGGGCGAACACTTAATCGACTCACAGGGTGCTGAATGCGGCATCTACATTGTCCGAAATCCTTATGATGTGGCTGTATCCTATTCAGAATTCTCGTCAATCTCTGTTGAAGCGGCTGTAAATTCATTGTGCGATCCAGATATGTGTCTTGCAAACCAAGCAAACAAAGGCTACGACCAGGTTCCGCAATTTTTGGGGGATTGGAGTTGGCATGTGAGATCATGGACTGAAAGTAAGGCCTTTCCTATCTGCGTCCTCCAATATGAAAAACTGCTTTTGAATCCGGTTGAAGAATTTGCCAAACTGGTGGAATTTCTTGGTATTCAAATCGGTATCAAACGAATTCGGGATACCGTTGATGCGGTCGCATTTTCACAGTTATCCGTCTTGGAAAAGAAATCCGGATTCAGCGAAAATTATCTGGGTGGAAACCCCTTTTTCGGTTATGGCGAAATGCATCGAGCAGCCTCAAAGTTGGAACCGGAGCAGGCGAGCATGATTTTGGAGCGGCACCGGGATGTAATGGCGCAATATGGCTATATCAATTGTTCAGGTAAAGCATCGTGACTAACAATTTTATTGTAACGGGGTTTCCACGTTCAGGAACCTCGTACTTTTGTTCCCTGATGAATCAGTTTGAAAATCATGTGATCATTAACGAACCTGCTGGTCTGAACAGCCTATTTACTGAACATGGAGTTGACCTAATTCAACGTTATCTTGGTCAGACCCGTCAGGCCATTGATATTAAACAACCGGTGATGACCAAGTATACGGAAGACACAAAATACATGAACCTGCGTTTTCCTTGGATACCCGAGCAAGTGACCTGTTCCGGATATCGCCTGGGGTTTAAAAAAAATCTGGGAATACTGCCGTTAATTTATACTATTCTGGAAGAAACGGATATTACGCTTATCGCGTTGATTCGAAATCCTTTTGACAATATATCGTCATGGGTTAATTCGTTCGCACTCTTGAGAAAGGTCCCTGCGAGTATTCTGGATATTCTGGGCATGGATTATTCAATCCAATACGCATCAACGGACTCTTTGGCCTATCTGGAGCAAATCAGGGAAGCATCCGACCCCGCCATTCGCCGCTGTTTGCTCTGGAGCTATATTGCATCCATTATCGACAGCAACAAAAACAGAATTATCGTAATTCGGTATGAAGACTTGATTCGAGATCCTGCCACGGTTTTTAGTGAAAAGCTGGGCCTTTCGGAATGGGATCTATTCGATGGTTATAAGTTGGAGAGAAGTTCAAAACCTCCAAGTTCCTGTAATCTGCCCGTTGTGGACAAAAGAAACATTGAAACAATATGTGGAAAGTGGGCTGTGAAATTGGGGTATGACGTGTAAATTTCCCTTAGAGTGACCTGCTTGGCGAAATATCGTTGGAGAAGCGTGTTGCCATTTTTGGTGGTTGCTAGGGCATTTTATTTTCTTAAATGGCTGAACTAAAGAATGAAAATCTGTGTATGAGTTACTCCATTCTAAAAAAAGAGCAGCTTTCGAAGCGAGAAATTGTTTAGAAGACTTTTTGGCAGAAGTTGAGACAAAGAAAGAGGGATAAGAAATTTATACCCACATAAAACAAAACCCAGTTGCATCGTTAAATGCAACTGGGTTTGTGTGTGGTAGCGGGGGCGCGATTTGTTTTCAGCAGACGCATTCGAATCATGTAGAGCGTTTCTCTACCAGATTGAGTATTTGGTTAGGGTGCGTCCTATTCTTTTATTTAGTTGTAGGCATTCGTAGCCAAATGCAAACTGATGAATCTATAAGCAACGAAGAATCAATATTGAATGTCACTGAAGGTGAAGCAAAAGGTGGAAAATTTTCGAATTATTGGATCTAGAGTACGAACAGGCATACCAGTACCTTAGATATGCCCGTTCTTACTTATGGTTGATCTGGTCGAATATAGAGCAAAACCTTATTTATGTGATATTATTATTGATTGTTCTGCTCTTCATGTTTTGAAATACCAACTTTGGCTTACTAGTTAAGTGAGTAGCCTAAAATATTTGTGTTTAACCTATAAAGATTGATGTATTTCTATGTATTGATCTTCATATTCTTCATATGTAATTCCAAGAGGCCCAAGCTCCTCATTGAAAGCTTCTATAAATGAGTAAGTAACCCACCAAACTTCATTAGAATTTTCCTCGATAAACTCGTAAGTAGTTTCGTCATGAAAGTCACCAATACGATTCGGGTTATTCCTAATTCTCAACCAAATGTTGAAGATTGACTCAACGCCAGCACCTATATTGTCTTCCCCTTCTGTAAAAAGGTAATCAACGGCACTATTAAATACCGCATACTGAATCTGGGGATCATAACCCTCTGACCAAAGGCTCCGAATAGATGTTTTTGATCGTCTAACAGGATTAAACTGTGCTGAATCAATGTAAGCGTTCATACTAAGACGCAGTTGACTAGATCATCATGGTGGGGTGAGTGCTTTCAACAAACGGATAATCTCTGATAGTTCATCTTCTGAAATTTTTTGATAATCATCAAAACTATCAAGTTGGTAATTGGCGAGAATCCTGTTTATTTGACTAATGGTGTTGAGAAATTTTCGTCGGTGCTTCGACTGTAGTCCGTTCAGGTCGATGCCCATTAATGCTTTTCCCGCCAGATGTGCTTTCTGCCAACGAGCCAGTTTCTTGTCTGAGCTGATTTGCCGGACTTGCTCAGCCTTTGTCTTCCATTCCTGGTAAGCTTTCTTATCTGCCATTGCGAGAGTTATCCAGTATCGAACGCAACGGATTGGAAGCAAACTTTTCTTTCCAGACCCGTGGCGTGAGGTCGATGATTTCCTTTGCCGGGTGATAGTCAATGCGTTGTAACACGTCGATCAGATAGGTGGTTGGATTAATATCATGAAGCTTGCACGTACTGATCAGGCTTTGAATGATACCTACATGTTCCGCACCCAACTCTGTCCAACAAAAGAGCCAGTTCTTCTTGCCAAGAGGAATCGGGCGAATTTCCCGCTCAAGGTGATTGGTATCCATTGCTACATCCGGATCTTCCAGAAACACCCGCAATTGGTCTTGCCGTTTAAGCATGTAGTTGAGACTCTTTAACCAATTATCACTGGGTGTCAAATCGGGACGACCTATCTGTTGCTCACACCAGATGAAGAACGCATCAACCAATGGCTTGCTATGAGTAAGCCGATAATGACGTTTCTTTTCACCGGCAAGGCGTTGTTCCCGAATTAGCTCTTCATGAGCATACAGGTTTTGAATGATCCGCAATGCCTGCTGTACCGCCTCCGGCTCCTGGGTTTCTGCCTCCAACAGCATTCGACGACCATGCACCCAGCATTGTGCATGGATCAATCCATCTACTTGCTTTTGGTAACTGGCATAGGCGGAATAGCCATCCGTCAACAACGTGCCGGTAAAGTGTTTCTTTAACGTCTTCTCAATGTGCATCCGACCTCGGGTATTGGCAAACGTAAATACCACCTCATTTTCTTCTCCGAAAATGGGCCAAAACCAACATTGTTTGAGTTTACCCGGTCCTTGCCGACCGGCTTTAATGGGCGTTTCGTCCATGGCCAACACTTTGCTCTGTAAGACATGTTCAAGTTGGGCTACAGCAATAGGTCGAAGTAGCTCAATGGCTCGTTTGCTCAGGTTGGTTAAGGTCGTTCGACTAAGGGTAACACCGGAACGTGTTAAGCGTTGATGTTGGCGATGCAACGGAAGATGGTAAAGAAATTTGTCGATGAGCAACCCCACAATAAAACTCACATCTGCGACGCTGCGCTCCAGCACGTTGTCCGGTGCCGGTGGCGTAATAGGTTTGTCTTCGGACTTGCGCTTAATGACAGGACGCTCAAACTGGAGAACCACAAAATTTGAAGTCTGTTGTGCCAGGCGATACGTCACCTTGGTGCCAATGATTTCGTATTGATCTGCATCCTCCCCTCTAAGCTCATCCGGCAGTAATTCAATCACCTGCACCGGAACATCATTGGTAAAACGCAAGCCTCTGCCGTTGACATCATCTTCTTGGCGTTGCTTTGATGCCACACCTCGATGATAAGTGATGGTTTGCTTTTCTTCCGGCTCAGGTGGAGGTTCAGGCACTTCACCTAACAGGGCATGGAAGTGTGTTTGTTCGGGGGGATCCAATACGCGCTTTTCAGTTTTACTGCCGAAAACCTGCTTCTGATACCAATTAAGTTGCCGTTCAAGGTCGACCACACGAGCCTGTAAACGCGCGTTTTCCTGCAGCACTTTACTGTGAGCTTCTTGAGGCGGGAGTGGTTCAATTACGGTATCATCCATGGTTCCGGATTATATCCGAAACCGACTCAGATCACATGGCTGTAACGCTTGAACTGGCGATATTTTTGCACTTCGATGCCTTCGATCTTCGGGGTTTATTGATGATTTTGAGTGGGCTTCTAAACTGATGGATGAAGCAAAATCCCTTTTAAGAAAGCGCGAAGATTATAAGTTTATCATGATGGATTGTTATTCGAATATTCGCGCTATCAGCCCACTTTTATTCTTAGATGTTTATCAATACACGACAGAATATTTGGGAAGACATAGCCCGGCGATGTTTTCCAATAGCATCAATGAAATCGATGGTATTAGTTTATTAGATTTTAACCAAGTTATCGCAGTTTCTAGTGAGTTTTGCGCACCTATTTTCAGGCCAACAAAATTTATTAGAGTTAACTCAGAAGCTGAGGATGAGTGTTTGCCGGGTATAGGAACTATCTAGAAAAAATCGGACTTTATAGGTGATTGAAATGTATAAAAAATTACTCAATAATGACCTATATAATTTGTAAACTGTGATGAAATCTAGGGTTTAGAAGTTCAAGAATGCTTGAAAATTGAGGAGTAAAAACTATAATTACTCCCAACAATACCCGCCCAGGCTATGTTCTTCGGAATATCCTCAAACTGGCGGGTTATTTGTTTCTGGCCCTAAATAACTATAATAATCCAGGGGTGAGTTTGGAATTTAATAAGCCAGCAAAGAGCTTTGAAGATCAATTAGAGCTTCTTGCTAGTAGAGGCATGTGCTTTTCTGACAAAGAGAAAGCAGTTCACTATCTATCCCATATCAACTATTACCGCTTGGAAGCATATTGGCTTCCTTTTGAAACTAGTCGTAACCCTCATCAATTTGCCGACGGCACTCAGTTCGAGACAATACTCAATCACTACTTATTTGACCGTGAATTTCGTTTGCACTTGCTAGATGCGATTGAACGAATTGAAGTGTCTTTTCGAACTCAGTGGGCATATCACATCAGTCATGCATATGGGCCACATGGTTATCTCGCAAATACAAAAGGTTTGAGAAAAGACGAGAGGCGACTTTTTAAAGACATTGCAGATTTGAAAGAACATGTTGAGCGAAGTGATGAAGTTTTTATTAAGCATTACAACGACAATTACGACGAGGAGTTACCACCTGCATGGGTGAGTTGTGAGGTTATGTCACTGGGGTTGTTGTCACGTCTTTATGCAAACTTAAAGGCATACAATGTTAGGCGTAACATATCCAAGACTTACGAGTTTGATGAAGGCTTTCTAGAAGGATTCTTGGAGCACATAACTTATGTACGAAACGTTTGCGCTCATCATAGTCGAATATGGAATAGGCATTTGACGAAAAAGATGCCATTGCCGAGAGGTAAACCTGCAGGCCTTCGAGATAATATTTACGTCGATAGTGCGAATAAGACTGAGCATAAGATCTATAACACATTGGTTGTTGTTCAACACCTAATGACGGTTATTTGTCCAGAATCTAATTGGGCAAAAGGCTTGGCTGAATTAATTAAGAAATATGATATCGATTACAAAAGAATGGGATTTCCATTGGAATGGGAACGCCTTCCGCTATGGCAATTTGAGTTGTCCAAATAACGACTTAAGCAACATCAAAAAAGTAGAGAATTAACAGTATGCCAATATTGCAGTGGCTGAATAAAGAAGAAGCTGTTGTTAAAGCCAAACATTGCGCTTATCGCCTATTAGAAGAAATACCAGAGCTTTCTTATGGTGATAAGGATAACCAAAACCTGCTTATTCAGGGTGATAACCTAGAAGCGCTAAAAGCTTTGATTCCTTTTTATGCAGGGAAGGTAAAATGCGTTTTTATCGATCCCCCATACAATACTATGTCTGCTTTTGAACATTACGATGATAATCTGGAGCATAGTAAGTGGCTAACTCTTATGTATCCTCGATTAGAGTTGCTAAGGGAACTATTGCACAACAACGGTAGTATTTGGGTGGCAATCGATGATAATGAGGCTCATTACCTGAAAGTTTTGATGGACGAAATATTTGGTAGGAATAATTTCGTAGCTAGTGTGATATGGGAAAAAGCTGATTCTCCAAGAAATTCAGCAAAACAATTTTCTTCTGATCATGACTTTATTTTTGTTTATTCAAAGAATAGTGAATGGGTACCTCGGCGCCTACCTAGAACAGAAGAATCAAATTCAATTTACACAAATCCAGATGACGACCCCCGTGGCCCTTGGTTACCGGGTGATCCTTATGCGAATAAACCTTATTCAAAAGGCTTGTATACGATAGAAGGTCCTACTGGAAGAGTGTTCTCTGCTCCTCCAGGTAGGTTCTGGCGTATTTCAGAGGAAAAGCTTAGAGAGTTAGATAAAGATAATAGAATTTGGTGGGGCCCAACTGGAAATGCAAGACCAAGTATAAAAAAGTTTCTTTCTGAAGTATCTGATTTGGTGCCTAGAACGTTATGGAAAAAGCAAGATGTAGGAAGTAATAGAACTTCGAAAAATGAGATGAGAAAGCTTTTTCCTGGACAAGCGTCTTTTGCTACGCCAAAACCGGAAGCCTTGATAGAGAGGGTTTTACGTATAGCTACTGAAGAAGGGGATTATGTGCTGGATTCGTTTTTGGGTTCTGGTACTACAATTGCGGCAGCGCATAAAATGAACCGTCGTTACGTTGGAGTTGAAATTGGTGAGCATGCTCGCACACTTTGTCAGCCAAGACTAGAGCAAGTAATAAATGGTGAACAAGGTGGGATTTCTGAGAGTAGTGGCTGGAAACAAGGTGGAGGCTTTCGCTTTTACAAGCTTGGTCAAGCGGTGTTCGACGAGTATGGTTGCCTTAATTCTGATATAAAATTCCCAACATTAGCTGCCCATATTTGGTATTTGGAGACTAAAACCCCTCTAAACCAATGCGATTCTTCTGCTTATCTAGGCTCATATAAAGATATTGCTTATTACTTGTTATACAACGGTATTTTGGGTGATAGAAGACCGCAAGGTGGCAATGTGTTAACGAGTAAAGTGCTAGAATCTTTGCCTGACATTGAGGAGCATAACGGTAAGCAGATTATTGTATATGGCGAATCTACACGACTAGGCGAGTCTCGCTTGAAGCAAGCGAACATTACCTTTAAACAAATCCCTTACGATGTTTCAGCGCTTTAGAAAGGAATTCTTATGTTTGCATTAAAATCATATCAAAAGCGTGCTGTAGACAGTCTAGAGAGCTTTTTGCTTCGCTGCCAGCAATCGAATGTTGAGGATGCTTATCGAGATACATTAGAAGATCAGGGTATGCCAGCTTTGGCCTATAAGCATTATGGGTTTGAAGAGATTCCTTATGTCTGTTTGCGTATTCCTACTGGAGGAGGTAAGACTGTTTTAGGGTCTCATGCTGTTGAGGTTACTGCACGAAAATATCTAAATACTGATGCTCCGATTACCCTTTGGTTGGTTCCTACAAATACGATTCGGTTGCAAACGGTAGAAGCGCTAAAAACCCCTGGGCACCCTTATAGAGCAAAGCTTGATACCGCATTTAATCATCAAGTATTGGTGCTTGATATTGACGAGGTTACCCAGGTCCGGCCTCAAGATATCGGAAACAAAGCAATTGTTGTTGTATCAACTCTTGCCAATTTACGCGTTACCGATACATCTGGTCGCAAGGTTTACGCTTACCACGAAAACTTTGAGCCACACTTTTCTAAGGTGCCAGCCAATCATCCTTCCATGAGTATTCTTGAAAGGGTGTCAGAAGAGGATATTAAGGAAAATGGTCTCAGTGAGAGGGAAATAGGGAAGATTAAATATTCGTTTGCGAATTTATTAGCTATCTATAGGCCTTTGGTTATTGTGGATGAGGCTCATAATGCTCGAACCTCTCTTACATTTGAGGCGCTACGTCGAGTTCATCCTGCAGCTGTAATTGAGCTAACTGCTACGCCGAATACAACGAATTCGAATGGTAGCAATGTACTGTTTCACGTTTCAGCATCTGAACTTAAAGCTGAAGAAATGATCAAGTTACCTATTGTGCTTACAGAGCACCAGAATTGGCAAGATGCGATTCAAGATGCCGTTATTAATCGCAATAAACTGGAAAATGATGCTCAGAAAGATGAAGAATATATACGTCCTATTGCGTTGTTTCAGGCTGAGCCAAAGAATGGTGAAGTTACAGTAGAGGTTCTCAAGTCTCATCTAACGAATGAGTTAAACATCGACGAAAGTAAAATTGCCATTGCTACAGGGAACCAGCGCGAATTGGACGGTGTTAATCTTTTTGAAGACAGCTGTCCGATAGAGTACATTATTACAATCGAGGCTTTAAAAGAAGGTTGGGACTGTTCCTTTGCTTATGTCTTCTGTTCCGTTAAACAAGTCTCTAGCAGCAAAGACGCTGAACAGTTACTTGGCCGCGTTTTGAGAATGCCCTTTGCAAAGCGAAGGGTCATAGAGGATCTGAATAGAGCATATGCTCATCTAGCAACAAGTAAATTTAGTAAAGCAGCACAAGAATTGACTGACAAACTAATTGCGATGGGCTTTGAGGAAATGGAAGTTGCGGCATTTCTTAAGGAGCAAGCCCCTACGGTAGGTCAAGGCGATATGTTTGCTGGTTCGGCATATGAAGAGCCTCGCAGACCTGTTGCTCCGCCCCAGTCGATTGTTGTTGAATTGCCAGAAATACCTGATTTGTCGGGACTCTCTGAGGATCAAAAGTCACAGTTTGCAATGACTAAAACCGATGATGGAAATGCCGTAGTGAGGGTAACAGGTGAAGTTTCCGAAACTATCCACAAAGCGCTCAAAAAGTATGTAAGTAAAAAAGCAGACAAAGATAAGCTCGATCGCGACGTAAGAGTGCACAACCAAGCCATTGAAGCGGCAAAAGCTCCTTCAGAAGCCGGTGAGTCATTTGGTTCACTTCCGCTAGTGTGCGCTGATTTGCAAGGGGAATTAGAGCTAGTAGAGCCTGAGGTTTTCTTACACGCCCATAACTGGAATCTATTAGATTATCCTGCTGAGTTGAAGAATTTTAGACTAAATGAAACAACGAATAGCTTCAACATCGACATTGACGGTAATTCGCTTTCATACAAAGTAGCAGACGAAAAAGAGGTTGTTGCTTTTAACCAGGGCTTTATGGATGTTACGGAAAATGACTTAGTTCGCTGGTTAGATAGAGAGCTGCGTCAACCGGATATATTGCAATCTCAACTTATCAAATTCATTTCCATATTAATTAATAAGCTCTGTCAGCAGCACAATATCAGTTTGACGGCCTTGGTGAGAAATAAATATCCTTTGTCACGGGCGATTGCAGAGCAAATCAAACTACATCGTAAAAAAGCTCAGAAAGAGGGTTATCAAGAGTCTCTGTTTGGCAATGAATCTAATGCATGCCTATCTGATGAATTTGTATATGAATTTAGGCCAGAGCAATACCCGTCTAGAAGTCCGTATTACAGCGGACGCTATAAATTTCAGAAGCACTTCTTTCCTCAGAATCTAATAGAAGACTTGAAGGCGACGGGTGAAGAATTTGCCTGCGCCCAGGCTCTTGATGGTATGGAGCAGGTTAAATATTGGATTCGTAATCTTGTTAAACGAGATCATTCATCTTTCTGGCTTCCTCTGGCGCATGGAAAGTTTTACCCTGACTTTATATGCCAGCTACAGGATAGTCGCATGCTTGTCGTTGAATATAAAGGGGAGGCTTATGTCTCAAATGATGATTCAGCAGAAAAACGAGCGATTGGAGAAAAATGGGCTGAGTTAGGAGGCGATAATTACTTGTTTATCATGGCTGTATTGCAAGACTCAGAAGGTCGAGATGTACGGCAGCAGATTTTGAATTTGATTGAAGCATGATTGGTGCTGTTAGTTGAGAGGTTTCTGTCGTAAAAATGATGTGAGATTGAGAAAAAACCAAATGTAGAGTTTTTTACTTTGGTTTTTTCTGGGATTTTACGTTCCGAACACCTCTACGAAATTATTATCTACGATGAACTTTTGAACCTCTGAAAATAGCTCTTGGCTATTTAGAGCACTTATGTTTTTACAAAACCCTTCTACGTCCTCTGAAAATGAAATTCCCATTCTAGGATTAAACAGTTCTATATAGTCAATTTGGTATGGACTAAGCGAATAGTGATTTAGAGTCAGGTAAACGAGGACCTGCCTTATATCTGTAACGCTAAAACTTCTCTCGCCAGATTTTATTTCTACAAGCGTATAATTAGATATTAAATCACCGTAACTCATGTGTAAGCGTTCATACTAAGACGCAGTTGACTAGATCATCATGGTGGGGTGAGTGCTTTCAACAAACGGATAATCTCTGATAGTTCATCTTCTGAAATTTTTTGATAATCATCAAAACTATCAAGTTGGTAATTGGCGAGAATCCCGTTTATTTGGCTAATGGTGTTGAGAAATTTTCGTCGGTGCTTCGACTGTAGTCCGTTCAGGTCGATGCCCATTAATGCTTTTCCCGCCAGATGTGCTTTCTGCCAACGAGCCAGTTTCTTGTCTGAGCTGATTTGCCGGACTTGCTCAGCCTTTGTCTTCCATTCCTGGTAAACTTTCTTATCTGCCATTGCGAGAGTTATCCAGTATCGAACGCAACGGATTGGAAGCAAACTTTTCTTTCCAGACCCGTGGCGTGAGGTCGATGATTTCCTTTGCCGGGTGATAGTCAATGCGTTGTAACACGTCGATCAGATAGGTGGTTGGATTAATATCATGAAGCTTGCACGTACTGATCAGGCTTTGAATGATACCTACATGTTCCGCACCCAACTCTGTCCAACAAAAGAGCCAGTTCTTCTTGCCAAGAGGAATCGGGCGAATTTCCCGCTCAAGGTGATTGGTATCCATTGCTACATCCGGATCTTCCAGAAACACCCGCAATTGGTCTTGCCGTTTAAGCATGTAGTTGAGACTCTTTAACCAATCATCACTGGGTGTCAAATCGGGACGACCTATCTGTTGCTCACACCAGATGAAGAACGCATCAACCAATGGCTTGCTATGAGTAAGCCGATAATGACGTTTCTTTTCACCGGCAAGGCGTTGTTCCCGAATTAGCTCTTCATGAGCATACAGGTTTTGAATGATCCGCAATGCCTGCTGTACCGCCTCCGGCTCCTGGGTTTCTGCCTCCAACAGCATTCGACGACCATGCACCCAGCATTGTGCATGGATCAATCCATCTACTTGCTTTTGGTAACTGGCATAGGCGGAATAGCCATCCGTCAACAACGTGCCGGTAAAGTGTTTCTTTAACGTCTTCTCAATGTGCATCCGACCTCGGGTATTGGCGAACGTAAATACCACCTCATTTTCTTCTCCGAAAATGGGCCAAAACCAACATTGTTTGAGTTTACCCGGTCTGACGTGGTCAAGCAAAATTGTACAACCCAGTTAAGCTACTTTTCTTAATTCAACCATTTCTTTTTCAAACTGTACCGGACTTCTGTAATCGAGGTACGAATGCAGCCGCTCATTGTTATAAAACACAGAAATATATTCCAGGATGTCCCGCTGAGCTTCAGCTCTTGTTTGATAGCTTTTCCACTGAACTCGCTCCTGCTTTAAAGTGCCAAAGAAACTTTCAACGACGGCATTATCCCAGCAGTCACCCTTCTTACTCATGCTGCCTTTAAAACCATGTAGTTTAAGAAGTTTTCTAAAATCCCTGCTGGCATACTGTGAGCCGCGATCAGAGTGGTGTATTAGCCCAGCTTCAGGGCGACGCTGCCAAACTGCCATTTTGAGCGCATCACAAACCATTTGCGCTTTCATGCGTGAGCTCATATTCCATCCAACTACTTTTCTAGAGTAAAGATCTATCACTACCGCTAAATACAACCAACCTTCCTGTGTCCAGACGTATGTGATATCGGACGCATAGACCTGGTCAGGCTGCTCAACAGCAAACTCACGATCGAGAAGATTATCGAAAACCGGCTGCTTATGGTTGCTGTTTGTCGTTACTTTGTATTTCTTCTTGTGTTTGACTTTTATTCCCGCTTCTTTCATCAGTTTTCTGGTTTTGTTCCGGCCAACCGGGTAACCCAAAACATTTAATGCTGTTTTCATCCTGCGATAGCCATAGGTATCATCACTTGATTTGGCTATATCTTGTATCCACTCAATCATCTCCGAATGAGTCGGATCATCAGGTTTATTGTCTTGACGCTGTAAATAGCTGTAATAGCCTGAGCGCGTTACACCCAATTGCTGGCACATAATGCCAACGGGCCACACCTTTTTATGCTGGGTGATGAAAGCGTATTTTACTTTGCTTCCGTGGCAAAAAAGGTGGCCGCTTTTTTTAATATATCGCGCTCCATCTTTAGTCGTTTGTTTTCTTCTCGCAAACGACGAAGCTCTTCCTGCTCAGGCGTCAGTTTTCCATTTCCACGAAACGCATGACCGTCATCATTTTCATGCTCTTTAATCCAACGTCCAAGCACATTTGGATTAATGCCAAGATTTCTTGCCGCTTCTGCCTTCGAATAGCCTTGATCTATTACCAAGCTAATCGCATCTAATTTAAATTCTTTTGAGTACTTCTTTCTTACAGCCATTTTTCACTCCAGTTTTGAGGATTATCTCTTAACTGGTGTGTACAAATCTATTAGACCACGTCAGTCCTTGCCGACCGGCTTTAATGGGCGTTTCGTCCATGGCCAACACTTTGCTCTGTAAGACATGTTCAAGTTGGGCTACAGCAATAGGTCGAAGTAGCTCAATGGCTCGTTTGCTCAGGTTGGTTAAGGTCGTTCGACTAAGGGTAACACCGGAACGTGTTAAGCGTTGATGTTGGCGACAACGGAAGATGGTAAAGAAATTTGTCGATGAGCAACCCCACAATAAAACTCACATCTGCGACGCTGCGCTCCAGCACGTTGTCTGGTGCCGGTGGCGTAATAGGTTTGTCTTCGGACTTGCGCTTAATGACAGGACGCTCAAACTGGAGAACCACAAAATTTGAAGTCTGTTGTGCCAGGCGATACGTCACCTTGGTGCCAATGATTTCGTATTGATCTGCATCCTCCCCTCTAAGCTCATCCGGCAGTAATTCAATCACCTGCACCGGAACATCATTGGTAAAACGCAAGCCTCTGCCGTTGACATCATCTTCTTGGCGTTGCTTTGATGCCACACCTCGATGATAAGTGATGGTTTGCTTTTCTTCCGGCTCAGGTGGAGGTTCAGGCACTTCACCTAACAGAGCATGGAAGTGTGTTTGTTCGGGGGGATCCAATACGCGCTTTTCAGTTTTACTGCCGAAAACCTGCTTCTGATACCAATTAAGTTGCCGTTCAAGGTCGACCACACGAGCCTGTAAACGCGCGTTTTCCTGCAGCACTTTACTGTGAGCTTCTTGAGGCGGGAGTGGTTCAATTACGGTATCATCCATGGTTCCGGATTATATCCGAAACCGACTCAGATCACATGGCTGTAACGCTTGAACTGGCGATATTTTTGCACTTCGATGCCTTCGATCAACCATTGCAGTTGAGCGGTATTCAATCCTTGCTTTTCAGCCGCATCAGCTTTGTAATTAAATTGCCCTTGCTCCAGTCGTTTGGTCCAAATACAGTAACCAGATGGCTCGAAATATAAAATCTTCATGTGGGTTTTACGTCGATTTATAAAGACAAAGTACTGTCCGTTACTCGGAATCTCGCGAAGCTTTGTTCTCACCAGGCCGATTAATCCTTTGAATGATTTGCGCATATCGGTGGGCTTGGTATAGAGCCAAATACGAGAGTGAGGTGATGGTGTAAACATTATCGGTGCAAGCTCAGTTCAAACCAATTACCAATACGACAATTAAGATGAAAACGATCCCCGGAAACCTGGCTGTTCATTGGCAAGGGAGATAAGTTAATGAAGTCACTGGATTCTGCAGTATTGGTATTTTGTGCTAAGCGCTGTCGCCATTGACAGAAGCTTGCATAACCAAGCTGGTTTGCTTTACAGAAAGCCGAAGCAGAGAGTCCTGACTCATTCCACTTCCGGATGATGTTTTGCCATTGATCTGCAGTTCGGTATGTACGTTTGTTTTTCATTAGCTGGTTACCTCAAAGATTGAATTTTGAAGCGTAGCTTAACGAGCGGGAGTTAGTTGGAATAGAGCGCCTTAGAATGAACGCTTACACTCATGTTTATGAACCCGCAACCGTCGAATGAAGGATCCACTTCAATGCTTGAGTTTCCAGCAACATATCGATTGTACATCATTTGGAATAGTTGCCTAATTTGCTCCTTTTCTCTATTAGATAATGGCAGATTACAATCTTTACCGTAGCTGAACTTGGATAGATAGTTTAATCCTTGATCAAGTAAAGCTGCGAAGAGGTCTCCGTTAAAAAAATTAGGGGAGCTAACTTCGCCGATAAGTACATTTTTATTGCATAAGGCTCTTAAAATATCGAAAGATAATACGTTGACCAATGCAGTGTTTTGCTTTCGTTCAGCCGCCTCAAACGGCTCATACAGGGCTTCAATTAATCCCCCGTTTATAAGTCGAATGTAATTTTTTGAGTTTGGCAGAATCTCATTCCAGAAGGACGTAAACTTCTTGGAGAAAGTCGTTTCTGAGATCATAGTGCATCCTCTAAGTTAGATGCGCTTTTCCTTTTTGCTCCCCAAGTACGATATAGCGCGTCTATGAAGGTGAATTTCGCTTTATTGTGTTCGATCCAGTGCTTTCCTTCATCACCAAGCAAATATGAAGAAACGATGAATAGCCTTCTTTGCCATGGCGTCATTGTTGGGAACATTCGTCTTAATTCAGACAGCCAGTAGTGAGTCTTCCACTTAGCCATTGCCTGAGTAACAACGAAATTTATCAACATGCTGTCAGTGTTTGATCGGTATAGTTCTGTCAATATTGTTTGGCTTTCAACAGAATTTTCTTTTGCAAATAACTTAACGACATATGCAAGGTTCAATTCTGTTTTTAGGATAAAAGACTTAGTGTTTATTAGTTCAATCAACTTTGACCTGATATTGGATTTTGTTTGTGGTTCAAATCTTGGCCAATTTGTTGTGGCAACTTGGATCACAGTAGTAAATATTGGGTAAAGTTCTGTGATGCTGTCGAATATTACGTTGAACGCGTTAGATATGGTAGCCCAAGCAAAGGTTCGGGTTTATTGAATAATGAGCTATATAGAGGTCGACATATTTGGAATAGGTCTCAGTGGCTTAAAGATCCAGATACTGGTAAGCGTGTCCGAATTGAGAGACCTGAATCTGAGTGGTGTGTTAGTGAAAGGCAAGACTTGAGAATTGTCTCTGATGAACTTTGGGATGGTGTGCGAGCTCGTTTCAAAGAGTCTCGGTATAAAGGTGGTGTAAAGGGTAAGGGGGGGGCGGGTTCGTTCTTTGTTAGGTGGCGTAATGTGCTGCGGCAAATGCGGAGCCCCGATTGTTGTTGTAAGTAGCCACAGTTATGGATGTTCAAATCGCATGAATCGCGGCCCGGCTATTTGTGAAGGTGTGAATGTTAATCGTAAGGAAGCTGAACAAAAGCTATTATCTGAAATTCAAGAGATGTTACTTAGTGATGAGTTGATTGAATATGCTTATGTAGAAACAATGAAAGTGTTGGAAGACTTAACGAGAAACGAAGGAGAGTCCAGAAAACAATTACTTAAGAGAGTTGATGAGCTAGACAAAGAGATTGAAAGATATATCGAGGCTATTGGAGCGATCGGTATTTCAGAATCAATAGCGAAGAAACTCAAAGTGGCTGAAGCTGAGAAGGCACGCGTGCAAGATGAGTTGTCTCAAGCTCCGCAAGAAACAAAACTTCCCGACCTCCCTGATATCAAGAAGCTCTATAAGGGAATGGTGGTTGATCTACAAGAATCGCTAAAAAGTGAAGTTAATGAAGCAAGAAATTGCTTAAAAGATTTATTGGGAGAAGTAGAGATAAATAAAGAGGGCTCAGAAATTTATGCCCATATAAAAACAAACCCAGTTGCATCATTAAATACAACTGGGTCTGTAGGTGTGGTAGCGGGGGCCGGATTTGAACCGACGACCTTCGGGTTATGAGCCCGACGAGCTACCAGGCTGCTCCACCCCGCATCAAACTGCGTAATTCGTTTTGATTGTTCCCGTCTGGTTGGCGGGCTCAACACATTGTGATCATTAAGATGATTGATCAGGCAATGATTTAGGCTAAAAAGGCCAGTATTCGAACTGGCCTTTCAGCTGAGTTGGTAGCGGGGGCCGGATTTGAACCGACGACCTTCGGGTTATGAGCCCGACGAGCTACCAGGCTGCTCCACCCCGCATCAAGCTGCGTAATTCGTTTTGATTGTTCCCGTCTGGTTATCGGGCTCAACCCATTGAGTTGCTTTGTATTTTTCTGAACTCGATGGTGTCTTGTTTCGGGCTGCTTTGCCTCCCGTTCAAGATGGCGCGTATATTACATTTCGAATTCAGGAGCGTCAACCCTAAACGAGAAATAAATCAAATTTTTGACACTAATCGGATTGCGGTAGCGTCCAAAGTTGACGCAAGCCGGGCGGTTTTCAGGCTTGTATCTGATGTATCTATCCTATCACGTATTGTTACGGTAATTCCTGAAAACTTTGACTACACTATATGAAAATGGTTTAGGGTGTAGCGAACAGCAGGTTCCACAAAAACGCGAATGAGCAAACAGGACACT
This sequence comes from Oleiphilus messinensis, assembly GCF_002162375.1. Lineage (GTDB taxonomy): Bacteria > Pseudomonadota > Gammaproteobacteria > Pseudomonadales > Oleiphilaceae > Oleiphilus > Oleiphilus messinensis. The sequence continues at coordinate 4,160,748 of NZ_CP021425.1, read as the reverse complement.
TCAAATTTGCCGGGTGTCGAAGAACTAATACAGTTGGCGCGCAAGAATGAAGAGATTGCCAGCAAACTGTTTGAGATTGAAGTCCAGATTATGAATATTGCCCATAGTCGCGACTTTTTCGAAAAAGTGCTTCGGCTGGTGCAGGATTCCTTTGATATCGAGTATGTCTGGCTCACGCTCACCCGTAAAGCCGTGACGAATGATGTTGCGGGGTTGTCCAATCTGCCGCAAATGCCTTTGCATGAAGTTCATATCGCAGATACCCTCGACTTTCTGCGCATTACCCAAAGTTCCCGGGAACCCATTCTGGTGAATGAGGATCTGGAGTTCTATCGATTACTGGCCCCCGGTTTCACCCTTGAGCATGTCGCCTCACTGGCAGTTTTGCCTTTGATTGTGGATGGCAAATTGATTGGCAGTTTGAATCTGGGGTCGGAAGATATTGTCCGCTATGAGCCCAGTAAAGATCGCTTCTTTTTACGTCAGTTGGCTGTGAAAACCTCAATTTGTCTGGCGAGTGTTGTGGCTCGGGAGCGCGTGAGTTTCCTGGCGACCCGTGATCCTTTAACGTTGTTGAAGAACCGTCGGGAAATGGAAGAGACGCTGGAGAAAGAATTGAGCCGGTGTCGTCGGCATGATTCGGTGCTTGCGGTGTTGTTTATTGATTGTGATGATTTCAAACAGGTTAACGATAATCATGGCCATGATTGTGGTGATGCCTATTTGAAATTTGTTGCCGAGAATCTCACGGAAATGGTGCGGATCGGGGATACCGCGTTTCGTTTCGCCGGGGATGAATTCGTGATTATCCTGCCCAATCAGGATGGGGCAGGAGCGAAATTGATCGCGCAGCGAATCAAAGAGCATTTGGCGCAAACGCCGCTGATCTACCATGAGCAAGCCGTCCCGGTTCATATTAGTTATGGTGAAGCGGCAACAGATCAAATTGCGGTGATCGACAGCAAAAATATTTTGAAACTTGCCGACCAGCGTTTGTATGAGATGAAAGCGCAGAAACCCAGTAAAAAAAAGCAACCTAGCCAGGTGATGTAACCTGGCCAGAAATTGTAATCAGGCTTCTTCTTTCTCGCGTTCGCCTTCACGATAGGCGCCCGGTGTCACACCCGTCCATTTTTTGAAGGCCCGGTGGAATGTGCTCGGTTCAGTGAAACCCACCAGCTCAGCAATGTCATTAATAGACAATTCCCGTCGGCAGAGGTGGTAGATCGCAATGTCTCTACGCATATGGTCTTTAATTTCCTGATAGGACGTATTTTCGTCTTTCAAGCGTCGGCGCAGGGTTTGCGGGCTGAGGTTCAGCTCCTGGGCCAGGCTTTCAAAGTCCGGGGTTTCGGCGGTAAAGTCTTTCCCGATCAGTGTCCTGATTTGCGCAGTAAAACTGTGATTGTCGTCCGGGCGCGCCAGTAAATCTGCGGGAGACGTTTTCAGGAAATTGCGTAATTCCCGTTCATCCCGGATAAGTGGCATGTCGAGATAGCGCCGATGGAAACTGAAACCGGATTTCTCGGCATCGAAGCGCAATGGGCAGTAGAAGATTTTTTGATATTCTTCGCCGTGCTCAGGCTTGGCATAGTTAAAAAAGGCTTCGTCGAGGATAATACGTTGTCCTATTAACCAGCAACTCAGGCGGTGCCAGATGACCAACAGGCTTTCCTGCAGAAAGTGGTAGGGATCTTTTAACGGTGCCGCCGCTTCAATGGTGAGGGTCGCTTGTTGTTCGTGAAGGGACAGTTTGATGGCGACCGGCGTTTCGAACAATGAATAATACTGTGAGGCCCGGCGATATACTTTTTCGAGATTGGAGCAGTGAATGGCCAGTTGGCACATGATCGCAAATGTGCCGGGCTTGCTCCGTTGCCGGTTGAATCCCATGAATTCATCCTGCATATCGACCCAGATAATCTGCATGAGTTTCGCATACTGACGGGCCGGTATTCGGGCTTTGGGTTGGTCCAGCAAGTCAGGTTGAATGCCTGCTTTTTGCAGTAGCCGTGACAGATCAAATCCTTTGGAGTTTGCACCGCTTAAGGCCGCTTTCACAAAATGTTGTGAAACTGTCAGTTTATTCATGTCCTGTCCACAGTTGATCGATTCCTGATCGCACTAACCTCCGGGTTATCGCGTTGTAGCTCTATAATACCGAGTGTGTGATTACAGACGCAACCAGAGGATGATGTATTCGGCCAATGCGGATGAAAAAACTGACCATTGAACGGTGCTGCGGTTATTTTTATCGTTGGCCGATAACATCCTATTCAAAACAATAGCCACACAGGGGAGATCGATATGAGCGGGCCGTTAAACAATCTAAAAGTACTGGATTTTTCAACGCTACTGCCGGGGCCTTACGCCACAATGCTGATGGCGGATATGGGGGCAGAAGTGGTTCGCGTGGAATCCCCCACGCGCCTGGATTTAGTCCGGGTATTGCCGCCAATGGTCGGTAAGGTTTCGGCGGCCCATGGCTATTTGAATCGGGGCAAAAAATCGATCGCGATTGACCTGAAGAAACCTGAAGGTATCGAGATTGTGAAACAGTTGGTTGCCGAGTACGACATCGTTGTTGAACAGTTTCGTCCCGGCGTGATGGCGCGGTTGGGCTTGGGCTATGAGCAACTTAAAGAAATTAACCCGAATCTGATTTACTGTTCGATTACCGGGTATGGCCAAACTGGACCTTATAAAGATCGCGCGGGCCACGATATCAACTATTTGGCGTTGTCCGGCTTGTCCAGTTATTCCGGCCGCGCTGAATCCGGCCCGGTACCGCTGGGTTTTCAGGTTGCTGATGTTGCGGGTGGTTCACATCATGCAGTGATGGGCATTCTGGCGGCAGTTATCCAGCGCTCGGCGACCGGTGTGGGACAGCACATTGATATCAGCATGACAGATGCGGCATTCAGCCTGAACGCCATGAGTGGGGCAGGGTTCCTTGCGGGTGCACCCGTACCTGCGCCAGAGAAAGAGTATCTGAACGGTGGCGGTTTTTACGATTACTATGAAACCAAGGATGGCCGATTTTTATCGGTAGGTGGTTTGGAGCCTCAGTTTGTCCAGAAACTCTGTCTGTTGCTGGAGTGCCCTGATCGGATGAATCAGGCTTTAAGTCAAAAACCTGAAGATCAGGCCGCATTCAAGTCGATGCTGGCAGAAAAAATCAAGTCAGAGGACATGGTGTATTGGACCGAATTCTTTGCCAAAGAAGATGTTTGTATCGAGCCGGTGCTGAACTTGGACGAGTCTGTCAAACATCCCCAGATGGTTGAACGAAATATGGTGATCCAGGTTGGTGGGGAAGGGGGAATTGATCAAATTGGTTTCCCGATCAAGTTCTCCGAAACCCCCTGTGCAGTGGAAGAACCGGGCGCTATACTCGGCGCCCATACTGCAGCCATTCTGGAAGGCTTGAAGTATTCGGAAGAGCAGATCGAGTCGCTCCAAAAACAAAGGGTTATCAAGCGCATCTGATTTGCATAGAACAGACCCTAGTTTCGATGTGCCAAAAAACAGCTCGAAATACCTAGAGAGCTGTTTTTTACCTTCCTGTACAGCTTTAAATCCTTTTACGTGAATTGCCCGATTAATGGCTCTATAATAAGGCCTTAACTGGAGGAAGACGCGTGTTCGATATCACTTGTTACGCACAAAAAGCAGCGGAAATTGTTCAAGCCGGGCAATTTCTCTATCAGCGAGGATGGTCCCCGGCAACCAGCAGTAATTATTCAGCGCGAATCGACGACCAACATATCGCCATAACCGTTTCAGGCAAGCATAAAGGCAAATTGGGTAATGATGATGTAATGGTGGTCAATCTGGATGGCGAGGCTGTTCAGAGTGACTGTCGATCGTCTGCGGAGACATTGCTGCACATGGTGGTTTACGATCTGTATCCTGATGTTGGTGCCGTACTCCATACCCATTCTGTAAACGCCACCGTGTTATCGCGTTACCTCAGTGAGCAGGATCATATTACGTTTGCCGATTATGAACTGCAAAAAGCCTTTGCCGGACAGTTAACCCACGAGGGTGAAATTGTCTTGCCTGTCTTCGCCAACACCCAAGACATCCCGGCACTGGCAGCACTGTCCCGGGAGTATCTTGCGGCCAGACCGGAAACCCCGGCCTATTTTATTCGTGGGCACGGAATTTACACCTGGGGCAAGGATATGGAGGAATGTTTGCGCCATATCGAAGCGCTTGAGTTTTTGATTGAATGTGAAATTCAGATGATCAGGATTAGCAAATGACCGTATTAAGAATCTATAACGAAAATGACCCGGTGAACCCGGTAACTGTCACCGAAGACAGTGCCGAGATTGCCACCTTGCTCAACGAGAAAGGCGTGCGTTTTGAGCATTGGCCGACCCGGACGCTTGAAGCTGGTGCAAGCCAGGATGAGATTCTGGAAGCTTATGCCGGTGAGGTTGAGCGTTTGAAAGGCGAGTGTGGCTTCACAACGGCTGACGTGGTTAGTCTCTCTCCGGCACATCCGGATAAAGATGCCTTCCGCCAGAAGTTTTTATCTGAGCATCGCCATGTTGAAGATGAAGTGCGTTTTTTTGTCGGTGGCCAGGGACTGTTTTATTTGCACATGGAAGACAAGGTTTATGTCGTACTGTGCCAGCAGAATGACTTAATCAGTGTCCCGGATGGCACGACACACTGGTTCGACATGGGACCTGAGCCAAGCTTTACCTGTATCCGTTTGTTTTCCAATCCTGAGGGCTGGGTAGCGGACTTTACCGGGAGTGATATTGCCACACGATTCCCCGCGTTCGAGGATCTGGTGCAGTGACCTCAGGACCTAAAATTAGCACAATCGTAACGGATATAGAGGGGACAACCAGCAGTATTCGTTTTGTCCACGAAGTATTGTTTCCCTATGCGGCAGAGCATATGGCGCGATTTGTTCAGCAGAATCAGGCGCGTGAAGATGTCGCGGCTTTGTTGGCTGACGTGGTCGCGTTAGCCGGCCTCCCTGACGATAATATCGATGGCGTTGTAGCGCAGTTGCAGCAATGGATTCAGGATGATCAGAAGATCACGCCACTGAAAACATTGCAAGGCTTGTTGTGGCAAGAAGGCTATGAACAAGGTCACTTCAAGGGACATGTTTATGCTGATGCCAATGCCAATCTGCGCGCATGGGCGGAAACGGGTATGGCGTTGTATGTCTATTCTTCGGGCTCCGTAGCGGCACAAAAACTTATTTTCGGTTACAGTGAGTTCGGTGATCTGACACCCTGTTTTAAAGGTTACTTTGACACGCATATCGGCGCCAAGCGTGAAGTTCAGTCTTACCGTAACATTCTGTCGGAATTGGGGGTCACTCCAGAACAGGTACTTTTTTTGAGTGATATTGAAGCCGAGCTTGAAGCCGCTTCAGCCGCTGGAATGCAGACTGTGTGGCTTGTCCGGGACGGGGAGATACCCGCTGCTGGAGCGCAATATGAGGTTGCGCGGGATTTTGATGAAGTCAACCAGTGGCTTATTGGTACGCGCTAAAACGGCTGGCCTCTCTGCAGTCAGCTTTGGCTGGCTGCTTGGTGCTGACACTGTTAGGGTGTCAGCAGAAACCGAATGATCTCGCGGTATTTGACGAGTACTTAAATCGTGTAGAAGGCACGTTTGATCTGGATCTGCAAGACATTGGCGAGGATCGAGATACCCTTCAGGCGAGACTCAGATATCTGCCGCCGAGACCTGAACGTCGCGATACACTTCTCGAGCTCCCACCGATTACCATTGGCTTACTGCAATTTGCTGACCTCTATGGCTGTGAATTGCAGGTTTTAATTGGTGAACGAAATTCTGTGCTGGGTAAAGTCATGCACGCCTCACGTCGACTGGACTACGAGAGTCGCTTGTTTCATGCGCTTTATGCCTGTATGGCCTCTACACTGGATGCCGACTTCTCGACCACTGAAAAACAGGCCTTTCTTTCCGGTTTGCTCGAACTTCAGCAGCAAAAAAAGCAACAACTTGCCACCGTCATCTGGAATAGCAGTTTCGGTAGCGTTGAGCTTGCGCGATATTTACGAGTGGGGGCGGGTCAGTCTGATAGTGAGTTTGAGTCTTTGCTGGAGGGGGCGTTACCGGATCTGTTGAGTCCGGATTATCTCGGCTTATTCGAGCAGTGGCTGGAGGCCATTGCACGCTTACAGTCTGTTTCCCAATGGGATATGGGGGGGATTTCCCGCTATGTGCACAACTCCACGGTTCCCGGCGTTATTGAGTCGGAGCGCTTATTTGAAGTTTCCGAAATCCGATTCACCCCGTACATCCGGTTGTTCCAGTTCTGGGAGGTGTTACCGGGTCTCGGGCTTTATTTCCATCGTGCCGGATATTATCAAGCGCGGTTGAATCAGATCTCTGCTCTGATTGAAGCCCGGTTGGACAGGGGGGTAATTTGCCCTGTACCCGGAAAAATGCCGGTCCGAGTTAAAGGCTTGCTCTTCAATTATTATGGTCCCACCGTACAGCCTTATCTGACAAAGCTGGATCAAGTGTATCGCCGCGAAGTCAGCCTCTTCCGAAAGCTGGTTGAACAGCAACAGATTGTCGTTCCCGAGGACTGGATGCGTTATTTTCAATACTACTTTGATTACGAACCGGATTCCGACTCAGAGCCCCATCAAGCCTCCGAAATGCACACCAAATCGCTATGGTTTGAATTCCGAAAAGCCGTTGATCGCCATCAAAAAGCATGGCAGCAGGTGCTGGATCAATGTCGGGGATAGGTTTCTCCCTGAGACTCAGGTTCAGATGTGATCCGTGCTCAGGGAGAGGCTATCGCTTTCGGGGCAGATCAGGCGCTTAACCGATTGGCCAGGTGGGTTGCCTGCATTGCGGCCATTCCGTAAATAGAGAGCTGTGGGTTTGCGCCGATACTGGTCGGGAAGGTTGAGCCATCGATTACATTGAGGTTACGCAGTTGATGGTGTTCTCCCAGACTGTTTACCACCGATGATTTCGGATTTTCCCCCATACTGCAGCCACCCATTTGGTGTGCGCTGAATAATCGGGCACGATGGATGGCCATTGGCAATGCCTGTATTGATGCCTTGGCTTGTGACCATGAGGTAAATACCGGTGAGTCCAGATGGATCAAACGTACGGTTTTGGCACCAGCAGCGAACTGAACTTCCGCCATTTTGAGATAGGCGTCCCGTAAACCTTGCCACATGACATCCGTTATCGGGTAATCAAGTACCGGGCTGCCATCATCGCGCAGGCTGACGGTGCCGCCCTCACTTTCGGGATGGAATCCGTCACGCATCAGGGCGATGGTTGCTTGAGTGTGGGGCAGTTCGGCCATGGCTTCCCGCAATGTGTCACCATGTTGGCCAATTACGGCAGACATCAGGCCGGGGTGTAATGGGGACACTTCCATTTTGAAACCAATGGGGCCGGTTGTGCCGTATTTCCAGACGAATTCGTCTGAATAAACGGACTGAGGTGCACCGTAGAATGGATCGACTTTTTCCGGCATCGTTGCCATTGCGGCATTGACCGGATGTAGAAAAGTGCGCTTCCCGAGACGATCATAGGGATCGGGTGCCTCGGAACGGAGTAAGAGCGCCGGGCTCCCGATCGCACTCGCCGAGATGACAAAGTGTTTTGCTCTGATTTCGATAGATTGCCCGGTTGGCGTGGTGCCTGATTCATCCAGCGCAGTACAGATTAAAGCCCTGGTTTGGTCACCTTCGATTAGCAGCTTTTCAGCGCGGGCACCATAAACGAGGTGAGCACCATTGTTCAATGCGCCCGGAACCGTAGTAATCAGCATGGATTGTTTCGCGTTGGTTGGGCAGCCCATACCGCAATAACCCAAATTCCAGCAGGCTTTTACGTTTCTTGGGATAATGGCGTGTTTCCAGCCCAGCGCCTCACACCCCGTGGCTAATGCGGCGTTATTGGCGTTGGGGTCTACAGCCCACTTTTCAATGTTCAGACGTTTTTTGCGATTTTCAAACCAGGGCGCCATGGCTTCTTTGGTGAACCCTTTTAGCTGGTGGTAGTTCGTCCAGTGGTCCAGGGTTTTATCCGGTGTTGTGAAGCTTGAAGTCCAGTTAACGGTGGTTGAGCCTCCAACCGTGCGGCCTTGCATAATGGCGATTGCTCCGTCAGCGGTTACCCGTCCCATGCCCTCCTGGTATAGCTTCGGGTAGGATTTCGACTCGCTCATATTGAAATCTTTCATACGATTGAGTCGCCCCTCCTCAACCAGAATGACATTCAATCCTTTCTCGCTGAGAATTTCTGCTGTAGTGCCGCCGCCCGCGCCGGTGCCAACTACAACTACATCTGCTTCCAGCGTCAGCTTCTCGGCAATGGTAGCTGCGTCAGTCGTTTTCCAGTTGCCGGACGTGAGACCGGCCTCAATGATGTCTTTTACACTCATATCCTGTGGTCCTTATTTTGATTATGGGTTCCGGGGGGATCAAGCTTTCCGGAATTGGGGGAGGGCATTGACTGCATAGTCAGGTGGACCCGGATAATGAGATTCCGACCAGTTAGTTTCATCTGCGTACCAGGTCAGCGATACGATTTTGATAAGAGCGGCATAGGCATTGTTAAGCAATGCCATTGAACTGTAGCGCCATGATGCCAGAAATTCTGTCGCTTGTTCCTGGCTTGTGTTTTCCCAGCTGGACCAAATGCCACCCAGTAAACCCCGAGTGGGGGTGAAGTTAAGCAGATCAAAGAGTTTACGAACTTCCTTTTTGTTGGCATCACCAATTAACATCAAGCCCTGATCGATACTTTTGATGCAGTGGCTGACTTTGGGTTGTGCATTTTCTGCGGATAAGTTTGCACCCGTAATCGCCGGCACCAATACACCCAACATAACAATATCGTCTTCGGAAAGGAATTGATAATGATGCACTGCGGATGCATCCTGTCCAGGTTTGGGTTGTGCTGGCTGGGTTGCGCAGCCACTGAGCCCAGCTGTCATGCTGACGCTGCTCAAAAATATACTGCCCATGAAGCCTGTTTTCAAAAGTGAGCGCCGCGACAGGGCTACGGAAGATGTGTTTTCCGGTGTACTTGCCATTTGGTGGTCCTCTTTAATCCTTTTTCGTCTTTATTATGGTGTTTTACTTGTTGTATTTTTTGTTGTGATAGTTGTTCAGTGTGATAGTTGTTCAGTGTGATAGTTGTTCTATGTGATGTTGTAATCGGTATCCGGTGGAGAGTATTACGACTGCATTGCCGGAAGCGGCTCCGATTATTCGGTTGCAAAAAGGTATCATGGATTACATTGAAAAAGTAGAGTGATTACTCAAGTTGGTGAGCCCGTTAAGGTCAGGTGGCGGTTAAACGGCGTCGATGGGGGCAACGGGATATCAGATGTAGCAGGCACGGCTCAGAACCGTGCCTGCGTTGGGGAAGTTTGAGTTATTGTGCACGCTTCAAGCTGTTTTGGGAAAAATCAGCCTTGTCCAGACCGATGTCAAATTTAAAGTTGGCTAGCAGGAGTCGTGTGCTTTTCCCGGTCTGGTGATTCATCATGAAGTTATCATGAGCGCGCCAGAATTTATCCAGATATTTGTAGAACTTGGATAGCGTCAGTGTTTTGAGTAACGAGTCTTTACGGTCATAGTATTCGACTTTATAGATGCGGTATTCCTGTTGATCTATCCACGCGATTTGCTTGCTGTACCCTGAATTCTCGTCGGTCGGGTAGCGCTCAATAACAAAACAGGTGAGTTCGTTACAACTCTCGTCCCGAAGGTATTTATAGGTGTACTGTTCGACCTCTTGGGCACCCATGTCTTCGAAGGCAAACTCGCTCCCCATAAATGGACCGGACTTGTTACTCGAGGCGATACGTTTAACGCGTTTAAGTGCCGGTAAGTACAGCCACTGGTCATCCGGTCCTGTTTTATGTGAGTAAGTGAGCAAAGCTGTGCCCCGAACATCGGCAGGTTGATCGAACACGATGATACTTTGATCTCCGTCTTCAATAACCTCAAGGCCTTTGCTGCGGAGCAAGCGTACGCTTTCGTCGCCGCGCTTGTTTCGCAAAATCATCTTCATGTCGGCCGTACTGTCTACCCAGCCTTGGTCCCGGCGATCCGCCTCGCGCGCAATTTCCAGACCTTTCTCTGCTGCAGACTGTGCCCAAACCACATTCGACAGACACATCAGCAGGCTGGAGAAAAAAATACCGGTTATCATTCTGGTGCGTTTCATGGAAATGTCCCTTAAATTATTGCAATTAACATTTAGTCTATGGTGAGAATTCGATTTAATCAAAACCTCTGGTGTGCGGGGGTTACACGCAGGATTTCCTCTATGGTGGTGAACCCGGCTGAAATTTTTTGCGCTCCGCTCAAACGCAGCCCTCTCATGCCTTCTTTAATGGCGGTTTTCCGGATATCGTCATCACTGGTATTGTCAGTAATCTGCGTTTTGATCTGTTCACTCAGCGGCATAATTTCGTAGACGCCAGCGCGACCACGGTACCCGGTGTTTCTGCATTCCAGGCAACCCACTGGTTTATGGGGGTTTTTGGGCGGGCCGGCTTTCCACGGGCTGACCAGTTGATTCCACTCATCCGGATTAAGCTCCGTCGGCGCTTTACAGGCTGGACAAAGGGTGCGCACCAAGCGTTGTGCCATGACGCCAAGAACCGTTGCCTTCACCAGATAGGGTGGAATGCCGATCTCAAGCAGTCGGGTGATCGCGCTGGGCGAGTCGTTGGTGTGCAATGTCGAAAGTACCAAATGCCCCGTCAGTGCGGCTTGTGTTGCCATTTCGGCAGTTTCCATATCCCGAATCTCACCGATCATGATGATGTCTGGATCTTGCCGGAGCAGGGCGCGAATGCCTGAGGCGAAACTCAAGTCGATTTGGCTCTGTACCTGCATCTGGTTGAACGATGGCTCAACCATTTCGATGGGATCTTCAATGGTACAAACGTTAACTTCAGGCTGGGCGAGTTGTTTCAATGTGGTATACAGGGTTGTGGTTTTACCGGACCCCGTTGGTCCGGTTACCAACACAATGCCATGAGGCTGGCTGACCATGGATTGCCATTTTGCCTGATCTTCACTGCTGAAACCCAGTTCCGGCATACTTTTGACCAATACCTCCGGGTCAAATATCCGCATGACCAGCTTTTCGCCAAAGGCGGTGGGCAGGGTGGAGAGACGTAGTTCAACTTCCTGATTATCCGGGTTTCGGGTTTTAATACGCCCGTCCTGAGGTTTGCGTTTTTCGGCAACATTAAGGCGACCCAGTATTTTCAACCGGCTGACAATGGCAACCCCGACCTGCAGGGGAAACTCGTAAACATGGTGCAATATACCGTCGATCCGGAAGCGAATATGAGACAGTTCTCTACGGGGTTCGATATGAATATCACTTGCCCGCTGTTCATGGGCATATTGTAAAAGCCAGTCGACAATATTAACGATGTGTTGATCATTGGCATCATGGTCACCTTCCGACTTCAGATCCATCAACTGTTCGAAGTTATTGACGTTGTGGGATGCTGCTGCACTCTGGCCACTGGCCTGATTAACGGATTTGGCGAGGCGGTAAAACTCGATGGTATACCGGCTAATCTCATCCGGCTGGGCGACAACCCGAACAATTCGCTTTTGCAGGGCTTGTTGTAAATTGTCCTCCCAGGCGTGATAAAACGGTTGGGCACTGGCAATGGTCACCTGATCATTGGTGACTTCTACAGCTATAATGTCGTGTCTTTGGGCAAAAGCGAATGACATCACCTGGGTGGTCTTGCGGACTTGAATTTTAAGTGGGTCGATATGGTAGTAGGGCTGATTCGCCCAATCTGCCAGCCACCGGGAGAGAAACTCCTGATTCAGGAGATCCCCCGATTGCAGGCAGTGATAGTTTGCCTTGATGATCGTATGAAACGGGTGGCTGCTCTTGCCGGACTCGCTGCCACTGATCTGGAAAAGCTTGTCGGCTTGATCCTGGCTGATAATATTTGTGTTGACCAAGCCCAGTGCGATATCGGGCAGAGTCAGTATTTTCTCCGGGGGTCTTGCAATAGCAGCTTTCATAGCATTCCGATTTTTAAGTGTTCGTACTCAGTATGGAAGCAGATTCCCCGGCTGGCCAATTTTTTTAACAGAAGTCTTTATGAATCCGGGACTTGCACCGGTGACAGGCTGGCCTCTAATTGTTTTCCCCAACGAACATACATCATGGAGCCGATAAAGGTTGTCACGCTAAACAGTGTCATCAAGACTGGTTCCCAGTCACCTTGAGTGAGGTACGCCCGCACAGAGTATTGTGTAAAATACAGCAGAATGACAAAGCAGAGCCAGATATGGGCTTTAAAGTTCTTTTTCAGTAGCCCTGGAATGAAAATCAGCAAGGGAACGAGCTTGATACTGAGCACCAGAGCCAGCGATATTTCCGCATCGAAACTGGTTAAAACAAGTAAAACCAGCAATCCGATATAAGAAACGATGGCCGTGTTATGGGAAATGCTGGTTTTTCGGGCTAAGGCACTGGACGGTGTTTGCATTGAATTCTCTGCAGTCTTGGTCATAGGTTGTCTGTGATAGGGTGGTTGCTCGTCTTGATCAATCTTGAGTTGCTTTCAACTGTCGAGCGATCGTTGCAATGCGTTTTCCAAAGGCAATGCACAGCTGGTTTTCTTCTTCGCTTATCGCATGGTTATGGTTTTCCCCGGCAACATGGCTTGGCCCGTATGGTGTTCCACCGCTGCGAGTGTAAGCGAGTTGACGCTCGGTGTAAGGCAATCCGCATAGCAACATGCCGTGATGCATCAGGGGAATCAACATCGTTAACAGTGTCGCTTCCTGACCACCATGCAGGCTTCCCGTTGAGGTAAATGCTCCGGCAGGTTTGCCGCTCAGTGTGCCCTTCACCCATTCATTCACGGTGGAATCCAGAAAGTATTTGAGGGGGGCGGCCATATTACCGAATCGGGTTGGACTACCGATAATCAGGCCATCACAGGATTGCAGGTCTTCATGGTTACAATAGACCGCGCCATCGAGTGGAATATCGGGTTCGCTGCTCTCGCACACGGTGGATACTTTCGGGACGGTGCGAATGACGGCTTCGCACCCCGAGACACTGTTAACGCCTCGTGCAATCAACATGGCCATTTCCCGTGTCGATCCATGCAGGCTGTAGTAAAGAATGAGTATTTTGGCGTCTTGCTTGTTCATTTGTCTTTTCAGTCTGTTAATCAGCCTTTACGGCGACGCATGGTGATCAGAAATCAGATCGGGAAAGCTGATCTGGAATAGTTAACCGAGATTAATCGAGATAAAAATAACCAAGCTCAGAATAACTCATCGATATTTTCGGGTGGGCGGCCGAGAACGGCTTTGTCGCCACGGATGACAATGGGTCTTTCAATCAGTTTGGGGGTGTTGATCATCGCTTCGATCAGTTGTGCGTCGCTGAGTTCTGGATCTTTCAATCCTTGATCTTTGAATTCTGTCTCTTTGTTCCGCATCAATTCCCGTGGCGTGATGCCGAGCTTTTGGATAATGACTGCCAGCTCCTGCGCGGTTGGCGGGGTATCCAGATAGAGAATTACTTCTGGTTCAATTCCTTTCGCTTCCAGCAGTGCAAGCGTTTGACGGGATTTTGAGCAGCGCGGGTTATGTAGAATCTGGATTGAATCAGTCATTGCAGTACCGTAGTGAGTTCAAAGAAGAAACCTTGTAGGGACGTTGAGTTCAGTCGTAACTTAACGTCGACTTAAATTTGGGGTGCTATTCTAACAGTAGTTGAGTAAGCTTACACCCTGACAAAAGACTTCTGGATTGTTCCTGCTTTGAAAACACTCTTTTTGCGTGCTGCACGTTTCGGATGGCAGTTTATTTTCGTCGCTTTTGGTATCGTGGCCTGTGATGGTCGTGATCCAGGCATGGCATCTTCAATGACGGATAACGTGACAGAGCAGGTGCCCTTCAACCCTGAGCAAAGTCAGGCGTGGCGCGCGAGCCAAGACCATTGGCGGCTGATTAATTACTGGGCTGAATGGTGTAAGCCCTGTGTGACTGAAATACCGGAATTGAATGAACTGCATGCCGCGGGGGATGTGATTGTGTTCGGCTACAATTACGATGGCCTTTCCGGCGATAAACTCGAGAGCAGTATGCAACGATTAGGCATCGAGTTTGAACCGCTTTCAGGGGATCCGGCCGACCACTTTGAGCTTGAGGCGCTGCAGGTACTGCCAGTGTCCTTGTTAATTACTCCGGCGGGTGAGTTGTCACAGGTACTCTACGGCCCGCAATCCGCAAAAAAAATCATGGCTCTTATCCAGTAACGCCTGTAGCGTCATTTATGCGAACTGGAGTTGATCGCTAAAAGATCTGGGGCTGTTTGATTGTGCTTTGTTTTATTCACTTTAAAGTAAGCTGTCAGCGTAATAAACTTACCTGATGGGTTTTCTTGTTTTAAAAGTTTTGTTTTTTTTGACAGTTCTACTTTATTGACGGCTCTATTTTGTTCGACAGTTATTCTTTGTTGGACAGCTTTACCCGCTTATTGTTCGGCCTGTTACCGTACAAGCGTCACTTATCGAAAGGTTATTCCTTAGCATGGCACCACAGTTTATCCATTTACGTATCCATACTGAATTTTCGCTGGTTGATGGTCTGGTAAAAATCAAACCCCTTATCGGCAAAATTGCTGAATTCAATATGCCTGCGGTGGCGATTACGGATCAGTCTAATATGTGCGCCCTCGTGAAATTCTATAAAGGGTGTAATGGTGCCGGGATCAAGCCGATTATCGGGGTCGATTTGTGGGTGAACAATCAGGATGACCGGGATGACCCGTCCCGCATTACGCTGTATGCGATGAATGAAACCGGCTACGCCAATATTATTGAACTCGTATCACTGGGCTTTACCCAAGGGCAGTACATGGAGCGCCCAATCGTAAGCTACGAGTGGCTGGAGCAGTGTCGAGAGGGGGTAATCGCACTCTCGGGGGCAAAACTGGGGGAAGTCGGCAAAGCGCTGTTGGCGGGGAAGATAGATTATGCCCGAGAGCGCCTCCGCTACTGGATGGCGTTGTATCCTGATGCTTTTTATCTGGAGCTGCAACGCACCGGGCGCAGTAATGATGAAGAATGTGTCCACCAATCCGTAAATCTGGCTTCCGAGATGGCATGTCCGGTTGTGGCGACCAATGATGTGCACTTTCTCGCGCCGGAGGATTTTGATGCCCACGAAGCTAGGGTGTGTATTCATGACAGTAGAACGCTTGACGATCCCCGTCGGGAGCGGCGCTACAGCGAAGAGCAATATCTGAAAACCGAAGCGGAAATGTGCGAATTATTCGCCGATATTCCAGAGGCTTTGGAGAATTCCGTTGAGATTGCAAAGCGGTGTACCGTAGATGTGCGCCTCGGTGAGTACTTCCTGCCAGAGTATCCCATACCGGATGGTCTCACGATGGATGAGTTTTTCACCAAAATCTCTGAAGAGGGATTGGATGAGCGGCTTGAATCTATTCTGGATAAGAATGCATCGAATTATCAGGAAGAGCGACAACGCTATTTTGATCGGTTGAAATTTGAACTGGATATCATTACCCAGATGGGGTTCCCGGGTTACTTCCTGATCGTAATGGACTTTATTCAGTGGGCGAAAAACAATGGTGTTCCAGTTGGGCCGGGACGGGGTTCCGGTGCGGGATCATTGGTTGCCTATGTATTGAAAATCACGGATCTGGATCCGTTGCAGTACGATTTGCTGTTCGAGCGGTTTTTGAATCCAGAACGGGTTTCGATGCCTGACTTTGACGTTGACTTCTGTATGGAGGGGCGAGACCGGGTTATTGACTATGTGGCCGAAAATTATGGCCGAATGGCGGTTTCGCAGATCATTACGTTCGGAACCATGGCCGCAAAAGCGGTGGTGCGGGACGTCGCACGGGTACAAGGTAAACCTTACTCAATGGGGGATCGACTATCGAAGATGATTCCATTTGAAGTGGGGATGACGTTGGCTAAAGCATTTGATGCAGAAGAGCCCTTACGGGAATATCTTGATCAGGATGAAGAGGCTCGTGATGTCTGGGAGATGGCCGTCAAACTTGAGGGCATTACCCGGAACGTCGGTAAGCACGCGGGTGGGGTGGTCATCGCACCAACGAAACTGGTGGACTTTTCGCCGCTTTATTGCGATGAGGATGGCAGTGGACTGGTGACCCAGTTTGACAAGGGGGATGTCGAGGAAGCGGGGCTGGTCAAATTTGACTTCCTGGGATTGCGCACGCTGACCATTATTAAATGGGCGCTGGAAATGATTAATCCCCGGCGCGCTGAAAAAGGTGAATCGGAACTCGATATTGCCTTCATTCCTCTGGATGACGCGAAGTCGTTCGCCATGTTGAAACGTGCGGAAACTACAGCGGTTTTCCAGCTTGAAAGCCGGGGCATGAAAGATCTGATTCGACGCCTGCAGCCCGATAACATCGAAGATATGATCGCATTGGTGGCCCTGTTCCGTCCGGGGCCACTGGAATCCGGCATGGTAGATGATTTTATCAACCGGAAGCACGGTCGGGCTGAAGTGGCCTACCCACACCCTGATTTCCAGCACGACAGTCTGCAAACCATACTTGAGCCGACGTACGGGGTCATCGTCTATCAGGAACAGGTTATGCAGATCGCTCAAACCCTGGCGGGCTATACGCTGGGTGGCGCGGACTTGTTACGTCGGGCCATGGGTAAAAAGAAGCCCGAAGAAATGGCGAAACAGCGTGATACCTTCCGAGAGGGGGCGGTTAGTCAGGGAGTTGAACCGGATCTGGCGATGAAAATCTTTGACCTTGTGGAAAAATTCGCAGGGTACGGTTTTAACAAATCCCATTCTGCAGCTTACGCACTTGTTTCCTATCAAACTCTTTGGCTCAAGGCCCATTACCCTTCAGAGTTTATGGCAGCGGTGCTTACTGCGGATATGCAGAACACCGATAAAGTTGTGACCTTGATCGATGAATGCCGGAAGATGAAATTAAATCTGGTATTGCCCGATGTTAATACCAGTGAGTATACGTTTACCGTAAATGATTCCGGCCATATCGTCTACGGACTCGGTGCGGTAAAAGGATTGGGGGAAGGTCCGGTCAGTAGCATTATGGATGCACGGGAGAAAGGGGGGCCTTTCATGAATCTCTTCGATTTTTGCGCCCGTGTTGATGCTCGCAAAGTCAATAAGCGAGCGTTGGAGGCGTTGATCAAATCCGGTGCTCTGGATTCAATCGGCCCCAGCAGAGGGCGATTAATGGCCAGTATTGAAGAGGCTGTAAAACGGGCGGACCAGAACAGTCGTAATCAAAATGCGGGTATGGAAGACCTGTTTGGTGAGGTGGTGCCCGATGAGGTTGAAGGGGAGGATGTCTATGCCGCTTCAGTGGATGCTCGCGAGTGGAGTGACAAAGAACGTTTGAATGGCGAGAAGGACACGTTGGGCCTTTACCTTACCGGTCACCCCTTTGATGAGTACGAAAAAGAGGTGCGGCAGTTTTCGAGTTCCTCTATCGTTGATCTCAAGATCAATAAAAGCACACAAAATATTGTTGGACTGGTGGTTGCTGCCCGGACCATGAAAAACAAGCGGGGCGATACCATGGCATTCATAACACTCGATGACCGCACCGCACGAATCGAGGTTGCTTTGTTCTCGGAAGCTTATGAAGTCAGTCGCGATTACCTGCAAATGGATACCATACTGGTCGTCGAGGGAGAGGTCAGTGAAGACCGGCACTCTGGCGGAATCAAGGTAAATGCCCGTCGCTGCTACGATATTACAGAAGCGCGCCGTCAGCATGCCAAAGGTATGGTCCTGGATGTTGAAATGCCGGCGATCAAAAACGGCTTCATGCAGGAATTGCAGGAAACGTTGAGCCCCTATCGTCAGGCCGAATCCTGTCCGGTTTATATTCGTTATACCCGGCCAGATGCACTTTCAATGCTGGAGCTTGGGCCGTCCTGGACGGTGTTGCCAACGGATGAACTGGTCCAGGGACTTCGGTACATGCTCGGTACCAGGAAAGTGTATCTGACCTATGATTAAGGCGGACGCACTGCCTGATTCAATTCGGGACTTGATGGTGGATGTTCCTGACGGGTCCGGTTACTGGGTTGCATTGTCAGGCGGTCTGGATTCCATGGTACTGCTCTGGGCAGCTGGAATCTTTTTCCGGAAAGAGCTTGATAGACCCTTGTATGCAATCCACATCAATCATGGCTTGAGTCCAAATGCGGATCACTGGGAGCAGTTTTGCCGCGAACAATGTGCACTTCGAGATATTCCCTTCCAAGCGGTCAAAGTCGATGTTGACTCCGCAGGTGTCGGTTTAGAAGCCGGGGCCCGAAATGCGCGGTACAACGTTTTTTCATCTTTATTGCAGTCAGATCAAATATTATTGCAGGGGCATCATGGTAACGATCAGGTCGAAACGTTTTTGATGCGTGCGATCAAAGGGGCGGGGGCCGGGTTGGCAGGTATCCCGCGTCAGCGAAAGCTGGATCAAGGTATGATCTTTCGTCCTTTTCTGACAGTCAGTCGCCGTGAACTCAGTTGTTGCGCGCAAGAGGCGGGTCTGTCCTGGATTCATGATGAAAGCAACGATGATATCGAAATCGAGCGTAATTATCTTCGACATCAGGTTTGGCCGACCATTACGAAGCGATGGCCAGCGGCACAATCTGGTGTACTCCGCACCATGGCTCTGTGCGAAGATTATGAGGCGTTGGCCCGTGATCTTGCTAAGGGGGATATTGATAGTGTGCAAAAAACATTGTCAGGGTGGTCCTCGGTATTCGGTTTGAGTGCCATTGATGGTGCGCTGCTGGGCAAGTTGCCGGAATATCGGCAGCGCAATGTTATTCGAGTGTGGTTGCAATCGTTGGGGGGCGGGTTTCCGGGGCAGGCTCGCTTCGAACGGATATGGCAGGAACTGATTCCCGCTCAAAGCGCTGGGTCGCCCCAAATCTGCTGGCCTGAAGGCGAGATTCGACGTTTTCAGGGGGATCTTTACTTTATGTCGTCTGCGGTGTCTGGAGGAATACAGCATTGTCAGCAACCGGAACCTGCTATTACATTTGATTGTAAAGGCGAGGCTCAATCGAGCTTGCTTCGTTTTTTATGCGTTCCGGACGCCAGGCGTTCTGGTCAGGACGGCTGGCATTGTGTCGCTGTCGTACCTGCTCCCAGGGCGGGGGTGAGGGTTTCCATGGTGCGACGAAATGAAGGTCTGTCGTCCGTTCCTTCGGGAAAGTCCTTGAAGAAATATTTTCAGGCCCGCGCGGTTCCGGTCTGGTTAAGGGGGCATATTCCGGTGTTATGCTACAACGAAGAGGGGGTTGCAATACCTGGCTGTTGGTCACGGAAGGAATCTGAATTTTTTGATCAGCAAAATCGGATGTTTATTTATGTCCAGTTAAAAACAAATAATGAACCGGTGAAGCCCTGAGGGCAGTGCTTGAGGTCGATCAAATAGATTGAGTCCAGATACGCTTTCTGGTATTCTGGCGTCCCATCATCGAGATAACAATCTCCCCCCTAAAATTCAATATTCAAAACATCTACGGGAACTGCATGACGCGTTATATTTTTGTCACTGGTGGTGTGGTATCGTCCCTCGGGAAAGGTATCGCCTCAGCTTCTCTTGCTGCTATTCTGGAAGCGCGTGGCCTTAAAGTCACTCTGCTCAAGCTTGACCCTTATATCAATGTTGATCCCGGCACAATGAGCCCGTTTCAACACGGAGAAGTATTCGTGACAGAGGATGGTGCGGAGACCGATCTGGATTTAGGTCACTACGAACGTTTTATTCGTACCACAATGACCCGCCGCAACAATTTCACAAGTGGACGCGTCTACGAAGAAGTTATTCGAAAAGAGCGTCGTGGAGATTATTTGGGCGGGACAGTTCAGGTCATCCCTCATATTACCGACGAAATCAAACGCCGTATCGTTGAAGGTGCCGGTGAAGTTGACGTTGCACTGGTCGAGATCGGTGGTACGGTTGGTGATATTGAATCCTTGCCGTTTCTGGAGGCGATTCGTCAGCTTAAAGCTGAAGTGGGTTCGCAACGCGCGTTGTTCATGCATTTGACTCTGGTGCCCTATATTGCCACCGCGGGCGAAGTTAAAACCAAGCCGACTCAACATTCCGTAAAAGAAATGCGTTCAATCGGTCTGCAACCGGATATTCTGGTGTGTCGTGCAGAGCATGAGATTGATGCGTCATCACGCCGCAAGATTGCTTTGTTTACTAACGTCGAAGAAAAAGCGGTTATTCCATTACAGGATGCAAAGAGCATCTATGAAATACCGGGTTTGCTCCATCAGCAAGGTCTTGATGACATTATTGTGGAACGATTCCGCCTGGAATGTGGCGAAGCCGATCTACGGGAGTGGGATCGTGTTGTTGAGCTGGAACAACGTGTCGAGAAAGAAGTCACGATTGCCATGGTCGGTAAATACATGGACTTGCTGGATGCCTACAAGTCACTGATTGAAGCACTTAAGCATGCGGGATTGCATACGCATACCAAAGTGAAAATGGTGTATATCGATTCCGAAGAAATTGAAAGCAAAGGTGTCGATGTGCTGGCCAATGTGGATGGTATATTGGTTCCCGGTGGTTTTGGTGAGCGCGGCGTCGAAGGTAAAATCCGGACCGTACAATATGCACGGGAAAACAAGGTACCCTACCTGGGAATTTGTCTTGGCATGCAGGTTGCCGTTATCGAATACTCCCGTCATGTAGCGGGTTTGGAAGGCGCACACAGTACTGAATTCAACAAACAGAGTGATCATCCAGTTGTGGGTCTGATTACCGAGTGGGTTGATGCAGATGGTTCTGTTGAAACCCGAACAGATAAATCAGATCTGGGGGGGACCATGCGCTTGGGCGGGCAGGAGTGTCGTCTGATCGAAGGCAGCAAAGCCCATGCCTGTTATGGTAAAAATACGATTGTCGAGCGCCACAGACATCGTTACGAAGTGAATAATAAATATGTTGAGCGTCTCAAGGACGCAGGTTTAAACATCTCCGGCTATTCTGTAGATGGTGAGTTGGTAGAGGTTGTGGAAGTTGCAGATCATCCCTGGTTTGTTGCCTGTCAGTTCCACCCGGAGTTTACGTCTACGCCTCGCGATGGGCATGGATTGTTCTCTGGCTTTGTCAATGCCGCCGCTGCCAATAAGCGCAAGTGAACAATTGCAACTCTAGTTTTGCCACCAGTGATGTGTATTTATGAGTCAAAAACGAATTGAGGTGGCGGGAATTCCCGTCGCCAATGATCTTCCGTTTGTCCTTTTTGGTGGGATGAACGTGCTTGAGTCCCGAGACCTGGCTTTGCAGACTGCAGAAACCTATGTGCGAGTTACTGAAAAGTTAGGGATTCCTTACGTATTCAAAGCATCATTCGACAAGGCGAACCGTTCGTCTATTGCGTCATACCGCGGTCCGGGTCTGGATGAAGGTTTGAAAATCTTCGAAGAAATTAAAAAAACCTTCAATGTTCCATTGATTACTGATGTGCACGAGCCATATCAGGCCGAGCCTGTTGCGGCCGTAGTTGATGTGATTCAATTGCCAGCGTTTCTGGCGCGTCAAACTGATCTGGTTGCTGCAATGGCTAAAACCGGAGCCGTGGTAAATGTTAAAAAACCACAGTTCTTAAGCCCTTCGCAAATGGCAAATATTGTCGATAAATTCAAAGAAGCCGGCAACGACAAGATCATGCTCTGCGAGCGTGGTGCTTGTTTCGGTTACGATAATCTGGTCGTTGATATGCTGGGCTTTGACGTCATGAAGCAAAGCACCGGTGGGCTGCCCGTGATTTTCGATGTCACCCATGCGCTGCAATGTCGTGATCCTCAGGGTGCTGCATCGGGGGGCCGTCGTGCTCAGGTCGCCCAGCTCGCACGCGCGGGTATGGCGGTGGGTTTGGCCGGGCTTTTCCTGGAGGCACACCCGGATCCGGATCGTGCACGTTGCGATGGGCCAAGTGCGCTTCGTTTGGAAAAACTTGAAGCTTTTCTGGCACAGGTTAAGGCTGTTGATGACTTGGTTAAGGGTTTTGCTGAGTTGGATACCGCCTGAGGTCATCAAGAATATTAGGGCAAGTGATGATAACGGGGACGTCACAGGTGTGAATCGCACTGGAATCCCATGTGTCAAAATATCAGAATTCGTAAATAGTCAATCATAATTATTGGAGATCAGGTGATGGCGGAAATAGCAGATATCAAAGGGCGGGAAGTTCTCGACTCCAGAGGCAACCCTACTGTAGAAGCAGATGTAATCCTCACATCAGGTGTGGTTGGGACTGCTTGTGCACCTTCCGGAGCCTCAACGGGTTCTCGTGAAGCTTTGGAACTGCGAGACGGAGACAAAAGCCGTTATTTGGGTAAAGGTGTCCTGAAAGCGGTAGGTGCTGTCAATACAACTATACGTGACGCACTGAAAGGGATGGACGCGGCGGATCAGCGTACCCTGGATAACAAAATGCTGGAGTTGGATGGCACTGACAATAAAGCTAATCTTGGGGCGAATGCGATACTGGCTGTATCACTGGCTGCTGCAAAAGCTGCAGCACAGGATAAAGGAATTGAGTTATACGAGCATATAGCTGAGATCAATGGTACGCCGGGGCAATTCAGCATGCCTGTGCCAATGATGAATATATTGAATGGTGGTGAGCACGCCGACAACAATGTTGATATTCAAGAGTTTATGGTGCAGCCCGTTACAGCGCCAAGCTTTGCTGAAGCGTTGCGTGCTGGAGCAGAAATTTTCCACGCATTGAAGAAAGTATTGAAAGACCAGGGATTGAACACCGCTGTAGGCGATGAAGGTGGTTTTGCCCCGAACCTGGAATCGAACGAAGCGGCGCTGGCAGCGATTAAAGTCGCTGTGGGTAATGCGGGCTATGAACTGGGTAGGGATATTACCCTGGCTCTGGATTGCGCCTCTTCAGAATTTTACAAAGAGAATCAATATAATCTTGCCGGTGAAGGTAAGGTTTTCGATTCTGCAGGTTTCGCAACTTATCTGGATGAGTTGTCTCAAAAGTATCCGATCGTTTCCATTGAGGACGGCATGGACGAGAGTGACTGGGACGGTTGGGCGAATCTGACCAGGCAAGTTGGTGAGCGGGTACAGTTGGTCGGGGATGATCTTTTTGTGACGAATACTCGAATTCTGGGTGAAGGTATCGAGAAGAATATTGCCAATTCCATTCTGATTAAATTCAATCAAATCGGGTCGCTCTCCGAAACGCTGGATGCGATTAAAATGGCCAAAGATGCAGGCTATACCGCTGTTATATCCCACCGCTCTGGAGAAACAGAAGATACCACCATTGCCGATTTGGCTGTAGGTACCTGTGCAGGACAAATCAAAACCGGTTCTCTGTGTCGTTCTGATCGCGTCGCCAAGTACAACCGTTTGTTGCGTATTGAAGAACAGTTGGGCGATAAAGCACCATACCGTGGCCTGAAGGAAATTAAAGGGCAGTAATTCTCAAGCGAGGATAAAGTTCTCGATGAGAATGCCAAAGTGTGTGAGCGGTATGTTGCCAGCACTTGAGGTAAGCTGTTAGAAGAGTGATGCAAATCACTGAAGAAAGGCGGATTTATTCCGCCTTTTTTTGTTAATTTGTACAAAACTTTTTCGGATTATCCAGCCGCATCAGCTATTCTTTCAAAATGATCCGGTATAGTGGTGCCCCGGTTCGCGTTGGACGCGATGTTGTCATTTACTTTTTTATCGCTACTTCGAACTGCATGTTTGAGTCGTTAGGCTCTCTTAATTCATTGTTTTGGAAACATTAGGATTTTACCTGTGACCGTTCACGAGGGATTTCAGCCATCTGAGATTGCGAATGCGCCAACTTTGCTTAAATGCGTGTGGGGCGTGTCGCTGTTTTTGATTTTTGGATTGCAATTTCGATTATGGGCTGGGGAAGGAAGCTATGCACAGGTATGGAATCTTCAGCAACAGATTGAGCAACAAAAGACGTTAAATCAGCGACTTGCAGAGCGCAATTCAAAGCTTGATGCCGAAGTGATTGATTTGAAAAACGGGCGTAAAGCGATTGAAGAAAAAGCGAGAAATGAACTGGGCATGGTCAAAAAAGGTGAAACTTTCATTTTGGTTATCGAAGATTAAAAATTCGCAGACGGGTATTTGTTAGCGATGCATTCGTTTAGGAGACAGCAAAATCGAAGGTAAAATCTGGGCGGTAGCCCCCGCGGCGGGCGTCGGGCGAAGAATGAATGCCAGTGTGCCCAAGCAATATTTGTATCTTGGAGGTGAAACGGTTCTTGAGAGAACCTTGAAGCGCCTGCTAAGTGTGGTTCAGATAGAACGGATAGTCGTACCCGTCGCAAGTCATGATAATCGATGGTCAGGTTTTGATATATTTCAGCATCCGAATATTGAAACTTGCATTGGTGGAGAAGAACGTGTTCATTCCGTCTTGAGCGGTCTTCGATATTTGAGAAAAATTGCTGGTCCAGAAGATTGGGTTCTGGTTCATGATATCGCCCGCCCTTGTGTTCGGCGCACCGATATAGAAAAATTGATTCAATCGTCACTTTGTTCCGGTGTTGGTGGTATTCTGGCAGCACGTGTGTCTGATACATTAAAGCGAGCACGAACCGATATGGATTGCACTGATACGGATGATAGTACGGATAGTGCGGATACGGACAGTACCGCTGAAATTTCGGCCACCATTGACCGTACCCAGATCTGGCGTGCCTTTACCCCGCAAATGTTTCCATTGGTAGAACTCCAACACGCACTGGAGAGAGCTTTGGCGGACGGGGAGCTCGTAACTGATGAAGCTTCAGCAATGGAGTTACTGGGACAGGCACCCAAATTAGTCCCCGGAGCCGTAGATAATATCAAGATAACGGAATCTGCAGATTTGCAGTTTGCGGAGATGATTCTTGAACTTCAGGAGCAGGCTGAATGTCAGGAAACACAAAAATAGGTTTATTCGTTTAGGTTGTATTGATGAGAATAGGGCAAGGTTTCGATGTTCACGCTTTTGGTGAAGGTGATCATCTGGTATTGGGGGGTATAAAAATACCGTTCGATAAAGGCTTCAAGGCACACTCCGATGGTGATGTATTAATCCATGCCATAATTGATGCGCTTCTCGGCGCTGTTGGGCTGGGCGATATAGGACAACATTTCCCGGATACTGACAGTACTTACCGGGGAATTAGTTCGGTGCGATTATTGGAGCATGTGCTTAACCTGGTGGCGGAGAAAGGTTATCGAGTTGAAAATATTGACTCTACCATCGTGGCTCAGGCCCCCAAAATGTCACCTTATATTGCGAAAATGCGTGAATGCCTTGCGGGTGTTATTGGTGTGCCGGAAGGTGCTGTAAATGTCAAAGCGACCACAACAGAAAAGCTCGGTTATACCGGACGAGGTGAGGGGATAGCCTGTTATGCAGTCTGTTTGCTGGTGATGAAATGAACGACTCTGTCGAAACTTCCAAGCCATCTTTCGCACTTAACTGGCCCTATGCTTACGGTATTCCTGAAGCAAGCGGCATCATCCGCAGTACTAATTCCGACTTTCAAGTCGAAGAGATTTTGGGGTGGCAGCCAGAGGGGGTGGGTGAACACTTCTATCTTCTGATTGAAAAAGACGGACAGAATACGCAGTTTATCGCCCGTCGTATCGGAAATTATGCGCAAGTGCGCACGATGGATGTCGGCTTCTCGGGTATGAAGGATCGTCATGCTGTTACGAGACAGTGGTTCAGTATTTATCTGAAAAACAGTAGCGACCCGGTAGTTGAAAACTGGGATTTGCCGGGGGCAAAGATATTGGATGTGTCCCGCCATTCGAAGAAACTCCGACGTGGACAACATATAGCAAATCGTTTCCAGCTTGTTATTCGGCAATTCTCAGGTGATTCTGCCCTTCTCGAGAACCGGTTGAGCGCCATCAGAGACAGAGGTGTGCCCAACTACTTTGGCGAGCAGCGATTTGGCCGCGACTTGCATAACCTTAACGTTGCGCACGAATGGTTTTCCGGTGAGCGTAAAATTCGAGTGAAAGACGGCGGTATGTATTTGTCCGCGGCACGCTCATATTTGTTTAACCAGTTGTTGGCACATCGAGTAACTCAGCAGAGTTGGCAAGCGCCTATTCCCGGTGATGCTGAAATCAATGGGGGTTTGGCAGGGAGTCTCTTTGGTGAGAAAAACTGTCTGGAGACCCTGGACGCCGAAGCAAACCGAAATCGTGTGATAGAGGCCTGGCCAGTTTTTTCTGAGGGGCTGGTCCGAAATCGGATACAAAATGCGTATCGTGAATTTGTGCTGCAGCCAACGGATATGTCTTGGGCGTTGGATGGTGATACGCTTTCCATAACGTTTGTTTTACCCACTGGAAGTTTTGCGACTGCAGTGTTGCGAGAAGTGTTAAATTATCAAGAGTTTGAAGTAAAGCCCGCAGTGTAGCTCCCGCAGAGTAACTCACTCCCTCAGAGCAATTGCGGGTTCCGGAATTTAAATAAGGCAACAGTATACTAAACAGGCATGGAGCAGGTCTGACGAGTCACGGATAGACTCAAATAAAAACGATCATAAGTAAAATTTGGGGAGGAGGGCGCAGTGAAACTTTTGCTCGCCAATGATGATGGTGTCTACGCACCAGGTTTGCATATTTTGGCAGAAGTGCTGTCCAAAGTTGCGGACATAAAAGTGGTTGCACCAGATCGGGATCATAGCGGAGCCAGTAATTCGTTAACCCTCAACAGGCCGTTAAAACCCGTGTTAACCAGCAATGGTTTCTACAGTGTCGACGGCACGCCTACGGATTGTGTGCATCTCGGTGTTACTAATTTGTTTGACGTCGTCTTTGACCGGGTTGTTTCCGGGATTAATACCCATGCCAATCTGGGGGATGACGTTTTGTATTCCGGCACTGTGGCTGCGGCCACTGAGGGGCGTTTTCTGGAACAATGCCCGATTGCAGTATCCCTGGCAAATACCGGTGGGCATCACTATTCCACTGCAGCTCAGGTCGTGCTCAAACTATTGCTCAAGAGTGATAAATTAACCCTCCCCCCCAGAACAATTTTGAATGTTAATGTGCCAGATATGCCACTGGATGAGATTAGAGGGGTTAAGATAACGCGCTTAGGGCATCGAGCCCGTGGTGGTCTTCCAGAGCGTACGGTGGATCCACGAGGCCAGGAGCGGTTCTGGATTGGTTCTGCTGGCGAAGGCGATGATGCTGGTCCGGATACTGACTTTTGGGCGGTTGCAAATGGCTTTGTGTCGATTACTCCGATTTCAGTCGATATGACCCGTTACGATGTGGTTGATGCGCTGAATGCTTGGGTGCCAGGGGGCGAATTATGAATCTTCAAGGCATTGGCATGACCTCACAAAGAACGCGGCTGAGGCTGATTAATCGGTTGAAAGAGTCGGGCATTCGAACTCAAGACGTGCTGGAGGCAATGGCAAATACTCCGCGGCACATCTTTCTGGATGAGGCGCTCGCCCATCGAGCTTATGAAGATACGGCATTGCCAATCGGTTATAACCAAACGCTGTCGCAGCCCTATATTGTGGCCAAAATGACAGAGCTTACACTGGAAAATGACCCGCAACGGATACTGGAAATTGGTACTGGTTCAGGCTACCAAACTTCGATTCTCGCTCAACTTGCAAAAGAAGTGTACAGTGTGGAGCGCATTAAGCCTCTGCAGGAGAAGGCTCGGCAACGATTCGTTGCAATGGGCTTGAGAAATATTCGGTTGCGGCATGCTGATGGTGGAATGGGATGGCCTGAGGCTGCACCATTTCATGCAATTATTGTTACTGCCGCTCCAGAGGATGTGCCCAGAGAATTATTGTCACAATTGGCAGATGGAGGACGCCTGGTTATTCCGGTAGGTGGCCAGTCGCAACAACTCATGGTTATGACGCGTACTGGAAACGAGTTTTCGAAACGGATCGTGGAAGCGGTCCGGTTTGTCCCGCTTGTAGAAGGTACTGTTCTGTAAATTCAGCCTATCGTTGCTATAGAATTAAAGCCAAGGAGCAAATTCGTGCAAAAGGAAAATCGCTTGATGTTGGTGTTCAAAGGAATGGCCATGGGAGCGGCGGATATTGTGCCAGGTGTCTCAGGTGGTACGATTGCATTTATCACCGGTATTTATCAGGAATTGATAGATACATTGTCAGGGGTACATCCCAGGTTGTTAGTCGAGTGGCGAAATAATGGATTCCTGGCGTTCTGGCAGGCTCTCAATGGTAATTTCCTGATTTGTCTGTTTTCCGGAATTTTATTGAGCGTTTTCAGTTTAGCGAAGCTGATCAGTTATTTACTCGTCGCACATCCACAACTTGTCTGGTCTTTTTTCTTCGGTTTGATCATTGCCTCGGTATGGCATGTTGGTAGACAGGTTCAGCGCTGGAGTCCGATGGTCATCGTGACATTTCTGCTTGGGGCTGCTATTGCTTATATGATAACGACAGTTACCCCTGGAGCCGTGGAACCCACGACCTTGAATGTATTTCTGGCAGGAATGGTGGCGATTTCAGCTATGATTCTTCCCGGGATCTCCGGCAGCTTTATCCTGTTATTGTTGGGGCTGTATCAGGCCATACTGAGCGCTGTGAAGTCGTTAGATTTCGTCACGATCGGCGTTTTCGGCGCAGGCTGTGTTTGTGGGCTGCTGGCGATGTCTCACCTGCTTTCCTGGGCATTCCGGCGCTTCCCAGAATTGGTGCTGTCGTTGTTGTGTGGTTTTATGGTTGGCGCTTTGAATAAGGTGTGGCCTTGGAAACATACCGTTTCATTTAGAACCAATTCTCATGGTGAGCAAGTGCCGTTGGAGCAAATTAATGTTATGCCGGAGCAATACCATGTTTTAACCGGTATGTCTCCCGAAACAGGAGAGGCGGTGATGTTAGCGATCCTGGCGATTTGTCTGGTGCTTGCCCTTGAGTGGCTCGGGAAAAATATGAGTAAATCCGTTAGGTGATTTATTGAGCAATGTTTCACAGGAAAAATGTGAACCAGTTGTTACTTTTTAGTGTTTCCGTTCGTAACATGTGAATATAGTTGTAACCCAGTCTGGTTTAAAAATGATCTAAAATAACCTTGAAATCAATAAGGTTAGCGAACCAAGTTAATCGAAAAGGAAAAGTTTTTATTCTTTTTTTTTATAAACGGCTGAACCTAACCCTGTATTTGTTATTTTAAGGTGTGCGCTGGGTCAGAATGAACAGATTGCTGTTGTCCAAAAAATACACAGTTCATAAGTTGTCCACTGCGCCAGGTCTTATTATTTTGGTAGTGTTGTTACTTCTGTGGGGGTGCAACAGTACAGATATATACCAGGACCAAAACTTCAATCCTCCCGTTTATTTTGGCACTCACGTTGTCCGTAAGGGCGATAGTATGTATTCAATCGCCTGGCGATACGGTCGTGATTATGTCGAGCTTGCAAATGCCAATGGAATAGCGGCTCCGTACGTCATCCAAGTTGGACAGAAGATACGACTGGATCTTAAGGGATCACTTGAAAAGAGTGAACTTAAGCCCGAAGTTACAAAGAGAAAACCCAAACTTACAAAAAATAACAAACAAACAAATGCAAACAAAGGCAAAATAAAGCCCAAGGTCACCAGTAAAAAGGTTGACTCGGGGATTGTCTGGCAGTGGCCACATGTTGGCCCGGTAATTGCGAGATACTCCGTTGCCGGTAACGTTAATAAGGGCATTGATATAGCCGGCAAACCGGGTGAACCAGTTTTATCAGCTGCGGCTGGAGAAGTGGTGTACGCAGGCAGTGGGCTGTTGGGTTACGGAAAACTGATAATAATTAACCACAATGACCAGTACCTTAGTGCATATGCTCACAACAGACGTATTCTGGTCAAGGAAGGTCAAAAAATAAGGGCAGGAGCCAAAATCGCTGAGCTGGGATCTACGGGAACGAACCGACCTAAATTGCACTTTGAAATTCGCAAAAAGGGAAATCCGGTCGATCCGTTACGATATCTACCCGCACGGAACTTATAGGGGTAGTCCATATAACAACTAGGTAACCGTCCTTCGAACCAGATATAAAAACAAATAGGGGTTTGGGACAGTACTCAAAAAAAATGCAGGGCTAGTGTTATGTCAGCAGAAAGAGAAGAATATATTGATGATTTGGCGTTTGACCAGGAGGAAGCTGGTGTTGTTGAAGCGAGTGATGATGGAGATGACGACAACGATGTTTCCGGCGTTGTAACCCGCTTGGATAGTCGACGGTCTACACGGGGTGGTGCTGAGCCCGGTGCATACCGTCAATTGGATGCGACTCAGATTTATCTTAACGAAATTGGCTTTTCACCACTGCTTACACCTGAAGAAGAAATTTATTTTGCGCGCCTGGCGCAGAAAGGTGACGAAGCAGGTCGTAAACGAATGATCGAGAGTAACTTGCGTCTGGTTGTTAAAATCGCCCGTCGCTATGTTAACCGAGGTTTGTCGTTACTCGACCTGATTGAGGAAGGTAATTTAGGACTGATCCGTGCCGTAGAAAAATTTGATCCCGAGCGCGGGTTCCGATTCTCTACGTACGCGACCTGGTGGATTCGACAGACTATTGAACGGGCCATTATGAATCAGACCCGGACGATTCGTTTACCGATTCATGTTGTTAAAGAACTGAACCTCTACCTCCGAGCCGCTCGAGAGCTCACTCAAAAACTCGATCACGAACCTACCCACGAAGAAATTGCAGATCTGCTCGATAAACCGGTTGAAGACGTTAAACGAATGATGGGCTTGAACGAGCGCGTTACATCGGTTGATTCTCCGATTGGCGGTAGCTCTGACAAGTCGCTTCTGGAGACGGTTGCGGATGAGAGTGCAAGTGACCCGGCAGAACTGCTGCAAGACAGTGATTTACGAGGCAGCATTGATGATTGGTTGGATCAGCTCTCGGAGAAGCAGCAAGAAGTCATTGCGCGTCGCTTTGGGCTTCGAGGCTATCAAATGAGTACCTTGGAAGAAGTTGGCCGCGAAATCGGTTTGACGCGTGAGCGCGTCCGACAGATTCAGGTTGAAGCTCTCAAGCGTCTTAGAGATATTCTCGAAAAGCAAGGCCTCAGCGGTGAAACGCTGTTTAAATAAGATATCGCTTTAAATCGCGTCTTCTAAAAAACCACCCCCAGGGGTGGTTTTTTTGTCTTGATTAAGGTGTTCCCTGATCGTTTTTTCCCGCTGGCCATTGCCGAATCAAATTGTAACTGAATTGTTATAAAGTGCGGTGTTTTGGTAATCGGATGAGAACTATTGAGCATTATCAGCAGGTGCGAGCTGTTAGAATAGCCGCACATCTTAGTGATGTACATCTTACCGATGTATGTGATTAAGCATATGCAAGGTAGGGCTTTCAGAGTTCAATAAAAATTCTAATTTAGGGATAACACTAAAATGAAACAAGTAATTACTGCCTTTGTACTTTCAATGGTACTGTCTCCACTTGCAATGGCTAAAGAAGTTGCCGGTGTAAATATTGATGATACGATGAGTGCTGCAGGGAAAACACTGAACCTGCAAGGTGCTGGAATTCGTACCAAATGGTTTATGGATATCTATGTGGGTGGCTTGTACACGGCTTCCGGTTCCCGGGATGCAATGGCAGTCATCAATGCTGATGAGCCTCAAGCGATTAAGCTGCACATGGTTTCCGGATTGGTTACCAGTGAGAAAATGCAGAGCGCAACCAATGAAGGTTTCGTGAATGCGACAGGTGGAAATGTTGCGCCGATTAAAGCGGACATCGATGCGTTCATGGGCGTTTTCCAGGAAGAAATTAAAGAAAACGATGTTTTCGATCTGGTTTACGTGCCTAGCAAAGGTGTTGAGGTTTATAAAAATGCAAAGCTGAAAGATACAATTGGCGACATGACTTTCAAGAAGGCCCTGTTCGGCATTTGGTTGTCTGATAACCCTGCTCAGGATGACTTGAAAAAAGCGATGTTGGGTAAGTAATATCCCGCATTCTTGAAAAACGACAAAACGGAGCATTGTGCTCCGTTTTTTGTAATTGCGATATTACTGCGAACGTTGATGAGTGTTCATCACCGACATCAATTCAGATATCTGGTTATTGAAATGGAATCCGGCCTCAGTTAAGTCTCGCAGTCCGCGATAGAACTTCTCAATCGCAGTTTTGTGGTTGAGTTTCGCAGGTTGAGCTGTTTTGCTTAAAAACTTCGACTTTTCGATCAATGCGAAAGGCTTATCGACTAGGTTTTGGTGTACTGATTCGATATTAACAATTGCTTTTTCAACACGCTGCAACATCTTGTCGTTCATGCTACCTGAATAAATCATAGTGTGTCTCCAGTGTTCATGCTTGAAAGAGTCGGTGAATGGCCTGATTGGCCTATTGCACTCGCTCTACGCTGCTAACAGACCGGCCGTATGACCGGAGCAGGTCATTATTGAGTTATTCTTGAGCTAATTTTA
This sequence comes from Oleiphilus messinensis, assembly GCF_002162375.1. Lineage (GTDB taxonomy): Bacteria > Pseudomonadota > Gammaproteobacteria > Pseudomonadales > Oleiphilaceae > Oleiphilus > Oleiphilus messinensis. The sequence goes on along the minus strand of NZ_CP021425.1, from coordinate 4,128,204 downwards.
GAGTAGTAGCTCTAACTTGGCAAGAGTATTTACTCTAATATGATCTCGGAGGGGGAGTTCATAGAAGACCCTAGTCCAGCGTTTTCTCTTTATACTCGCAGAGGTCTGATATCAGGCAGGCATTGCATTTGGGCGAGCGCGCAGTGCAGATATAGCGTCCGTGCAAAATGAGCCAGTGGTGGGCATCCAGCAGGAATTCTTTAGGGGTGAGTCGGAGTAAGCGATCTTCAACTTGCCTGACGTCTTTGCCTTTAGCAATGCCTGTCCGATTTGATACCCGGAAAATATGGGTATCGACTGCCATGGTTGGTTGGCCGAAAGCGGTGTTAAGCACAACGTTAGCTGTTTTCCGGCCAACGCCGGGTAACTCTGTGAGTTCGTCTCGGGTTTGTGGTACTTCCGAGTCGTGTTTGGTTACCAGAATTTCACAGGCTTTAATAATGTTTTCGGCTTTGCTGTTATATAACCCTATCGTCCGGATGTACTCTTTTAATCCTTCCAGTCCGAGCTTCAGAATCGCTTCAGGTGTATTCGCAACCGGAAATAGCTTTGCTGTTGCCTTGTTGACGCCCTTGTCTGTTGCCTGTGCTGACAATGTTACCGCAACCAGCAGCTCAAATGGTGTGTCGTAAGCCAGCTCAGTTTCAGGAGACGGGTTTTCGGCTCTCAGACGAGTAAAAATTTCCGTCCGTTTCTCTTTATTCATTAGCCAACATTTCCTGTGACTCGGACCCGTTTTGACACGGCTGTTTTCTCGATTTTTTGGCTCTGCAGTTTTTTCTTGGCGCGTTCATCCAGAATGTTTTTCCCGGCGATTAGTAAACCCATTCCAAAAAAAGCACCCGGGGGAAGTATCAAGAACAGAAAATCCTGATAGCCATCCATGAGGGTGATCTTCCAATGGATTGCCGCTTCTCCGAACAGTAATTCCATGTTGCTGAACAATACCCCTTGACCAATCGTTTCCCGCAAGGCTCCGAGTACTACAAGTACAATGGTGAAACCAACGCCCATCATCAGGCCATCAAATGCCGAGGGGAGTACAGCGTTTTTGGAGGCAAATGCATCGGCTCTGCCGAGTATGGCGCAGTTTGTAACAATAAGTGGGATGAATATGCCCAGGATTTGATAAAGCTCATACGTAAATGCTTGCATCAGCAGTTCTGCGCAGGTCACGAAGGAGGCTATGATCATTACGAATGCAGGTAAGCGCACCGTTTCGGGGACAAAGTTTCTGATCAACGAAACGGAGGTATTTGAACCGACCAGAACAATAATGGTTGCCAACCCGAGTCCTAGTGCGTTCACAACGGTACCGGTTACTGCGAGTAATGGACACAGGCCGAGTAGTTGAACCAAGGCCGGGTTATTTTTCCACAAACCATTGTGAGCGATCTCACCGTAATCAGTTCGTGATTTTGAAGGGGGCGACATATCGGTAACCGGGATGTCAGTATTATCTGCGTGTTCCATGGCCTGTCTCTTTATTGAATCGTGGCAGGATGCGTATTTGTTGTGGAAGCTTGCTTATCATCTGTCTTATCACCAGTGAGTAACAATTGTGCTTTATTCTGATGAAAATAGCGTAAACTCCCATGTACTGCTTTAACTACGGCTCTTGGCGTGATGGTCGCGCCGGTTAACTGATCAAATTCGCCTCCGTCCTTTCGGACTTTCCAGCTGGTTTCTGAAGTGTTGTCCAAAGACTTACCGGTGAACGCTAGAATCCAGTCTGATTTTCGAACTTCGATCTTGTCGCCAAGGCCGGGTGTTTCTTTATGTTTCAGCACCCGAACGCCTTTCAGTGTGCCATCCCGCTCGATTGCAGTGATCATCTCAATGGTGCCGCTGTATCCATCCGGAGCGATGGTCGGCAATATAACCGCTTCGACGTTATTTTGTTTTTTGGCAAGATACGCAACGGTCGATGTTTGAGTGCCAAGCAAGTCAGACTGTGGCAGTTCGAGTGTATCTGCCAGCAAATCGTTGTCATGCTCGTTTTCCGGTACAAGTTCCAGCAGGGCTTTAGATTGTGCTTTCCGGATTTGATAGTCAATTTCATCCCGAGTCAGCATTTTGGTTGCCGCAATCAAGCCTGCTGTGATGATAGCGAAAAGTCCCAGACCAATCGCACTTCTTAAAACGGACTGAGTAATCGTATTCATCGACGTTTTCCTGCAATGCCTTTGTTAGCTTTGCCGTGCCCGTATGTTCTTGGCTGGGTATAGTAATCGATAAACGGCGCGGCAAAATTCATAAGCAATACAGAAAAGGCAATTGCATCAGGATAGTTTCCATAGGCGCGTATGATGTACAGTAACAGGCCGACCCCTGCACCATACCATAATTTTCCGAGCTTGCTTGAAGGGCCTGATACAGGATCAGTCGCAATAAAAAAAGCACCTAACATCGTCGCACCGGCACAGAGGTGCAATAGTGGTGGCGTGGCTTGGTCCGCATCCCAGCCGAACGCAAAAGCCATCAGCGTCAAGCTTGTAATGAGGGCAACCGGGGTATGCCACGTGATTACTTTTTGTAGTATGAGATACAGTCCACCCAGGAGAAACGCGAAGTTGACCCATTCCCACCCTTTTGCGACCAGTGAGCCAAAAGAGGCGTGCTGGGTTACGACTTCGGCGGTGGCATGACTGATTTCATGTTTGTAAATATCCAGAGGTGTTGCTGCTGTAAATGCGTCGATATTTTCAACAGAAAAACTGCCGAATAAGATAGCCAGATGCTCGATAAATGAAGGTGCTTGGGCAATTCCGTCAGGTGTTGCCCAAGTCGTTGTCATCGGTAGGGGGAAGGATATCAGAACGAGTGCATAGCCCGCCATGGCTGGATTGAAGGGGTTGTAACCCATTCCGCCATACAGGTGTTTGGCGACGATGACGGCAAAAAGTACGGCGACCATTGATGTCCACCAGGGTGTGAATTGTGGAAGTGCAATGCCCAGCAGGATGGCAGTAACGAGTGCGCTGTAATCCTTGATATAAAAGCCCACCGGGCGTTGCCGAAGGCGCATGATGAGCGCTTCTGCTCCGATGGCGATCAGGCTGCACCAAATAATATTGATCAGGTTTCCCCAGCCAAAAAAATAGGTGAGCGCTGCGATGCCCGGTAGAGCGGCGATTATTACTTGCTGCATGATCCAGGAAGTCGATTGTGGCCCGGTAACATGCGGTGATGAAATATTAATCCAAGCCATTAAAAGCCTCGGTCATGGGTCGGTTTTGTTGATGGACTGGTATCATTTTTTGCGGTCGTAGACGAATTTTTCCGCGCCTCTTCAAGAGCTTGCTCTGCAGCGGACAAACGCATCTCGTTTTTTTGCACAGCCCTTTGCAGTTTCTCAACCAGTTCTGGTTGATGCGCTTTGGCATCATCCAGTGATGATTTCATATTGTCGAGTTTGAGTCTGGCCTTTTCGACATTCTGTTCCAGTTGCTCGATCTCGATTGGCAACGTCGCAGTGGCTGATTGAGCGGCTTGCCATTCCTGTTTGGCTTGTATCACTCTGCCTTCGTTTTTGTCGATTGCTCTGATCATCTTTTCCCGCGCAGGATCACCTTCTGGTAGATCAGCAAGCGTGTTTTGGAGCTTTTCCTGCTTTGCTTGCGCTTTTTCATAGATCGCCTGTAACTCGTCGAGACTTTTCTCTGTCGTTGGGGGGACAGCACTCGTTCCTGGCGATACTTGTGATTCGCTAGTCACTGTTTCGCTCGCGCTTGGAGTATCTGCCGAATCTGGTTTCTGGTTGTTTTTGGCATCTTCAAGAGCGAGCCGCGCCTGCTCTACACGAGTTTCATTTTTGCTGATCGCCCGTTCCATTTTTTCCCGTGCCGGGTCATCTGACTCAAGTTCTTGCGCAGTGGCCTTGAGTTTGTCCAGTTTGGCTAAGGCCTTGTCATAGTCTGCCTGAATATCAGCCAGGGAGCGCTGAGGCGTGTTTTCCGTTTTCGTTCCTGTTTTCGAATCTGTGGCTGGAGCTGATTTCTTGGCTGCGACGCGTTCCAGTGCGGCTGCAACTGCTGCTTTTCGATCATCTGGAGCGGCGGCGCTTTTAGGTGGCTCATCAGCGTTTGCCTCGGCTCGCTTCTTGGCTTGTGCTTGAGCTGCCGCTTCTGCGCGGGCTTTTCGTTTTGCATCTTTTTCGGCCAGTTCGCGTTCCTGACGCTCCTGACGGAATTCAAAGCGGTTTCTTGCCTTGTCGGATTTGGCCTGTTCCAGGCGGTTTTGCCGGATTTCCCCTTTTGCGTAACGATAATACTGAACCAGCGGGATTGCGCTGGGGCAGACATAAGAGCAAGCACCACATTCAATGCAGTCTGCGAGATTGTGGTGTTCTGCTTTTTCGAACTCTTGTGCTTTCGAGAACCAGTAGAGCTGTTGGGGAAGTAATTCCATCGGGCAGGCTTCAACACAGATTCCACAGCGAATGCAGGCTTGTGCGGGTGGGGGGGGAGGGAGCTCCTCCCGTGTTCCCGCGATAATGCAGTTGCTGGTTTTGATTGCAGGCACATCTGCTGACTGAATGGTGAACCCCATCATCGGGCCCCCCATAATAGTTCTCGAAATCTGCTGTTCCCGGGCTCCGGCGAGCTCCAACAACCAGCCTACCTGGCTTCCGATCAGTATTTCATAGTTGCCCGGCTGTTGCAGAGCATCCCCGGTGAGCGTGATAATTCGGCTGATTAGCGGTTCATCAAAATAAACAGCCCTGTAGATTGCAGCTGCTGTTGCGACGTTCTGGCACATCACGCCGACATCAGCCGGAATCGAGCCAGAAGGTACTTCCTGTCCGGTCAATATTTTGATCAGTTGCTTTTCCCCACCGCTGGGGTATTTTGTTGGAATAACGACCACCTGGATTTTGGTGCCAGCTACCGCGGCGCGCATGGCATCAATGGCTTCCGGTTTATTGTCTTCTATGCCGATCAGACATTCATCCGGTTCCAGTATAAAGGCCATAATTTCCAGACCGAGGATGATTTCGCTCGCTCTTTCGCGCATGAGCATATCGTCGGCGGTGATGTAGGGTTCGCATTCCGCACCATTCAGGATCAGGGTTTTTACTTTGTCCTGTTTCGGGGGATGCAGCTTTACTTCCGTCGGGAAGCCCGCACCACCCATACCCGCAATGCCTTTGTCCCGAATGATGTGCAGGATTTCATTTGGCGATAAATCCGTGTAAGACGCCCGTTGCTCAAGCTGGATCCATTGATCATTCCCGTCGGGTATAAGAACAATGCAGCAGTCCGTCATGCCTGAAGGATGGGCCACAGGAAGATCGCAGATATCTGCAATCGTTCCCGAAGTCGGTGCGTGTACAGCGGCACTAATAAAGCCGAGAGGCTCTGCGAGTTTCTGCCCTTTGAGAACCGTGTCTCCAACTTTTACCAGTGGATCTGCGGGGCCACCAATATGCTGTTGCAGAGGGATAACAAGCTGCCCGGGGATGCCTGCTGATTGAATCGGATTTTGGTTGGATACAGATTTGTGTTCGGGTGGGTGAATACCACCATTAAAATCCCAAATTTGACGCATTAAGCTGCGGCCTCCTCACGAGGGTTACTCTCCACAATTGTGGAGCGGTCAGATGCGATCAGGTTTTCCGGTTTTTGCCAGCCCCAGCTGCGAATCGTTGTCGCTACTGGTAGCATATCAATACAATCTACTGGGCAGGGCTCGACACAGAGGTCACAACCGGTGCACTCATCAGCTATGACAGTATGCATTTGCTTCGCTGCACCTAAAATTGCATCTACAGGGCAGGCCTGAATGCACTTTGTGCAGCCAATGCATTCGTCTTCGCGAATGTAAGCGACCTGTTTTCCTTTTTCTTCGCCATGCTCCTCATCCAGTGGCAGTGGCTCAACATCGAGCAGGTCTGCCAGTTCCTGAATGGTATTCTCACCGCCAGGTGGGCATTTGTTGATAAGATCGCCACCTGCGATGGCTTCGGCATAAGGTCTACAGCCAGGGTAACCGCATTGTCCACATTGGGTTTGGGGTAAAATTGCATCGATTTGATCGACAATGGGATTGCCTTCAACTTTGAATCGAATAGCTGCATAGCCCAAAATTACGCCGAAAACCAAGGCCAGGCCGAGCATGGCAAATACAGCAGTGCCCAGAACAGTCATTTTGATCGTTCTCCAAGGTGAGTTCTAAATGTTAACCAGACCGGCAAAGCCTAAAAATGCTAATGACATCAAGGCAGCGGTGATCATTCCGATGGATGCGCCCTTGAAAGGTGTTGGGACATCGGCGACGGCTATTCGCTCTCGCATTGCAGAAAACAAGACCAGCACCAACGAAAAGCCGGCCGCTGCGCCGAAGCCATAAAGTATGGATTCGATAAAGCCATTCTGTTTTTTGATATTGAGCAGCGCGACCCCGAGTACGGCACAGTTTGTAGTAATGAGTGGCAGGAATATGCCGAGTACGCGATACAGTAACGGGCTGGTTTTGCGGACAACCATTTCGGTAAATTGCACAACGACGGCAATGACCAGAATAAATGTGATGGTCTGCAAATATTCCAGGCCCAACGGTTTGAGCAATAGCGTGTACGAAAGGTAGCTACACAGGGATGATAATGTTAGTACGAATGTGGTCGCCAGGGACATGCCCATAGCCGTTTCCAGTTTATTGGAAACACCCATAAACGGGCAGAGTCCAAGAAACTGTACCAGTACAAAATTGTTTACCAATATGGTACTAACCAGTATTAGCAGGTATTCGGTCATGGGTCCGAAAACAACCTCTTTATGTTAAGTGTCCAAATGCAACCGGCTATTATCCTTATCTTGATGGTGTGGTTCAAGAAACTTTGCAGGCTGGATCAGGATTCTTTTTCTGTTTAACTCAGACGAACGGAATGCGAGGATGATAGATGTGGGCATTAGGTCTGTGTACATCATTCGGGATAAGTTGTCAGAGCTTTTTTAGCGTGGGCTGGATCAGGGAGTTAACAGGAATAAATACCAGGAAATAACCTGTGTAGATGAGCTAGGATCTGAAAGCCAACATTAAGGTGGAGTGTGTAAGGCTGCGAAATCAAGACATGGCAAGGCTAAAACTGGCCTGCAGGGCAACTGACCTGCAGGCCTGGACAATTTCTTACTGGATGCGCATGCCGGGTTCAGCCCCGGAATCCGGGGCCAGTAGCCAAATGCCTTTTTTGCCGCGACCCGCCGCAAGTACCATTCCTTCAGATAATCCGAACTTCATTTTTCGGGGTTTCAGGTTCGCGACCATAACGGTCAGTCTGCCTTCCAGTTCTTCCGGTTTGTATGCGGATTTAATGCCGGCAAATACATTTTTCTTGACGCCACCGACATCCAGTGTCAGCTGAAGCAGTTTGTCCGCGCCGTCAACGTGCTGCGCTTTTTCGATTATCGCTACTCTCAGATCGACTTTCGCAAAATCGGGGAATTCGATTTCTTCTGCGAAAGTCTCATCTTCTTTGGGTTGTGTTAATTCTGCTGTTTTGATTGCAGGATCACCTTCTTTTGAGTCTTCAATCATTTGTTCAATCTGTTTCGTGTCGATGCGACTCATCATGGCCTTGAATGGTTCGATCTTGTGCCCAAGCAACAAGTCGGCACGGGATTGCCAGGTCAATCTTGTGTTCAGGAAAGCTTCCGCATTGGCTGCGGTTTCCGGCAATACCGGGGCAAGATAGGTTACAAGCAGTCGGAACATGTTGATTGCGTTGGTGCAGATCGTGTGCAGCGCTTGCTCTTGTCCTTCCTGCTTGGCGATGACCCAGGGTTCTTTATCGTTTATGTATTGATTGGCCGTATCAGCCAGCTCCATGATGTTTCGCATGGCTTTGGCGAATTCCCGGTTTTCGTAATGGGCTTCAATGTCGCTGCCTGCATTGATAAATCGGGCCATCAGTTCGGGTTCGGTGCACTCGCTCGCCAGTACACCCGAGAATCGCTTGGTTATGAAGTTTGCGCATCGACTGGCGATATTTACGACTTTGCCCACAAGATCGGAGTTTACTTTCTGTGCGAAATCCGCCAGGTTTAAATCCAGGTCATCCACGTTGCTGGTCAGTTTTGAGGCAAAGTAATAACGCAGATATTCGGGTTTAAGGTGGTTCAAATAAGTCCGCGCCATGATAAATGTGCCGCGAGACTTCGACATCTTTGTGCCATCCACGGTAACGAAACCGTGCGCGTATACCGCAGTTGGTGTTCTGAATTGAGCCGAAGAAAGCATTGAGGGCCAGAACAAGGCGTGAAAATTAATGATGTCCTTGCCAATAAAATGATAAAGCTCCGCTTTTGAGTCTGCACCCCAATACTCATCGAAGTCCAGGTCGTCACGACGTTCGCACAGGTGTTTGAAACTGGCCATGTATCCAATGGGTGCATCCAGCCAGACGTAGAAGTATTTGCCGGCTTGGCCCGGAATCTCGAAACCAAAATAGGGCGCATCCCGGCTGATGTCCCATTCCTGTAATCCGGCATCCAGCCATTCGGCCAGTTTATTGGCAATCTGCGGTTGTAGCGTTCCGCTGCGAGTCCACTCCGTCAGGAAGTCTTGAAATTCCGGAAGCTTGAAGAAAAAGTGAGTCGAGGCCTTGTTGACCGGCTTCGCACCGGATATTGCAGATCTTGGGTCGATCAGTTCTGCAGGGGTGTAGGTGTGGCCACAGGCTTCGCAGTTGTCACCGTATTGATCTTCGGCCTTACAGCGAGGGCAAGTGCCTTTGATGAACCGGTCTGCGAGGAACATTTCCTTCTCCGGGTCATAAGCTTGAATAATTTCCCGTTGTGCGATTTTGTTATCAGCTACCAAGCGCTCATAGATCAATGCGGATAACTCACGGTTTTCTTCCGAGTGGGTGGAATGGTAGTTGTCGAATTCGATCAGAAAGTCAGCAAAATCCTGCTGATGTTCCTCCCTTATCCGGTCTATGAGTTGTTCGGATGTGATGCCCTCACGCTCCGCTCTTAACATTATTGCAGTGCCATGGGCATCATCCGCGCAGACGTAAGTGCAGTGCTCACCGCGCATTTTTTGATAGCGAACCCAGATATCGGTTTGAATGTATTCCAGCAAGTGGCCTAAATGAATGGGTCCATTGGCATAGGGTAAAGCGCTCGTAACAAGAATTTTGCGGGGTGTATCTGACATAAGTTTTCCAGTCTGCTTCTTTATTCTGGGGCTGATGGTAATTGAAAACTGCGTTATGATAGCGTCTGAGCTCAAATTTTTCATCTGGAGATTCAATCCATTGGACAGACAAGAAATCGAACACGCGATAAGCGGTTATCGTGATCCATATTTAAATCAGAGTCTACTTGAGTCTGGTGCCCTGAAAGATATCCGAATTGATGGTGCTAATGTTGAAGTTGACCTTGAGTTTGGCTACCCCATCAAAGGTATACAGGGTGGGATTGAGCAGCTTGTTACCAATGCCATTGAAAATGTTGATGGCGTGGAATCGGTGTCTGTTGCGATACGAAGTGTGATTACCGGTCACAAGCCTGCTAATGACGTTCAAGTTCTGGATAAAGTCAAAAACATTATTGCGGTTGCGTCCGGCAAAGGTGGTGTTGGCAAGTCCACCGTTTCGGCAAACCTGGCGCTGGCGCTTGCCGCTGAAGGGGCAAGAGTCGGAATACTCGATGCGGATATTTATGGGCCGAGTGTGGGAATGATGTTGGGGGTTCCCGAGGGGCAACGCCCTGAAGCCCCTGAAGGAAAATACTTTTTACCAATTGAAGCGCACGGTATACAGGCCATGTCAATGGCGTTTCTGGTGACGGACAAAACGCCCATGGTCTGGCGGGGCCCTATGGTGAGTGGCGCTTTGCAACAGTTGTTGACGCAAACCCGTTGGGATGAGCTTGACTATCTGATAATTGATATGCCACCGGGAACCGGAGATATTCAGCTCACGCTGGCTCAAAAAGTGCCGGTTACAGCGGCAGTAGTGGTTACTACACCGCAAGATATTGCTTTGCTGGACTGTAAAAAGGGCATTGAGATGTTCACCAAAGTGAATATTCCTGTATTGGGTGTGGTGGAAAATATGAGCCTGTACCACTGCCCGAAATGCGGACATCTTGAGCCGATTTTCGGCGAAGGCGGGGGCGAGCGAATCGCGCAGCAGTATGGGGTCGATTTGATTGGCCAGCTGCCACTGAATCGAACTATCCGTGAGCAGGCAGACTCGGGTTGTCCTACCGTGGTTGCTGAGCCGGATTGTGAAGTTGCACTTTTGTATCGGGATATGGCTCGAAAAGCGGCTGCGCTTTTGAGCGCTCAAGAAGCTGATCCTTTGGCTATGCCCGAGATCATTATGCGGAGTCAGGATTAAGGCCTGCGGACGGAGACTTTTTAATCGGGGTGTAAACCGGTATGATGTCGCCCTCTTTTTGCCTGTCCGCCAGTAGTCAGGCAGTGTTGATAAATTAATTTTGATTCTGACCGGGCCCGCAGTGTTTGGGATAGCTCATCACTTAGGGGCTGGTGAGTCGAATTGGATGGAAATCTATGAGTATTAAATCCGATAAATGGATTCGCCGTATGGCACAGGAAAAAGGGATGATCGAGCCTTTTGAGCCAGGCCAGGTGCGATTTGGCGAACAAGGTAAGATCGTGTCTTATGGAACCTCCAGTTATGGCTATGATGTGCGCTGTAGTAATGAGTTTAAGATATTTACCAACGTCCATTCAGCAACGGTGGATCCAAAGCGGTTTGATGAGGCCAGTTTTGTGGATATGGAGAGCGATGTTTGTATCATCCCTCCAAATTCTTTTGCTCTGGCGCGAACGGTTGAATATTTTCGGATTCCGCGTACTGTGCTGACGATTTGTCTTGGAAAATCGACCTATGCTCGCTGTGGAATAATCGTAAATGTCACACCTTTAGAGCCCGAGTGGGAAGGTCATGTTACCTTGGAATTTTCAAATACGACCAACCTTCCTGCTAAAATTTATGCCAATGAAGGGGTCGCACAAATGCTGTTCTTTGAGTCAGACGAAGAGTGTGAAGTCAGTTACAAGGATCGTGGCGGTAAATATCAGGGACAGACAGGTGTAACATTGCCAAGGACTTAGGTTCGTTGGTGATAAGTCAGGCATAGGTCCAGTCTATGGAAGCCCGCAATTCCGAGCAGGAAGGCGTTATCAAGTATGACCTTGAATTCCGGTCGACGAAAATTACTGAGCCGGACTTTGAGCCCAAGTTGCAGGTGTTGAATCGCTGGCGCTCGGTTTTGTGGCGTTTGGGATTGGTCGGTCAGGATCCGCTTCGGTATGGTGGCTTGGGCTTTGGAAATATCTCGATTCGCATCCGTGGTGATGCATTTTTGGTTTCCGGTTCGCAAACCGGACATCTGTCATTTCTCTCTACCTGTGATTGTGCGTTCGTTCGTGATTTTGATCTCGCGCGCAATAGCTTAATTGCTGAAGGAGAGTGCAGGCCCTCTTCTGAAGCGCTGTCTCACGGCGCACTGTATGACCTTCATGAGGGCATTGGTGCCGTGGTTCACGTGCATTCTCCGGAAATTTGGCAAGGCTTTGAGCAAATTGGATTGCGCTTCACTTCAGAGACTATACCGTACGGAACACCTGAAATGGCGTTCGCTTTGCAAACAGAGGCAAATGCTTTGCTTAAAATGTCCAGTTCGGGTGTGGTTGTGATGCGGGGGCATCATGATGGCGTGATTTCTTTCGGGCGGGATCTGGAAGATGCCACGATGGTGTTGTTAAGTGCCCATGCACGCGCCGTAAAAATGAAATCAAGAACGTAAAGTTTTCTATAAACGCTTGCATAACGGTTGTATGCTCAAGCAAGTATTGGAGTATGAGTTGAAGCTACATCAGGTTCAAAAACAGCTGGAAAAGCTAAAAGGCTGGCGTGAAATTCTCTTCACGTTAGCGCTGGCTGAACGGAGTTATCCCAACTATGTTTTGTTCTGTGAGCTTGCAGAGGTTGAAAATACCAAAGCGTACAGAGCATTGCTGGATACATTGTGGCGAGCACTGGAGGAAAAGACCAGTAGTTCAGTAATCAACGCCTTATTACTTAAGTTGGAGCGGCTAGTGCCTGATGCCGAAGCCTACGACATGTATGGTGTCAAGCCAGCATTGGACAGTTGTGCCTTGGTGGAGTCGGTGATGTTCGGCTGGCTGAACCCTGAAAATCGTCGGGCATTGGAGGCGAGTCAGTCCAGCCTGGCTACGGTGACTGATTTTATCGAGTATGCAGAGGGCGAAGGGTTAGACGAAGATGAGCTTGTTGAATTGTTCGATGCTCATCCCTTTGTTGTTCAGGAAAGTGAATTTCAATCGCAGTGTTTCAGGCTTATCAAGCCGGAACGGTATCCGACCAGAGAGTTGTTGCAAAAGGTCAAGAGAATAGCGGCTAATGAAGGGGTTTCTAATATCGGAATTGCCCTTGACTGATTAGGGGTATTATGAAGCTTTCAAAATTTGGTACAAAATTCACATCTGATGCTGGTATCACCTCGCTGATGGATGATTTGGGTAATGCGATGGCCTCTGGCGAAGACATCATTATGATGGGTGGGGGCAATCCTGGATTCATCCCTGAGGTAGAGTCGGCCCTGCGGGAACGCCTGCAGCGTATTTGTGATGATCCAACGCTTTTTCGCAAACTTGTTGGCGTTTATGATCCGCCGCTTGGTGACACGGCCTTTATCAAAAGTCTGGCCAAATTACTTAATAACACCCTTGGTTGGCCGGTTTCTGAGAAGAATATAGGCTTGACTAATGGCAGTCAGTCCGCGTTTTTCATGCTGTTTAATATGTTTGCAGGTGAATACGAAGGTGGAGCGGAGGGTGCCATCAAGCAGATCCAGTTACCCATGACACCAGAATACATAGGTTACGCCGATGCAGGATTAACTGAAGCATTTTTTAGATCCAATCGACCCACAATCGAGCTATTGGACGACCAGTTATTCAAGTATCATGTTGATTTCGAGCATTTGACAATACCGGAGTCAACCGGGGCGCTTTGTATCTCGCGACCGACCAATCCTACAGGTAACGTAATCACGGATCAGGAATTAACCAGGCTGGATGGGTTGGCTCGAGAGCACGGTGTGCCCTTGATTCTGGATTGTGCCTATGGGTTGCCTTTTCCTGGATTGATTTTTTCCGATGCATCCTCGTATTGGAATGACAACATGATCGTTTGCCTGAGTTTGTCGAAATTGGGGTTGCCAGCTTGTCGAACCGGCATCGTGATTGCGCATGAGGATGTAATTAACGCGCTTGCAGGTGTAAATGCGATTCTTAACCTTGCTACAGGGAGTTTCGGGGCCATGCTGGCTGCTGACCTTGTGGACTCTGGGCAGATTCTGGCATTGAGTGATAACGTCGTGCGTCCGGAATATCTTCGGAAATCCCAGGCCGCTGTTGCCAGGCTGCAGAAGGGCTTGTCGGGGTTGCCATTCCGGATACACAAGCCAGAAGGCGCGATGTTTCTCTGGCTCTGGTTCGATGGATTACCGATATCCAGTCATGAACTCTATGAGTGTCTAAAAAAGAAAGGGGTGCTGATTGTTTCCGGGCACTATTTCTTTCCTGGTTTGGACGAAGACTGGTCGCACAAGCGGGAATGTATTCGTATTACCTATTCTCAAGATGAAAGTCTGGTTGCCAGGGGCTTGGATATCATTATTGCTGAAGTGCGAAAAATCTATTCCCGCGCTTGAGTCAGGCCTCGAATTGCAGTCCGTTTTCGGGAATGATGATGTCATCCAGATAGGCGCGATTGTCAGTCATTGACAGTCGTTGCTCTGCCATCCATTTGATTACCTGAGGAAAAATCTGGTGTTCTTTCAGTAAGACTTTTCCTGCGAGTGATTCCGGCGTGTCATTTTCTTCAATATCAACTCTGGCCTGAATGATATTTGGGCCACCATCCAGCTCTTCTGTGACAAAGTGCACTGTAGCCCCGTGTTCTGTATCACCGGCTTCCAATGCTCGCTTGTGAGTATGAAGTCCTTTGTATTTTGGTAGCAGTGATGGGTGAATGTTCACCATTTTTCCCTGAAACTGGCGGACGAACGCAGGGGTGAGTATGCGCATGAAACCGGCCAGGACGACAATATCCGGTTTGTATCTCAAGATTGTTTCGGCGAGCTTTTCGTCAAATGCTTCGCGATCCTGAAAGTTTGTGTGATCCAGTAGCTCAGTCGTAATACCGGCTTGTCTGGCGCGATCAATCCCCCCAGCCCCGGGTCGATTACTGATAACTGCTGCAATGCGCGCGGCGATTGTGCCGTGTACGGTTTGATCGATCAAGGCCTGTAAATTTGTTCCGCTACCTGAAATGAGAACAACTATTGAGGCTGTTGGGGAAGCACTATCGGCCATTTATGAACCTTACTACTGTATTATTTGGACAACAACGTAGATCGTCTGTCTTGTTATGGGGCGCGACTTAAGTAGCCAGCCTGTTCCCGTATTTCAATCACACCGGTATTGAGGTTACAGGATTGCATTGTGGTACAGGCTGGATTGAGTCTTGTCTAGCTGTTAGTTTGCGTTTTGCAGTACAACCTGGTCGTCTCCAGCTTCCGCATGGGCAATCGATCCGATTATGGTTGCAGTTTCACCTGCGGCTTTAAGTATTTTCAGGGCTTCGTCAGTATGTTCTTGTGGAACGCAAACGATCATACCGATTCCGCAGTTAAATGTGCGGTACATTTCCTGAGTGGTTACATTTCCGGCCTCTTGTAGCCATTTGAATACCTCAGGCATCGGGCAGGCCGAAAGATCCAAAACAGCTTTGGTTTTTTCTGGCAGTACTCGGGGTATGTTTTCGAGGAAGCCACCACCGGTAATGTGTGCCAAGGCATTGACCTGGCTTTCTTTGATAAGTTTGAGCAACGGCTTGACGTAAATGCGTGTTGGTGCCAGTAGTGCCTTTGCGAGAGTGGTCTCGCCCAGTGGCTGATCCAGGTCTGCACCGCTTACTTCGATTATTTTTCGAATGAGCGAGTAGCCATTTGAATGGGGTCCTGAAGAGGCTAGACCGATCAGCTGGTCACCTGCTTTCACTTTACTGCCGTCAATTAATGCTGACTTTTCCGCGATGCCCACACAGAAGCCTGCGAGATCGTAGTCTTCGCCTTCATACATTCCCGGCATCTCGGCCGTTTCACCGCCAACCAGCGAGCAACCGGATAATTCACAGCCTGCCCCGATGCCTGATACGACATCAGCTGCAATATCAACATTGAGCTTCCCGGTAGCATAGTAATCAAGGAAAAATAATGGTTCTGCGCCTGCTACGATTAAATCGTTGACACACATGGCGACCAAATCGATTCCAATGGTGTCATGTTTGCCCAGGTCCATGGCTAACCGGAGTTTGGTGCCCACGCCGTCTGTACCTGAAACCAATACCGGCTCAGAGTAGCCTTTCGGGAGCTCGAATAGCGCGCCAAAGCCACCGAGGCCCGCCATTACTTCTGGTCTTTTGGTTTTTCTGGCTACGGTTTTGATGCGTTCTACAAGTTGATTGCCTGCGTCAATATCAACACCGGCATCTTTGTAGCTTAGCGAAGGTTTTTGGTCGGTCATTTAGATGGATACCTGAATAAATTGCTATCAGTTTGAGTTGGCCTGGGCCGAGCGTATGGCTGAACTGCATTTGAGGCTATTGCTCGAGTCTACAGTTCACCGAGACGCGCCGCACTGGTTTGCACGAATTTGTGTGGCGTGACTTTAAACCCGCAATTTTACCAGCTGTTTGCGGTTGTGGCTATCCGCAGGCAGTAATTTGCGTGCATACTCGCACTGTTTCCGTTACAAGATAAAATGAATAAGGTATTATTTCACGATTTGGTATAGGGATGGACAATGGTCGTTATGTCGTCACACATAGTCAAAGCTCGATCGGTGTTGGTTGGGTGTGTCTGGATTATGTTCCTGGTTGCCGTTTTTGCCCCGGCAGCGCAAGCTGTGGTTGTGTCAGAGTTATATGAGGCAACGATTCCTGTTTCAGGTAAGGCCGCTGCAGTTGAAAATGAGGCCTTTGCACTCGCATTATCTCAAGTCCTGGTTAAAGTCTCTGGTGATCCGGAGGTGCTTCAGCACCCGGATATTAAAACGCAATCTTCAGACCCAAAAAAGCTTATTGCACAATTCGGCTATCGGGCGGGAGTCGATGCAGCGAATCCTTTTAATCTTCGTGTCGTTTTTATAAAACCATCTATTGATAAAATGCTCAAAGCCTCTGGGTTCCCGCTGTGGGGGGGGAATCGCCCTTCGGTGTTAGTGTGGATTGCCCGGGAGGAGTCGGGTCAACGAGAAGTTGTGGGTAACGCGAGTCAGCAGGGTTTTGTCGAGGGGTTACAGCTTGCGGCTGCGCGCCGCGGCGTGCCCGCGTACATTCCGGTAATGGATCTACAGGATGAAACTGCGGTCACTGTGAGCGACGTGTGGGGGTTATTTGTTGATCCTGTCGTTGAAGCATCAAGTCGGTATAACGCTGATGCGGTGGTTTTGGTTAAAACATATGGTAACAGTGGTGGCTGGAGCGGTCGCTGGATGATGGATCTCAAAGGTCAGCAGTTCAGCGGTAGTTTCCGGGTTTCATCACCTTTAGAGGTCTCGCAGCTCGTGATTGATGAGATTGCTACGGTGCTGGCGAAACAATATGCTGTTCATGACGCCTTGGTTGATGGTGAAGGTCGAATTGAGCTGGAGATTTCCGGGGTGGAGCAATTTCGGGATTATGTTGGTGCGTATCAATATCTCGAAGCGTTAGCACCCGTGCAAAGCCTGGATATACTCCGTGTACATGACGGAGCCATTCAGGTGAGCGTCTGGGTAGCAGGTAACGAAGCGCGTCTCAGGCAATATATAGAACTTGATCGCAAGTTAGTGCCTGATATTGTGCCAATACAATCGGCTGAAGATACGCTAAAAATGTACTATCGTTGGAACAGGCGATAAAGCTGGCGAGTGGCATATAGAAGGCGGTGTGTAAGCGAGGATGTTTTGTGTGTGCTCTGAGTCGGTCGATGCGCTCCGTGTGGGTTGACGTTTTTCCGTAGTTTTGACGGCTTCTGTTGGCATTGCTGATAAAAGCCATTGGTTAATATATGGTCATGATTGAACAGCGGCATATTCCGAATATTTTGACCTTCGGCAGGATGATTCTGGTATTGCCGATCGTGAGTTGTTTATACAGTGAATATTATCGACAGGCGCTGGCCTTGTTCTTTGTGGCAGGTCTTACAGATGCCATAGATGGGTTTCTGGCTCGTAAATTTGAATGGAAGAGTCGATTGGGGGCAATTGTGGACCCTTTGGCGGACAAGCTTCTATTAGTCTCTGCATTCATTGCATTGACTTTTTTAGGGAAAATAGCACTTTGGTTGACTGTGCTGGTTTTTGCTCGCGATGTCGTGATTGTTTGTGGTGGTGTCTATTATCGGTATACCGTAGGGACGATTCAAATGGCACCTTCCAGGTTAGGGAAGTTGAGTACGTTGGCGCAAATTACCTTTGTTCTGGTTGTGATCATTTCATTGGCTGGGTTGCCAATGCCGGAAAAAACTGCCTATTGGGGCCAGTGGCTGGTGGCAATACTCTGTGTCGCCAGTGGAGTGCAGTATGTTTGGGTTTGGTCGAGAAAAACGATTACCGAAGCTGTTTCTGGCACTGATGCAGGTAAGACATGATATTTGCCCGGAGTATATTGATCGTTGTCATTAATCGTGAACAGCGGTCCAGTGATGATGTTGGATTTTGAGTGACAAGTTGTAATTTAATGGTTGATCTATTCTCCCTTGAACAGTTATCACTTCCCCTCGCAATTCGTGATGAAGATACATTCGCGAATTTCTTGGCCAAGGGCAATGAGATGGTTTTAAGCATGCTCAATGGGATGTGGGAGGTTGATAAAGGAGATGTATATTTTTTATTTGGAGCAAACAGTTCTGGCAAAACTCATTTGCTTCAAGCCGCTTGCCATGATGCAAGTCAGCGCGGTATGCGAGCAATTTATTTTCCTGCCCGAGAGTTGATTCGGCTTGAGGTTGAGATATTGCAAGGTTGCGAGACGTTGGATCTGGTTTGTGTTGATGACGTCGAAATTCTTTTGGGGGATCCCGAATGGGAGCTGGGTTTATTTACGCTCTACAACCGACTCAAGGATAGTGGCAAAACACTTCTTATTTCCAGTGCATGTGCAGTCACCCAGCTGAACTGCCAGCTTGCTGATTTGAAGTCCCGATTGCAACATGGGGTTGGGCTTCGCCTTCTGGAGCCAGATGAACACCAAAAAGCTGAGATATTTCAGTTTCGGGCCCGATTACGTGGTCTCGAGGTAACTGAAGAGGTGATGACGTTTATCATGCGGCGCAGCCAGCGAAGTCTTGGCGATCTTTTGCATGTATTGCAGAAACTTGATGATGTATCATTGTCTGCCAAGCGAAAGTTGACAGTCCCTTTCGTGAAACAAAGCCTGGGCTGGTAGACGAGAACGCGGGTTTGAGCGAGATATTTATCACAGGCTCCGGTGAGCATCTAAGCAATAATGGCCGGGCATCAATCTTAAAAAATAGTAGAAAAGCCGATACTGGCTAAATAAAAAATAAAGCCGATATAACAGACAAAAATAGGGGGGGTCTATGCGTCGAGTCATATTTAATCAAAAAGGTGGTGTGGGTAAGTCCAGCATTACCTGTAATTTGGCGGCGATCAGCGCAAATGAGGGTTTGAAAACACTGGTTGTGGATCTGGATCCTCAAGGGAACAGTACTCAATACCTCACCGGAAAGGCCTCGGCAGAATTGAGTGATACGGTAGCTGACTTCTTCGAACAAACGGTCGCGTTTAATATTTTCAACAAAAAGCCCGAAGATTTTATCCATGCCACAGCCTATCAAGACTTGTTTGTTATGCCCTCGCATCCGGAATTGGATTTTCTGGAACGTAAGTTGGAAACCAAGCACAAAATTTACAAATTGAAGGAAGCTTTGCAGAAACTTGAAGAATCTTTTGATCGAATTTATATCGATACGGCACCGGCACTGAATTTTTACACCCGTTCGGCACTGATAGCCGCGGACACCTGTCTGATACCCTTTGATTGTGATGATTTTTCTCGACAAGCGCTGTATTCCATTATTGGTGAAATTCAGGATCTTCAGCAAGATCACAACAAAGGACTGCAAATAGAAGGTATTATTGCGAATCAATATCAAACACAGGCTAGTTTACCTAGACAGTTGATTCAGGAATTGTTGGATGAGGGATTGCCTGTATTGCCGGTTAGATTGTCTTCTTCCATTAAAATGAAAGAGTCCCATCAGGCGCGGCAACCACTCTTGCACATGGCGCCCAAGCATAAGTTGACGCAACAGTTCATCGATTTACATCGAGTTTTACAAGGTGAGAAAGTTGAACTGGAAGCCTTGTAATACCCTTCGAAATCTAATGTTCCGCCGTTTGGTTCTCCTGAGGTTCGACTTGGTAACAATATGAAGATGAACCAGAGTACGCTTCGTCATGTCGACGTTGCAGATATTTCCTTGGAGCTTTGCGCTGCGTTGCGTGGAGCCCAAATTTGGACAGATGTAGCTCCGGCTCCTGAGGCTTTACAAAGCCAATTACCCTTTTGCGTGGACAAGCTGAGTTTTCCCGAATTGATCCAGTTTGTTTTTCTGCCAAGATTGACGAGCATTGTGGAGCAAGGGCTGCCTTTGCCGGGTAAGAGTAACATAGCGTCTTATGCTGAGGAGTATTTTCGACTTAACCCCGTTAACCCCCATTCTCCCGTGGCTTGTGAGACGATTCTTGCCATTATCAGGCGCTTTGACCGCATTTGCTCCGAGTCTAATCACGCCTGACTGACGCTTTGGGGTGGTTGTATTTTGTGCAATTGTTTTGACTATCTGGGTCTATTATGAGCAAAATTATTGCGACAGATGTGCAGTTGCCCGAGCTTTTATCGAGCATTCGTGAGTGTCGGCTCTGTGAAGCTCATCTTGAACCTCGACCGGTCCTGCGTGCTTCAGCTACCGCAAGATTGTTAATCGTTGGCCAAGCTCCTGGAAAAAAAGTTCATTTGACCGGAATTCCCTGGAACGATCCGAGTGGTGATCGGTTAAGGTTGTGGTGTAATCTCGATAAAAAGTCATTCTATGATGAGTGTCATGTTGCCATTATTCCTGCTGCATTTTGTTATCCCGGAAAGGGGAAGAGCGGTGATTTGCCGCCACCTCCAATCTGTGCCGATACTTGGCACGGGGCATTGTTGGCGCAACTTCCAAATATTGAACTGACGCTGCTGGTGGGGCAATATGCTCAGAAGTGGTATTTGGGGGCGCGTCGTAAAGCAACTTTAACCGATACCGTAAGATGTTTTGATGAGTACATCTCTTCCGGCTTTTTCCCATTACCCCATCCTTCGCCTCGTAATACGCTTTGGTTGAAGCGGAACCCGTGGTTTGAACAAGATGTCGTGCCAGCACTCCAAGATAACCTGAGGCGGTTCGAATAATAGGTGCTTTAATCAAAAAAACCGGGGCGAGCCCCGGTTTTTTTTATAGTGAACCTGATTCGTTCAATTTGATCAATTCACTTTGATCAGCTCTACAGAACCATCTTCCAGGACTTCTGCCATGTGGCCTTCCGGCTCTTCCAGGAATTGTGCAAATACAAAGCATACTGCTGCCGCACCTGCAATGAACATAAAGAAGGTTGATGTATCTACGAATGACAACACGGTCAGGAATGTTACCGCACCAACGTTACCATAAGCGCCTGTCATTCCGGCAATTTGCCCGGTCATACGACGTTGCACCAGTGGTACCATTGCGAATACTGCGCCTTCACCGGCCTGAACAAAGAATGAACAGCACATTGTTGCAACAACTGCAGCAGCAATCATCCAGGTGCTATCGATTTGACTTAATACCATGTAGCCCACAGCAAGGCCGGCGATCAGAATAGAAAGTGATTTTTTACGGCCGAACTTATCACTCATCCAGCCTCCGCCAGGACGTGCAGCAAGGTTCATGAATGCAAAACCGGACGCCAGCAATCCTGCTTTTACAGGGTCAAGCTCGAATGTGTCCATGAAGAAAAGAGGAAGCATGGAAACAACAGCCAATTCAGAACCGAATGTTACAAAGTAAGACCAGTTCAGGATGGCAACCTGTTTGAACTTGTATTGTTGAATCTCGGGTACACCGTGAGTGAGGTTTTCTTTGTTTACTTTATAAATTTGACTGGTCTGAAAGACGAACAGCGCGACCAATCCAGCATAGAGTGCATTACAGGCAGTGTTGCTGAGCAGGCCCAGGTTTTCCGGACCAAGTTTCCAGGTCAAAACGGCAAGTGCGATATACATTGGCACGTTCATGGCCAGCAAAAAGTAAAAGTCTTTTTTGGAGGTTACTTCCAGGCCACCGCTTTTCTTAGGTTTGAAATAGGTAGACCCTTTGGGTGTATTGCGTGCAACACGGTAGAAAAATATACCATAGAGAAAAGCGACTACGCCGGTACTCAGCAGTGCATAGCGCCAGCCGTCCTCACCGCCATACATTAATGCTAATGTAGGCAACGTCATGGCGGCAGCAGCGGAGCCAAAATTACCCCAGCCACCATAAATTCCTTCTGCTATCCCTACTGTTTTAGCCGGGAACCATTCGCTCACCAATCGTATGCCGATAACGAATCCTGCGCCGGTAAAGCCCATGAGGAATCGGAATAACGCCAATTGCTCATAACTGTTCGCCATGGCGAAAGCGCCACACATGAGACCTGCCGCCATCAACAAGCCGCTGTAAATCAGTCGAGGGCCAAATTTATCAACCAGCATCCCCACAATAATCCTTGCAGGGATTGTCATTGCGACGTTCAAGATCATCAAAGCCTTTAATTGTTGGTCGGTCAAATCAAACGCTTCTTTCATGAAGGCCAGCAGTGGTGCGTGGTTAAACCACACGACAAAGGTGATGAAGAAGGCGACCCATGACACATGCAATGTGCGGATCTTGGGATCCGAAACATTCAGTATGTTGAGGTTTTCTGAGGACATTGATGAACTCTCCTGATTAATTGAATTGCTTGCTCTTGGATTAGCAATGGCTGGGCCTAAAATGAATTAAGGTATATATAACAATGATATAGGTTTGTGCTGTGGATTTATTTTATATCTTTTTTTTATGGAAATGTTTTTAGTTGGTGCGTTAATCTATTTTTAGGTGATTTAAAAGGGTGCGCCAATCGCATTGATATTGCTTTGTTCATCCAAAAGCACCAAAATGGTGCAGATGTGTCATTTTGATTTGTTTTAAGACAAATTGGATTCTTTTTCGTGGGAACGCGTAATTGAGCTGCGCTCAAGCTAATATAGGTACTTTCAGGCGTACTCTTCTAGGGTCTGTGAATGTTAAAAAACGTATGGTTTACACACCGTTCTATTAAAATTGAACTTAAGGAGATTAAAGTATGAATCGCTACCAGTGGTTTAAAGGATGGGTTTGCGCGATGACTCTGATGATGGTCGGCAGTGTTCTGGCTGCAAATGATCAGAATGAAGGGGCTGATACGATTGAAATAAAGTTGGGGGATTATCAGTTTGATCCAGCAGAGATTCATGTAAAGGCCGGTCAGCCTGTTATTTTGAAGTTAACAAATACAGACATGATGACGCCTCATGATTTTGTGCTCATCGATGAAGCGGCTGGCCTGAATATCGAGGTGAGCGTCAGTCCAAAAGGATCTGAAACGATTGAAATTGTTCCTGCAAAACGGGGTCAATTTGCATTCCATTGCAGTAAGCAGCTTCTGTTTTTTGCCAGCCACCAGGAGCGGGGCATGGCGGGTAAGCTTATTGTAGAGTGACTTGAATAAGTCCTAACAGGCCCTAACCATTAAGATCCAAGTCAGGGTCATCGACTAGCTCCTCTTCATCCAGACTGTCGTCATAGCCGGCGGTTGGAGACTGGAATCGAGTACTTGGCTCGGTATCATTCGGGCGGAAGGTATCCAGAATTTCGTACATGGAGCCTTCTGGTGTCAGTGTACTTCTGAACAGGTGGAATTCGTCAATTGTAAATTTTAGTTCAGGCGCGGAAATCTCTTTCAGCCTGCCTGCCTTGAAGCCTCGTTTTAAACGTCCCAGTGTGATGTGCGGGCGAGGTTCGGGGCTGCCACTTTGCAGTCCAAGATCAATCATCTTTTCCTGTATGCGATCGAACAGTGCTCGTAGCTCGGTGTTTTGTTTGACCCTGGCGACCAGGAAGCGACTACTGCTCTTTGTTGGGAAGCCACCAATGCTGTCTATTTCCAGATCAAAGGGTTGATCCAGTAGTCGCGGCCACTTTAATTCCTGTTTCAGTATTTGTACTGTTCCGATGGGGAGTTCACCCAAAAAATGCAGTGTTAAATGGTAGTTTTGTTTTTTCAGCCACTTGAAGTGTTGAAACTGTGACTGCCCTTGAATGGCCAGACACTCCCGGTGCAATATTTTGCGAACCGGGTTGGGCACAGAGAGTCCAATGAAGCAGCGTAGTTCTCGCTCACGAAATGAGTTCGGATTAGCATTGCCGGTCTGGGATCCCTGCATTCAATCTACCTTTTTACCTTTGTTCTCATTTTTGGGCAGGCCACTTTTAGCTATCGATTGGCCACCGTTGTATTAAGGATAGGTCAAAAAAAAGGATATGAATAAAAATTACGCTGCTTCCCTGCGAAATGGTGATCCTGGTGTGGTGTCGTAGATCGGATTATTCTGGTGCCTGTAATTTTCCTATGAATCTGTGTCGAAACGCATGGATAGATCGATAGACCTGCAGTCTTTGGTGAGTGCGCCAATAGATATGTAATCTACCCCGGTTTCGGCGATGGGGACAAGTGTACTGTCATTAACGCCACCAGACGCTTCCAGCTTTATCGCTGCTGGCTTGAGGGAAACGGCTTCGCGCATATCTTCCAGAGAGAAATTGTCGAGCATGATTATGTCTGCGTTTGCGGCTAATGCTTCGGCGAACTCCTGCAAATTTTCGACCTCAACTTCAACCGGTTTTCCGGCGGCAATGCTGCGGGCAGTACTGACAGCGTTCGTCAGGCTGCCGCACGCGAAAATATGATTCTCTTTGATTAAAAACGCATCATACAGACCAATTCGGTGGTTGTAGCAGCCGCCACAGGTTACAGCATATTTTTGCGCACGACGGAGGCCGGGCAGTGTTTTCCGGGTATCAAGCAGGCGCACTTGAGTATGCTTCACCAATTGTGCATAGCGTTGGCATTGGGTTGCAGTGCCGGAAAGTGTTTGCAGAAAATTAAGCGCAGTCCGCTCTCCGGTCAGTAATCCCCGGGCGGGGCCTTCGAAGTGAAAGAGGGGCGTGTCAGCTGTAATCTTATCGCCATCCTGAACCATGGGGCTGATTTTAATCCGTGAATCAATTTGCCGGAATGTTTCGATCACCCAATCCATACCACAAATGATCGCCTCCTCGCGGCTGATGACTCGCCCGGTGGCATTGCCGTCAGCGGGAATCAACAACGCCGTGATATCGCCATCGCCGATATCTTCGGCCAAGGCGATTTGCACTTGATTCTGGATAATTTCAGGGGTTAGGTAGAGTGGTCTTTCTTGCATCATTAAGTATCACTTATCCGATTTGTTAGCAGCATCCGAGCGGGTTGCGAATGTTTTGTGTTTTTTAACGGGACTGTTGCGTCAGTGTCAGGTACTGTCCTTCTTGATGGAAATCGAGTTGCTTTAACACGCTCATCCCCAAAAGGGTTTCATCATTCTTGTTCATTGCGGGGTTAATTATGGCCCGGACGTTATAAAGTCGGATATCACCAATGGACAAAGTCGCAATAGTCGTTTGAATTGCTTGAACCTGACCATTTGCAGTTTGCACTGTGGTGTAACCCTGGCGGGGTAGTTTGAGTGACTCGGCCAGGCTCTCTGGAACGACCACCTGTGTTGCCCCGGTATCAAGCAAGAATGTGGTGTGGGTGTTATTGATTGCTCCTGCCGTCAGGTAGTGGCCATATCGATTGCGTTTCAACGAGACGGTAGTGGTGCCTGTTGCATGAGTACTACTTACTGGATCGCGATTGGGGTTAATTTGGTTTTTTTCCCAAAGACCAAATAGTTGGGTCAGTAACACCATGCCAACAATCCAGGCAATGATCGCCATGCTTTTGCCAATTGATTTTGTATTGTGCTCGGTAGATGGATCTGTCACGTATTTGTCACCTGTATTTCAGTTTGCCCGCGTGAAACTAAAGGTTCTACGAAGATATGTGGTGATAAGTATAAAAGATGCGCCTGAATGAATAAATGATTGTGATCCAGTTCGCGTAGTGACATTTTGTGACAGAAGATGACCTTTTGACGGATTATTATTGTAAGTGCGCTATATATTTGACGCGAATGACCGATATTAGTCCGTGATTGGCAAATAGTTTTAGCGTAACCTAAAGGAATAGAGTCGTAAGATCTTGATTCTTTGATTTTTAAACGTTCCGTCTCACTAGGAATTTATCATGGCTGAAGAAAAAGTTGTTAATTTACTCGATGCCCGTTCAAACAAGATAGAAGCAGGTTTTGTACCGCTTCCTTCTGTTATTTTGAAGTTGCGGACAGATTACAACGAATTTGCCAATAAACAGCTGGGTAAAATGTTCGACAGTGCCGATGACCTGCTGTTTGCGCGAGCGGACAAGGCCGGAAGTAGCACGGAGCAAGCCGCCTATTTTGATGCGATGCGAGAGCTACGTTTGAGTCGAAAATCTTTTATGGCATCGTATTTCAGTTCCGTATCGGATGACTTTTCCAACCTTTCCAGTGCTAACAGCCAGCCAAACCTCGCTGTTGCGCTTGATGCGGAAGAGCTTTCGCTGGTCGAAATGGACGAGATGGAGGAGAAAGTTGCCATCGAAACTATGATTAGTAAAGTCAGAGAATCGGCAGAGATGGCGCTTGAACATCTGCACCTTCGTATTCAAAGTCTGTTTCCAAATACGGTGGTCGAGCCGGATTGCATTCCGATAGGCCCGCAACGTGTGTGTAAGTCGACTGCGGGATGCCTCAGCGAGTTGGAGATGGACATTCGCGCGAAGCTGGTTGTACTAAAATTGCTGGATCAATTTTTGGTGGCTCATTTGCCTGAATTCTATAAAGCAGCGAATTTGTTGCTCGCAAAACATGGTGTTATGCCTGATTTAAGTGGTGCTCTTTCGCAGGGGAAAAGTGTGGGGTCTCCCAGAAAGGTCACTTCAAACTTATCATCATCAAATTCTTCTCCGGCCAGTACTGACGGATTTGCTCATGTGGATGGTTCATCCAATCAAGGCTCAAACATGGGGTCTCAGGTTATTAGTGCTGATGACACATTTGCAGCACTCAGGGCTGCCATCCAACCTGGTGTGGGGGGGCGTGCAGCAGCTGCTACCACGATTGGCGATGACCTTGAATCTGGTGAGGTTTTACGTGCGTTGACGTTGGCTCAATCCCATTACACTCAGGATCAATCCGGGGCGGTGTCCCATGGCGCTGTGTTGGATTTTCGATCCGTAATTGCTGCGCAACTGGGGATGCCACAGGAAATTGCGCACTTTAAAGCCATTGATAATGATGTAATAAATCTGGTCTCTATCCTATTCGAATACATTTTGGGGGATGTGCAAATTCCCGACAAAGTGCGTCAATTAATAGCGCAGTTGCAAATACCAATGTTGAAAGTTGCGATGATTGACAAGAGCTTCTTCAATGCGAAGCGACATCCTGCAAGACTGTTGCTGAACGAAATTGCACGGGCATCCATTGGCTGGAATGAGCGCTTGGGCAAAGGTCGGGATCAATTAATTACCAAACTCGAAGGGATCGTTGAGCATCTGACACGGGATTTTGATACCGACTTGAGCGTATTCAGTCAAATGTTGGAGGATTTTGAAAAATTCGTCCAGCTTGAACAACGCCGAAATGAATTGATTAGTCGACGTATTCAGGATGCGGAAGAGGGTAAGGCGAAAAGCGATGAGGCTAAAAAAGCTGCTGAAACTGTTGTTGCGCAATTGCTTGATGGGCGTAGTTTGCCCACCATGTTGAAAGAGGTTTTAAGTGACGGCTGGACACGTGTACTTACACTGCATCATCTTAAAAGTAGCGATGAAGATAACCGATTCGACCAGTCCAGAAAGATACTGGAGCATACGCTCTGGAGTATTTCTCCGCGCCCGGAAAATGATGCCAGACAGAAACTGGTTCGGATGATTCCGAAAATCTTGAGAGCTTTGAGAGAAGGGCTGGCTGAAGTGTCTTACTCGCCTCAGAATGTGGTGAAGGCCTTATCCGAGCTTGAGCGCTGTCATGTTGATGCCTTGCAAAGATTATCCTTACCCAAAGCAGAAGCATTCAAAGCGCCTGCGCCCCCTGCAGACCCAGCGTCGACATTGGGCCAGACTCAGGATACTAAGCGTAGCGAGCGCCAGAGTGTGTCTTCTGTGACCCGTGATTTTAATGCGCTGCAACAGGATAAACGTTTTCAAAGTGAACAAAAACGCCTGTCGGGTGAATTGCTGGAAGAGTTGGGCTTCAGTAATACGGAGTCCGCGGCCCCAGCACAAGATAGTGCTCCGCTAGAAAACTTACAGCAAAATCCGGATTCAAAGGCGCAATCTAAAGCGCCGGTTCCGTCTACACCCGCCACTGTGGATTCTGCTCCACAATCAGGTTCCGTTTCGACCATTTCTCCGGAAATGGTTAAGGCCTGGTTAGAAAAAGTGGAGCACCTGCGAGTTGGCGCATGGTTTGAGTATCACCCCGAAGGTGGGGACGCAATGAAGTTCAAGTTGGCTGCCGTGGTCAAAAGTATTGGTAAATACATCTTCATTAATCGAAATGGGGCAAAAGTTGCCGAGTTCCAGAAACAGGAATTGGCGGAAGCTTTTGCATCCGAGCAGGTTAAATTGTTGGATGATGGCCTGATATTTGATCGTGCACTTGAATCGATCATTGGCAGCATGCGGTAAAAGTTGTGGCGTTATTTTTCAGCCTCGCTATACTCTCGAACGTCAACAGGCTCTAGAGCAATGTTCTCTTTACACCTACAACAGTAGTGATGCCTGTGTACTAATGCTTTTCAAAGTTGTGAGCGTATGGAATTCGTCATTTCAGAAGATGGCTGGATCAGTGGTGTGCGAAAGGTACCATCGCCGAATTTTAATGATCGTCCGGAGGGGGAAGAGCCTAGTTTACTGGTTATCCATAATATCAGCCTCCCGCCTGGTCAGTTTGGTGGCAATGCAGTCGAAAAATTCTTTACGAACAATTTGCCAGCCGATCAACATCCTTTTTTTCAGACTATCGCGAAGTTAACGGTATCCGCTCACTTTTTTATTCAGAGAACGGGCGCAATCATTCAGTTTGTTCCCATACATAAACGGGCGTGGCATGCGGGTGTATCTTCGTTCGAGGGGCGGGAGAATTGCAATGATTATGCAATTGGTATCGAGTTGGAAGGAACCGACGTCGAGCAATATTCCCGAGAACAATATGAGGTTTTGATCGCGTTGACAAGAGCGATTATGGGCCGGTACCCGGGTATTAGTTCGGGTCGAATTGTCGGGCACTCGGATATTGCGCCAGGGCGAAAGACGGATCCCGGCGCGAGTTTTGACTGGTCATATTATCGGGCACAACTAGCCTGATATGTCGATTCTATTGGTGTGTAGTGCGTTAATTTTACAGCGTCTGTTAGGGTTAACTTTTAATCAGCGTCTGATTACGGAAATTGATAAAGTATTGTATGCTGATGCGATGCAGCGGAAGCTGGCGCAGGAGTGGTTTCATGTCGTTTTTTTGCTAGCCGCGCTGGCACTCTTTGCTTGTCTGCATATCCTTTTACAGTGGACGTTTCCCTTAGCCTATGGTGTGTTTGGCTTTTTCCTGAGTTGGTTGTTGCTGATTGTGCTGCTGGGTAATCCTCAGGCAAAAATTATAATCAGTCAGTTTGAAACCGCGTGGCAGGCCAGGCAGCATTATCAAGCAGGGTTGTCGATTGCCAAAGCCGCTGATATTCAACGTAATGCGAAAACGTTACAGGGAACTGATGCGAAAGGTGAGGCGTTGGTATACGAACGTGCTTTTTTCTGTGTGCTTGAGGATACCTATCGCAGTTACTTTGTAATTATTTTCTGGTTTTTGATGTTGGGACCCGTTGCCGCGTTGTTGGTTCGTTTGTTGGAGCGCTGGGTTTTGTGTGCGCCCAACCGGCGGGGATGGGCTGGACGATTTTTGCTCTGGGGGCTCGATTTTATTCCATCACGCTGTCTCGTTCTTTCGCTCTGGTTAGTTGGTCGTCCTGCCGGAATCAAACTCCGTTTCAAATCATTGTTTTTTGGCTGGTCACACAATACTGTACAAGTGTTTCAGCCCCATTTTCATCGTCTGCTCCATCGGGTAGGACGTGAAACATCCGTTGGTTACATCCAGCAACTGCGGGCAGGATTAGGGTGGGTTTTGCTTTTTTGGCTCTTGTTTTCCGCTGGATTCACGGCGTATAAGGCTTCGTGGATGGGTTAAAGCCATTTAACCATTGTGCTAGCGAATCTGATAATTGTCGATGTGGTTTTTTTCCTGGATATTCAAGTAGAACATGGCCCGTAGTATTATCGAGGCTGATGATCTGGTCATCGAGCGTGCAACCAATAAAAAAAGTATAGTCCAGCCGCTTTTTCATCTGTGCAAACAGGTGTCCGAGCATATTTTCCTGTAACATTTCAAAGTCGTGTTCATTCCACACCTGAATTATGCTGACTTCATTGCCTTTAAAGTCTCCCCAGATCCCATCAGACCAGAATGCGGTATAAAACGTTTTGATGTCGTCATGAAATTGTATTTGAAGCGCGGATTCGAGATTCGTGAATGCTGAGTCCGGTTCCCAAGGCGTGGGTTGCCAATGGATATATTCCGGGTTTTGCGGGGTGAGGTGTTTCTGGATGCAGGGTGAATCCCAGTCAGTCTCGGATCGAGCCTCGGGCAAATGTGGGGCTGTGGCGGCATATAAGGCCAGGAATCGGTTATGTACCCCTATCAGCGCGTCTTTTACTTCGTTGTTGCTCATAGTGAACTTCTTTTTGAGTTTAATTTATTAATTGACTTTGCCGGCCATACCTAACCAGGCTGCGCCACGGACACCACTTGAATCGCCATACCGGTTGGGCAGTAACTTTGTGTTCAGGCTGTCAGAGAAAACGAATCTCTGTAACTGTTCGGGTACCTCATCATAAAGTTTTTGGATGTTGGATAGCCCACCGCCCAAGACGATGACTTCCGGGTCGAGAATGTTAATTACACTGGCCAAGGCTTTTGCAAGGCGATGACAATAAGCCTCCAAAACTTGTTGAGCTTCAGCGTTTCCCGAGGTCGCGAGTGCGGCAATTACCTGCGCCTCAGTGGGAGATGTCTGAGCCGTGAGACCTTGATATTGATGTTCCAGTGCGGGACCACTCAAATAGGTTTCGATGCAAGCCGATTTACCGCAGTAGCAGGCTCTTGCTGGTAAATCGAGGTGAGTGGGCCAGGGGAGTGGATTATGTCCCCACTCGCCACAAATGCGGTTTGGGCCGTCCAATATCGTGTTGTTGATGACGATCCCTCCACCGACCCCGGTTCCCAGAATCACGCCAAAAACGGATTGAGCGCCCGAGCCCGCACCATCGATTGCTTCCGAGAGCGTGAAGCAGTCCGCATCGTTAGCTATTTTGACAGGCCTATGCAGCAATGCTTCAAGGTCTCGATCCAGCGGATGGCCAATCAGAACAGTGGAATTTGCGTTCTTCACGTTCCCGTGATCGGGAGATAATGTACCGGGAATACCGATACCGATTGTGCAGTCTGCTGACAGCTCGAGTTCAGCTTCGCGGACCAGTCTGGTGAGTTGCTGTAATACCTGCTGATAACTTTTTTTGTCAGTCGCTTCCCGTTTTCGGTAAACTTCTTGTTTCTGGGAGCTGAGGACAATAATCTCGGTTTTTGTTCCACCCAGATCAATACCAATATGCATAATGGGGAAATGTCCCGGTTAATGAGGCGTATTGTAGAATAATCAACTAGATTTACTTTACAAGGTTCTAAACTTAAAGAAATCATAATAATTAAAGTTAAAACGTTAAAAAAGCTACAACGATAAAAAAAGCATAGAGATGCGATTAATACTCCAAGGGGTTGGAGTGTTCTATTAATCAACAACTGCTGGAGGGGTGAGTGAAACAGTTTCTGTTGCCAGCGATCTTATTAATGAATCGGCTGCGTTATGTTTACAAGTTCGCGCTGATAAGTGTTCTATTTCTAATCCCGATTGTATGGTTGGGTCAACAGCTTGCTAGTGAATTGACGGGCTCCATTTCCCGGATTGAAGCGGAGCGAGACGGCTTGAAATTCTATCGCTTGTCGGTGGAGTTATATCAGCAGGCGCAACGCTATCGCGATTACCGGTCCATTTTCAAGCAGAGAGCCATACCGGAAATTGGTGCGCAGACGCAAAAGGCGAAGGATCAAATCGACCTGCTTTTTGAGCAACTACAGGGATTTAAAGTCGGATATGATCGAGACGGTGATTTGCGAAAAGCATTGGCTGATACCGACACCGCCTGGAAAAAAATTGTCGCTGATGATGTTTTTCAGGAAAATATTGATTCCCAATACGTCTACTACAATGAATTTGTAACGCGTGTACTGTCGCTCATGTCTACTGCGGCTCAAGTTTCAGGAATTGCACAGGATCCTTCGAAAGAGATCCAGGCCATTCTCGCATTTGCCCAAAAGGGCACTGTCGATGTAACAGATGAGATGGGCAAGGCTCGCAGCATTGGAATATTTGCGTTAAGGGAAGGCCAGGTTAATTATACGATGAGTGACAGCCTCAATGGTATTTTTGATCGCTTGTCGAGCCTCCAAACAATGGTATCACCCTTGATTGAATTATCCATGAATGCCAGTGCCTCCATGCGCACCAATTTGAGCTCGAAAGCGAATGGCATCAAAGGAAGTATTATTGCCGTGCGCGATAGTTTGGATAGTCACGTGATTACCCCCGTGTCCTTGAGCTTCCCGCCATCTGAATTCGATTCGTTAATATCCCAAAATATTGATTCTTATTTTGGTTTTACCGATGAAGCGCTTGGTTTGGCGGATACCACCCTGCAGCGTAACCTTGATGAAGCTCAAGGTTTTTTGCTGACCATGATCGTAAGTCAATTGATTTTGCTGGGTATTATTGTTTATTTGTACATGGGTTTTTTTGTTTCTATTCGAAATACGATTGAATCATTCAGCCTGGGTGCGCAGCAGGTCGCCGAAGGTGACATGACATTTAGGCTTGCTTCTGATTCACGTGATGAAATGGGTGGGCTGACTGACGAATTTAATAAAATGACGATGCGAATGCATGAATTGATCCAGGTGGTGCGTTCTACAGCTGCTGATGTCGATCTACAGTCTTCCCGGGTCACCGATACGGCAGTGTCCAACAAAAATGCGATAGAAGAACAAATGCAGGAAACCCGTCAGATTTCTGAAGCGATGACGCAAATGACTGACACTGTTACGGAGGTGGCGGCCAGTTCGCAACAGGCTTCGGATGCCGCGCAACAGGCGGAGGCAGAGGCTGAAAAGGGGCGTCAGGTGGTTGATCAAACACGGGAAACCATAAACCGGCTTGCTCGAGAGATTGATGACTCTGCTGAAACCATAAACAGGGTGAATCAGGACTCACAAAATATCAGCCAGGTTTTAGTCGAGATCCGTGCAATTGCGGAGCAGACCAATCTCCTGGCGTTGAACGCCGCGATTGAGGCTGCCCGTGCCGGGGAGCAGGGCCGAGGTTTTGCGGTTGTCGCAGATGAGGTTAGAACACTTTCCCAGCGAACTCAAAAATCCACTGAGGAAATTGAATCGATGATTGACCGGCTGCAATCCGGGGTAAACCAGGCGGTTCAATCAATGCAACATAGCCATACCACAACTAATGCTACGGTGGAGCAGTCCAAAAATGTAACCCTGGCTCTGGATAATATCGTCAAGAGTATTGCGACCATCGTGGATATGAGTCACCAGATCGCACAAGCTGCTGAAGAGCAAGGAGCAGTGGCTAAAAATATCGAGAGCAATGTGCACCATATCGTGGAAGTAGGCCATAAAACGGCGGAAAACGCTCAGGATACTTTTGATTCCAGCCGGAAAATGTCTGAGCTGACGGCATCATTGCAAAAAATAATTGAGGCGTTCAAAGTATAACGTTTTCGGGCAGACGCAAAATGCCGTATCTTTGAATTTTCCAGCCTGAGCTTTGCGTTCAGGCTGGTATCCGAGCTTGAATTATCGGGTGGGCAGGTGATCCAGTTTTAGGCACCGACCAGTTTTTTGATGCTGCCCACGACGTTGTCACCTTTGAACGGTTTTACGATCCAGCCTTTCACCCCGGCGGCTTTACCGCGCTCTTTCATGCGTGGATCGCTTTCTGTTGTCAGCATGATAATGTTTACCGCACTGTTATTCAGTTCGCCGCGGACTTTTTCAGCCATGGTCAGGCCATCCATATTTGGCATATTCACGTCCGAGATGATCAGTTTTACTTGAGGGTCTCGTTTCAGTTTATCGAGCCCATCTTTGCCATCGACAGCAACTTCTACGGTCAAGCCATTGTTCTTGAGGAAAGTGCTTACTTCGTTTCTAACCGTTGCGGAATCATCAACTACCAATATTTGTGCCATAGTCTAACTCTTGTATTTATCTGTTGTTTTTGGTGCTAGTTGGAGTTTAGTTGTTATTAAAGCATTCTGCATGTTTACATGTGTCTTTAGAAAAATTCCAACTCGCCGCTTTCAACGAAATTATCAACCGCTGCATCGCTTTCGCTGAATTTGTCAGGCGACCAGCTAAGATTGAAAATAAGTCGTTGATAAATCGTGATGTCCGGGGCTTCTTTTACTTTGTCTTTCAGAGTGTATTTGAAACAGAGCTGGGGCTCTGTGGAACCGAAAGAAATAAACTTGTTCAAGTGGTCAACAATGATCGGAACCTGAGTACGATGGCTTTCATCGACGCTTTCCTGGGTTGAAAAATAGCGTGATTTAATACCGCCCCAGATCATGTTGGTGAGTTCGTTAAGCACCGCATTCGCGTCAGAAAAGTCGGGCTCCTGAGAGATGATCCCGGTATGAGCTGCCCTGATGGTTTCGACAATTTCCTGTTCCGTCACTTGTAGCATCATGTAGCCACGACACCAGTTGCTTTCAAGCGGGATAAGGCTGAATAGCTCACCGAAAATGATTTGGTCTTTGACCAGGTAGGGCAGGTCACAGTCCACTTCAATGTTTTGAATCATATTCTGAAAAGCTTCGGTGGATATTTCCTGGATACCCTGCGCAAGTTCGATTGGATAATACATGCTGCAGATGTATTCATCTACGAGACCTTGTAATTTCCCGGGGTTTCCGAGCTGGTATGCTCCAGCAATGGCTTTTTGATAATCTGTGGGTAAATCATCCAGGTTCTCACTTGAATCTCTGCGCAAGAAAATGGGCAGTTCCGGACGTACCCGATGAATCAGCTTGGCTAATTCCTGGCCGCTCGAACCTTTTGCATCTAACCCTTCGTACAAAAATATTGCTCCCAGGTCGACATTTGACTTCAAAATATCGTTGATGTTTTGAGACGTGTCTTTCAGTCCGACGAGGTTATTTTGATTACAAACAGTTTTAATGGTTTCGAGTGCTGTTGCGTCAAATTCATGAACCAATACCTTGCTGACTATTTTTGTTGTTTGCACTTTTTTTCACCTATTTTGTACATCTCGGTTGTATCTGTACGCACTGCTCTAGAACAGCTCCAATTCTCCGGAGTCCACGTCATCTTCCTGAGCAGCAAAAGTGCTGTGTGGTATTTGGTAATCAAGCTCCCCGTCTGCGCAGAGGTAGACACTCGCGTGCAGTATCGCGGTACCATCAAGTAATGCGCTTGCATGCGCTTCCATTTGAGTTTCAAAAGCTGTTAAATATTTGATGCATTCAGAATTGAGTTTATTTGGCGTTGACATACCCAGGCTGGGAACAACTTTACCCAGGTCTCGTTTCATCGCGCCACAAAAGGCGTTGCCGATTTCACCGATGCAGTCATAAAATTTATCTTGGTCAATTGCGTTATTGCCAGCGTTGATAAATTCCGCAACGAATTGTTCACTTTCCGTATCGGGCGTGAAATGCAATAGTACAAAGACCCGAAAACGTTGGGCTGAAATCGTGAGCACGAAGAACTCTTGCGTTAAGCAGGCATTAGGATCACCTTCCTCTTTGATGGTCCACCGGCTTTGTTCGATGCCTTGGGCCAGGGCTTCCTGATATCCCCGCATGAACATGTTTTTGAGTTCTCGTTTAAAATCTTCGCTGACCATGAATCTGTAGTTATCTCTGTACGCCGAGTGGACTGATATTTGTTGTTACTAAATGTGGTTCCTAATCCGGTCGTCCGGCTCACAACCGGTTCATCATGTCCCGAACCACAGCATTGGTGCTGGAAACATCCGTTACGATCATCTTGCCGCCGGCCTGAATATCCTGGAAGGTGGCGGTTGTCAGTAAGTCATTTTTGTTCAGGTTTTCTTTGTAACTTTCGCTGAGTTCCTGACTTCTCATTGCCAGATTCCGGACTTCATCTGCCACCACCGCGAATCCTCGGCCATGTTCCCCGGCTCGGGCTGCTTCAATGGCTGCATTTAGCGCCAGGATGACGATCTGTTTGACAATATTGAAGAACTCCTGGTTCTGTTTGTGCATCTCTGCGTTGTGATCCATGAGTTGCGTCAGGCTCTCGTGCCATCGTTCAAAGGTTGCCAGTAATTTGCTTAAGTCCTCAAGCTCACTTTCGACCTGTTTAAGCCGATCATTCAAGTACTGTTTTAGCGAGTGGTTTTCGCTCTCGATATCGGCTAGTTTTTGCTGATATTCCCGTTCCTGATCTCTGCTCTCGCTGTCAATCCGTTGCTGCTGCGACCGAAGTTTGTTTTCCAGCTCCCGGATTGCCGCTTTCAATTGTTCCCGTTCTTCCTGGTGTTGCCCCTTCTCGTAATTGACATCAGATATGGGGATGCTGTCTTTCAGACGCGCTTCATAGTCCTGAGTTTTGTTATGCAGTTCATTTTCGAGTGCTTTAGTGCGTTTAAACAGCATTAGTGCCACAACGCCCACAACAGCGAAGAGTGCTAAAAAGATCAGTGATGTAATTTCCATACTCATATTTCGTTATTTACTGCCCCGGCGAGATCAATTATGCGGTCTGACCAATACATTTTTTGTTTGATCGCGAGCATGTTTTTATTAATTTAAGGGAAAATAACCGCCACTTAATATTGGTGCTACCTTAAATGATACTAGCAGCGATTTCTGAATTTACACACAATATGGGGTAAAAATGAAGAGATGGGGTCTGTTGATATTGTGCTCAATGTAAATCCTTGAACATAGTAGGCAACATTTTGATTGGTGGGCTAAAGTGTAGTGATAAACATAACAATACTGGGATCGAATTGAGATTATGCTTCAGTTGAGTTTTAACCAAAAAGTTGGTTTAGGTTTCTTTATTATTATCTTCCTGCTCTTGATATCCGGTCTGTCATCACTGTGGAACTTGCATGATATCGATAACTCGACGACCAGGGTGAATGATACGGCCGTACCCGTTGTAAAAGAGAGTAATCGAGTTCAGATTCAATTATTGAAGCTGGCTAAGCTAAGTTCTCTCGCTTATAACGCCACAAGTCAAACTGATATTTTGAAATACCAGAAAGACTTTGAGGTTATTGCTGAACGGTTTGAGGGCATGCAGAAGAGTTTGAGTGATTTAACCCGGTCAAATGCGATCATGGGTAAGGAATTCAAATCCGTTCAGGAACATTACCGCTTGTACGCAGAGGCGGTTCGCAACATGTTTCAAGCCAAACTCAATGTTCTGCAGGCTAAAGACAATGCAGAAAAAAACGTCGGCGAATTGATGAATCGGGTCGATGATGTCGGCGGTGCGTTGTTGGAGATTGCTTACTATCGAGTATCGGATGAGAAACTGCAAGAAGACATGGAGTTGGTTGCCGGTTTTGCAAATGGTGCGGATGCCCAGTTGCTGGGGGTGATCAAAACGCTTGAAGAAGTACGTATTTCTACAGACTTAGCTCGCCTGGAACAGGCGCGCGATGATTTCAATTTTGTATTTAATGACTCCAGAAATCAGCTGGAGAGTGGAGCTCGTGTCTTTAGGCCTTTTGATGAGGAAGGCATGCTTGATTACACCTACGAGACGTATGATGCACTCAGAGCCGGGCTGGATGCCAAGCCTAATGTGGTGGATTTCAAAATCCGTCAGCTTGAAGAAGCCGAAGTGGCAAAACAACAATTGATTAACGCCGATAATGAAGTGAGTACTGCAATTGCCGGACTCGACAACTTATTGGACGCTGCTGATACGCAGTTCAATACGCTACAAAATGATGTGTTTGCGAGTCTGGATTTCGGTTTTAAAAGTTCGATCGGAATGTTGATTGTTTTAATCGTCCTGGCGGCACAAAACTTCAATTCGATGCGCCAGGCTATTCGCAAGAAAATGATCGATTTGGCCAAGTTAAATGACATAGGTCGTTCATTGGCAGCCGCTCGAGATCAAAACAGCGCGCTCGAAGAAGTGCTTCAAAGCATGCACGAAAAAATTGGTGTTGATCGTGGTTCGGTGTATCTCCTTAATGAAGACCAGCAATTGGAGGTACGTGCTTACTTTCCGCCGAAAATTGTCGACCCAACGATTAAACCTGCGAAGTTCACCATTGGCCAGGGGGTTCTCGGTCAAGTGGCGGAAAGTAAAAAAGTTGTCTTTGTGCCTAATACCGCGAAAGATAAAAACTTTGTGTCCGATAAAAAGCAATCCGGTCAGGCTCTCCTGTGTGTTCCATTAGTGGATAAAGATGTATTAATCGGGGTTATCAATCTCTCTGGTGATGTCAAGAAGGTGGCGTTTGCAGACAGTGATTATGAGTTTGTATCTTCAGTTGCTCGTTCGTTGGTTACGACCATCAAAAATATTCGTATGCGTGAAGTGATCGAGGAACACAACCGAAACCTGGAGCAAAAAGTTCAGGAGCGAACGGCAGCCTTGCATCAAAAGAATCAGGATATCGCAAATATGATGGCCAATATGCATCAGGGCCTGTTTACGATTACTGCGGGAGGTCAAATCCATCCAGAATATGCGGCCTATCTCGAAACGATATTTGAAACCAAGCGGATTGCCGGGCGAAATTTTGCGGATTTGCTATTCAGTAATACGACGCTGGGTGCGGACTCCGTAGACCAGAATATCACCGCAGTTGATGCTATTGTGGGTGAGGATGAGATGATGTACGACTTTAATTCTCATTGTCTGGTGAACGAGATGGTTATTACCTTTGAAGAGGGGCGTCAGAAAATTCTGGAGCTGGATTGGGATCCGATCACCACGGATGAAGTAATTGAGAAGTTGATGGTCACGGTTCGAGATGTTACCGAATTGAAAGCACTGGAGGCGGAAGCGGAAGAACAAAAACGTGAACTGGCGATTATCGGGGAGATCCTTGCTGTCGATGCGCGGAAGTTTAATGACTTTGTCAATGCTTCCGAAGACTTTGTCGGCCAGTGTCGAACGCTTATTTCAGATACACAAGCGAAGGACAAGGACATCATTGCTCTGTTATTCAGAAATATGCACACGGTGAAGGGCAATGCGCGTACCTATGGGCTGAAGTTGATCACTGATGTGGTTCACAATGTCGAGCAGACCTATGATGAACTGCGGAAAAATGAAGAGATGGAGTGGCAGCCGAGTCGACTGCTGCAGGAGCTTGAGGGTGCGGATCAGGTTATTTCGAAATACGCTCATGTTTTCCGTGACAAGTTGGGGCGTGATAGTTCTCCGTCTGAGAGTGGCGTGTTACTGGATGCATCAAAAGTGTCTGGATGGTTGGCAAATGTTAAGACTCTCTCCGCCGTTGATATGCAGCCTCAAGTCAAACAAGTTGTATCTGACGCGTTTGATCTTCTGATTTCCATGGATGCTGAACCATTGAGCCGTGTCATACAGGATGTGGTGGCATCTGTTCAATCGTTAGCCGTGCAGTTGGATAAAGCCGAGCCTAAAACCGTCATCGAAGACGGTGGGATTTTTATTCACCGTGAAGCACATGGTTTCCTGAACAACATATTTATGCATGTGTTCCGTAACGCGATCGATCATGGTATTGAAGGTGAAACTGAGCGTTTGGAGAAAGGCAAGCCTGCGTTCGGTACAATCAGTCTGGATACAGTGTTAGGTGATGGCTTTGCCGAGTTCGCTGTGCAAGATGATGGCCGGGGTATAGCGATCTCTAAGATTTATAACATGGCTGTGGAGAAAGGTATTTACGTTGCAGATGCAGAGCGTCCAGATGCAGTCGAGATTGCCAACTTGATTTTCCACTCCGGGTTCTCCACTGCGGAAGAAGTAACCGATGTTTCAGGGCGTGGAGTTGGGATGGATGCAGTGAAAGGGTTCCTTGAAAAAGAGGGGGGAAGCATTGAGGTTGTGCTTGAAGCCGGTAATGAAACGGATGATTTCAGGGCCTTCTCTACTCGCATCAGGTTACCTGATAAATTCTTTGTCCAGGCTCCGGAGTTTTCTCGTACAGCCTGAAATCGAGCCCCGAAAAGACTTCTTTCTTTTAGGGGCTGTATCTCGTTTGAGAGAGGCAGATGGTCAGCGGCGATAGGGCTGCCAAAGAATTTCCCGGTCACCGTGTTCCAGGCAGACTGTGCGTGCCAGAACAAAAAGATAGTCTGAAAGCCGGTTGATGTATTTCAGCATTGCAGGATTGAGTGGTTCCTGTTTTTGTAATGAAACCAGAGTTCGTTCTGCTCTCCGGCAAATGCTGCGGGCCATATGGGTGTGAGCCGAGCACAGATTCCCACCGGGAAGGATAAAGTTTTCCAGTGGTTTAAGTTGATTGTTTAAATGATCAAGAGCATTTTCCAAATCCTCAACCATTTCCTCGCACATTACTTTTCTTTCCGGGTAGGCTAACTCACCACCCAAATCGAATAGACGTTGTTGTATTTCCTGTAATATCGGGGTATGTGAACTCACCCCTGAAAGTAGTTCGACAACTACACCGATGCAGCTGGAAACTTCATCAATGGTTCCTATCGCGTCTATGCGCAGGCTGTCTTTATCAACTCGAGAGCCGTCTGCAAGCCCGGTGGTACCGGTGTCACCTGTTTTTGTGTATATTTTGGTTAGTCTATTGCCCATAGCAGATTTTTCCGTTGGCTAGGATGGGAAGTTGAAGGATTCTGTGATTGACACCTGACTGTAATGTGGGATTAATTCAGCTGCCGAACACGTTGAGTGAGGTATTCATTGGTGGGCATTTTAAAGCCTTGGTGTTTTGCCCAATCTACCACAAAGCCGTTAATGAAGTCGATTTCTGTGCGTCGCTTTGCACGTGCATCCTGCAACATCGACGATTTATTTTGTGCTGTACTTCGGGCGATGGCGATAATCTTTGTCTTAATCTGGTCTGCATTGGTCTTGATACCATTTTGCGACATTAGCACTGCAAGCTCCGCACACAGAGGATTGATAAGGCTGAGAAATAAATCCTGATCTAAAATTTCACCGTTACTGCAATTTAAAAGCACAGTAAAAGGATTTATTCCACAATTGATGCAGAGTTTCCACCATAACTTCTCAGCAATCACGGAACTCCAATGACTAGCCAGACCCGCGTGATTAAAAAGCGATATGAGGGAATTATCGGGTACCAAATTGGGGGCATTCAGGTGGCCAACCCAGGTCTCGCCCTGAGCTGCATGAACAATGTGGTTTTTGCCGGGGCGGTTGGCACCCTCCGTGGTGGATGCACAATAAATTCGATGTCCCGGGAATCGCGCTTCAGTTTTTTGTTGACTGCCCATACCGTTTTGAAATAACACAATGCGGGTATTTTCATTAATCTGGTCTCGAACAGATTCCAGCGCCGATTGTGTGTCATAACTTTTTGTGGTGACGAGTAGGGTATTGAATGGCTCATTGCTATTGAGTTCAGCGATCGGGATTGACAGGTTCTGCACGCCCGTTTGATCTTCGAACAGAATGGGCAAGAAGCTCATTGTTTTGGTTGGTGTCCGCGGGATAACCGAAACGGAAGTGACTTTGCTCAGTTTGGCAGCCCAGAGCAAGCCAATCGCACCCGGACCCAGAATGTGAACATGAGGTATTTTTTCCATGCTGTGTTTTAAGCAGTAACAAGGTGTCAGGTATGGCTGGCTTCCAGCCATACCTGTATTGTGGAGCAGTTAGTCAGAACAGCAAGTTGGTGGCTGTACTGAAGTTATCTGATTAAATTTGCTTGATCTTCTCCAGCTGATCATTCAGTTTTCCGAATGTGAGTTCTGCTTCCGCCAGTTTAGTCTTTTCCTTTTCAACAACATCTGCAGGGGCTTTACTCATGAACTTCTCATTGTTGAGTTTGCCGCTGAGACGCTGTAGTTCTTTTTGAACCTTCTCAATCTCTTTGTTCAGGCGAGCGGTCTCTGCTGCGGTATCAATCAGGCCCGCCATCGGTACCAGTAGTTCCAGGTCGCCCACGAGTTGTGTGGCAGACATGGGGGCCTCGCCCTCGGTTAGCCATTCTATCGATTCCAGTTTTGCCAGCGAGGACAGGAATTTCTGGTTTTCTTGCAGGCGTCGTTGATCTGTCGCATCTCCGTTTTTCATAATGAGAGGGATCGGTTTTGCCGGAGAAATATCCATTTCACCTCGAATATTCCGAACCGCGAGAATCACCTGACGCACCCAGTTTAAATCCGCCACGGCATGCGCATCGATTTTGCTCTCATCCGCAACCGGGTAAGGCTGGAGCATAATCGTTTCGCCTTGAACACCAGCAAGTGGCGCAATTCGTTGCCATATTTCTTCCGTGATGTAAGGCATCATCGGGTGCGCGAGACGGAGCACAGTTTCCAATACACGCACTAATGTCCGGCGCGTACCGCGTTGGATTTCCGGGGATGCTGATTTATCCCACAGTACCGGTTTTGACAGCTCCAGATACCAGTCACAGTATTCGTTCCAGATGAACTCGTAAATGGCCTGAGAGGCAAGGTCAAACCGGTATAGACCATAGGCTTTTGCGACCTCTTGTTCTGTTTCCTGCAGGCGGGATATGATCCATCGCTCTGCAAGGCCCAACTCAACGGGCTCATTATTTACGCCACAATCCTGATCTTCTGTGTTCATCAACACATAACGCGCTGCATTCCAGATTTTGTTACAGAAGTTGCGGTAGCCCTCAATTCGGCCGACATCAAATTTGATATCGCGGCCGGTCGATGCCAGTGAGCAGAAGGTAAACCGCAACGAGTCTGTACCATACGCCGAAATGCCTTCGGGAAAGTGCTTCCGAGTTTGCGCTTCAATTTGTTTGGTCAGGTGGGGTTGCATCATGTTGCCGGTCCGTTTCTCAACCAATGTATCGAGCCTGATACCGCTGATCAGATCAAGCGGGTCAAGAACGTTACCTTTGGATTTGGACATTTTCTGTCCTTCCGCATCCCGAACGAGGCCATGAACGTAGACTTGCTTGAAGGGTACCTGCCCGGTAAATTTCAGGGTCATCATGATCATTCGAGCGACCCAGAAAAAGATAATGTCGAATCCGGTTACCAGTACGTCAGTGGGATGGAATGTTTTCAGCTCCGGTGTCTCCTCAGGCCAGCCCAGGGTCGAGAAGGTCCACAGTGCAGAGGAAAACCAAGTGTCGAGAACATCTTCATCCTGAGTTAAAGGGAGATCCTCAGCCAGGTTGTATTTTTTGCGCACTTCGTCTTCACTGGCCGCAACATAAATGTTTCCCTGGGCATCATACCAGGCGGGAATACGATGTCCCCACCATAGCTGTCTGGAGATACACCAGTCCTGAATGTCTCGCATCCACGCAAAATAGGTGTTTTCCCATTGTTTGGGCACGAATTCGATATCGCCATTTTCAACTGCTTTGATCGCCGGTTCAGCCAGAGGCGCAACTTTTACATACCATTGATCGGTCAGGTAGGGCTCAATAACCACGCCAGAACGGTCGCCGCGAGGCACTTTCAGAGTGTGGGGTTCAATTTTTTCCAGCAAGCCAAGCGTTTCGAGGTCTTTAACGATTTGTTCCCGGGCTTCAAAGCGATCCATGCCCCGATAGTTTGGCGGTGTGTTGTCATTCAGGTGCGCATCATTGGTAAAGATGTTGATCATGGGCAGGTTGTGTCGTTTGCCCATTTCATAGTCATTGAAGTCGTGAGCGGGCGTGATTTTTACACAGCCAGTGCCAAACTCCTGATCTACATAATCATCTGCGATAATAGGAATTTTGCGGTCAGTGAGCGGCAAGGCTACTTCTTTGCCGATCAAGTGCTTATATCGCTCATCTTCCGGGTGAACCGCCACAGCTGTATCGCCGAGCATGGTTTCCGGGCGGGTGGTTGCAACAACCAGATGGGTTGTGCCGTCAGTCAGTGGGTACTTGAAATGCCAAAGAGAGCCTTTTTCTTC
This sequence comes from Oleiphilus messinensis, assembly GCF_002162375.1. Classification (GTDB taxonomy): domain Bacteria; phylum Pseudomonadota; class Gammaproteobacteria; order Pseudomonadales; family Oleiphilaceae; genus Oleiphilus; species Oleiphilus messinensis. The sequence continues at coordinate 4,084,559 of NZ_CP021425.1, read as the reverse complement.
TTCCGAAATGACTTCCAGGTCGGATATCGCAGTATGTAATTTCGGGTCCCAGTTGACCAATCGTTGCCCGCGATAAATCAACCCCTCATCATGGAGTCGTATGAACACTTCCTGTACCGCTTTGGACAGGCCTTCATCCATCGTAAACCGTTCACGTGTCCAGTCCACAGAAGCCCCCATCCGGCGCAGCTGTGTGGTAATTGTGCCTCCGGACTCCGCTTTCCATTCCCATACTTTTTCAAGGAATTTTTCGCGACCCAGTTCGTGCCGGTTTGTACCGTGTGCAAGTAATTGTCGTTCTACAACCATCTGTGTGGCAATGCCCGCGTGGTCAGTACCCACTTGCCAAAGGGTGTTGTGTCCTTTCATGCGGTGGTAGCGCACCAGGGTGTCCATGATGGTATCCTGGAACGCGTGTCCCATGTGCAGGCTACCTGTGACATTCGGTGGAGGTATCATAATGCAGTATGAATCGCCTTCTCCGCTGGGCGCGAAGTAACCTTTTTCTTCCCAGGTTTGATACCAGGAACGTTCAATCTCATGGGGTTGGTAGGTTTTTTCCATAGTGCTATGTAGGACCCGTTGGCTGTATGTTGGTAGAAGAGTTTAGTTATATGAATAATGATTAAAATCGCTGAACTGGGCATTATAGCGTTCGAAGGCGCGCTTCGGTAGGGGTAAGCGAACATAACAATTCAGCGGGAATTGTGCTATCACGAGAAATTCGATTTCAGTCTGGTAACAATGGATTTTTCGAGTTGATCGAACTGTCGCGTTAAAGCTGCATTTGTGGCATTTCTCAAGCTATCTTTCCAATCTGATGATTCTTTCGGTGATTCTGGATCGCGTCTGGTTTCTTCAGATAGTGCCATTGCTGGGAGTTGTGCGTATATGGCAATGCCGTCGTATTCTGATGTTGGTTTGTTTTCAGCTACCGTGTGTTTTCCTGATTGCAGGTTGGCAAGCTTGGCAAGTTCCGCTTCGAAATACTTTCGTTCTTCAGCCAGTTTTTCCAGAACTTCATAAGGAAGAAACGGATTGTTCCGGTTTTTGTACCGTCTCAGCGGATTGACGGGGTAATTCGCATGGTCATTGTAATCGGTGAGTGAGAACACCCGATCCTGTAGCAGTGGAATATCCGGGTCTGTCTGATACGTTGCATATGTGTTTTGCGGGGTTGTCTTAATATCGGACGAGCCTGGCTTATCTGCTTGATAGGCATGGTTAGGGGGGTAGTACTTTTCGGCCAAAAACGTCATGAAGCTCTCTCCCTGTAGGTTCACACTAAATTAAGTATTACTGCTGAAATCATGTATGTTTATTGTAACTCCGGATGTTTTCAATTGGCGAAAATGACTCCGGACCTGCTTTAATACCGGAGGAGACTGTGATGCGATTTCAGCCAACCGTGAATATGAATCAATATTATGAGGTAGGCTTGCAGACATATTGATTACAAGGTCCCCTGACGTTTCAGTTTTATCCAGCGCTGTTGTGTAGATCAACACCGGCGCCTGAGTCTTCGTATCGCCGGTTGTAGCTGTGGTGATTAAACTTGAATGAACGGCAATTTCATGGGGGATAAAACTCTCCAGCTTGAAATTCCACAGTAGTTCATCCAGATGCTCTGCCTCCGCTGTCGAGTCTGTAAGTATGTGAGTGCGCATACCCCGTGTGTAAGCCATTTCAGTCAGCCTGCAGACGTAATTGTATCGATCAATCTCTCGATCACTTTTTAGTATATAAAAGTCGGCTCGTTCAAGCATCGCGCTCGGTATTGCTCATGAAAAAGTTTAACAGAGGTTCGAGGGGCGGCTTGCTCAACACTGGAACCCGGTTTTGTCGAGTGGTTGGTTTCATACTTTGCAGTTGCAGTCATATTTCAGTCCGGCCGCATTTCTGCAACCGGACTGCCCGTAGATTCAGGAACCGTGCATGTTAGGCCGCAAGCTTGTTCAAAAGGTAACTGACCAACAATGGTACCGGGCGACCGGTTGCCCCTTTGTTTTTTCCAGAGTTCCAGGCAACACCCGCAATGTCCAGGTGAGCCCAAGGGTATTTTTTGGTGAAGCGAGCAAGAAAACAAGCCGCGGTGATGGTTCCCGCTGGCCGCCCACCGATGTTTTGCATATCCGCAAAATTACTATCTAGCTGGCTCTGATACTCATCCCACAGTGGTAACCGCCAGGCTTTGTCTGCCGCTTCCTCTCCTGCCACCAATAACTCATCCGCCAGAGACTCGTTGTTACTCATCAAGCCGGTGGCATGATGTCCAAGAGCGATGATGCAAGCCCCGGTTAGTGTTGCAATGTCGACAACTGATGCGGGTTTGAATTTCTCGGCATAGGTCAGGGCGTCACAAAGTACCAGCCTTCCTTCTGCATCGGTATTCAGTATTTCTACAGTTTGTCCTGACATCGTGGTTACGATATCGCCTGGTTTGGTGGCCGTACCACTGGGCATGTTTTCCGCAGCGGCAACGATTCCCACAATATTCAGTTTGGGTTTGATCTGGCTGATAGCCTGCATGGCACCGAATACGCTAGCTGCGCCGCACATGTCGTATTTCATCTCATCCATGGCCTCGCCGGGCTTCAGGCTGATACCGCCGGTGTCAAAGGTAATACCTTTACCTACGAGTACATGTGGCGCTGCGCTGGCTTTGCCGCCTTGATATTCAAATATGATCAACTTTGCAGGCTCTGCACTTCCCGCGCTTACCGAGAGAAGGGACCCCATTCCCAGGTTTTTCATTTCTTTTTCATCAAGCACGGTAACCGTGAATTCCGGGTTGGTCTTCGCGAACTGCTTTGCTTGTTTGGCTAAATAGGTTGGTGTGCAGACGTTGCCGGGTAAATTGCCCAGGTCTTTTGCTACGCTTACACCCTGGCTGACTGCAATTCCGGTTTGGAGTGCTTCATCCAGTGTGTCAACCCTATCCTCGGCGCACCGAATGGTAATGTCCTTCAGTTTGACCGGGGGGGCTTCTTTACTCTTGAATTCATTGAATTGGTAAGTTTTAGCTTCAAATGACTCTACTAGTGCCTTTAATTTCCAGTGATCGCTTTTATCCAGCGTGTCAAAACCATCCAGAGACAAGGTCAATTTTTTGATATTGGCAGCATTAACAGCAGAATAAATACTCTCGAGGCACTTTTTGTATCGATTGATGTTGAGCTCTTCATCCTCGCCCGTCGCCACCACGAGAATTCGTTTGACTGTTTTATCTTCAGGGATTGGGATTAATAACGTGTTTCCTGCTTGGGATGGCATATCGCCTAATTTCAGTGTCGCACTCAGCTTGCCTTCGGTAAGTTCGTCAATTTGACGGGCGAACTCACTCAGGTTTCCCGACTGATCGACGGTGACAACCGCACAATCTGTTTTTTGGATTTTTTTTAAATTGCCTTGCAGTTTATAATTCATAGCATCTCCGTGACAGCTGAGTTTCGCGATAGCGATACAGTTTATTGCAATCTGCATTAGATTTCATGGGGTATTTTTTGTTCTTTAATTGTTGCTGATGACGCTTCATACAGGCAGAATGTCGTGCCTCGCAGGTGTAATGCGTGCGGGGTTCGCGGAAATGGGCTTTGGCTTCCATTTATAGCATGATTCGTCGTTTCGAAGTTTAAGTACACTGCGCCAGAGTAAATCTCAAATTATTAACCAAACGAACTGAGAGAACACATTGTTTATTCTTTATCGCTACCTGTCGCGTCAGATTGTGATCAGCATGCTCGCGGTGTCAGGTGTGTTACTACTGATTTTTATGAGTGGTCGCTTTATTAAGTACCTGGCTCAAGCCGCTTCTGGTGGGCTATCAGCGAATGTTCTGTTCTCAATCATGGGCTACAGATTACCCGGGTTTCTGGAGCTGATTTTACCCCTGGGATTGTTTATCGGTATTTTATTGGCCTACGGCCGAATGTATCTGGAAAGTGAGATGACTGTACTCTATGCCTGCGGATACAGTCAACGGAAATTGGTTGTTCATACCTTGACGACCTCATTAATTGTGGCAGCTGTAGTCGGGTTGCTCAGTTTGTATGTGACCCCCTGGGGTATGAAGAATGTTGAAAATATTTTCACAGATCAGTCCAAGCTCACCGAGTTTGAAGTGCTCACCGCAGGACGCTTTCAGAAGTTAAGGTCAGGGCAGCGAGTGACTTATACCGAGGCGATGAGTGAAGATAAGAAAGTACTGATCAATGTTTTTATCTCGGAAACGACCAAAGATGGTCAGGAACGTGCTGTGCTTGTTGCGCGGTCTGGCCAGCTTGAGTATGACGAACAAACCGGCAGCCGTTTTTTGGTTTTGCGGGATGGGGCCCGGTTTCAGGGTACACCGGGGGCCCTGGATTATCGCATTGTGCAATTCGAAAAGTACGGTGTACGGATCGAAGATTTGAAAGCAGACAAAATAAAACAAAAAGACGAGGCAATCAGCACACAAGAACTTTTGCACTCGGATTCCCCCAAACACAAAGCGCTTTTGCATTGGCGAATATCGCTTCCGCTTCTGGTGCCGGTAGTAACATTATTGGCAATCGCACTTAGCCGGGTAAACCCGAGGCAAGGGCGATTTTTTCACCTATTGCCCGCAATGTTGATATACGTGCTTTATCTTGGGCTATTGATTGGTTCCCGCAAGTGGATTGAAAAAGAAAAAGTGCCTGAGTACATCGGAATGTGGTGGGTTCATTTATTGTTTTTGACCGTCTCTTTGTATTTGTTGTTTGGTCGTGATTGGCTGAAAAGTAGGAAATTGAAACGTGCGCAAGCTTGACCGTTATATCGTTAACTCCGTCGCCTCTGCCATGTTAATGGTGTTGATGGTGGTGATATCGCTTGATCTGGTGTTCAGCTTCATTGCAGAACTGGAAGATTTACGTGAAAACTATCAAACCTTGCAGGCACTGATGTACGTTGTCACGACTTTGCCTCGGCGCATTTATGATTATCTGCCCTTGGCTGCGTTTATTGGCTCACTTATTGGTCTGGGGATGCTGGCCAATAGCAGTGAGCTTGTTGTTGTGCGAGCTGCAGGTATTTCGGTAACCCGTATTGTGTGGTCAGCGATGAAGCCTGCCGTGGCCGTGGTGGTCATAGGTTTGTTATTGGGCGAATTTATCGCACCCTATACCGAACGGATCGCCCAAAGTGAAAAAGCTGTGGCAATCGGTGGGGAGGATCGTGTTGGTACCTCCTACGGTATCTGGCATCGAGAGCAAGATACTTTTATGTATTTTAATGCAGTTGAACCCCACGGTGTTCTGCATGGTGTCACGCTGTATGAGTTTGACAAGGAAAACTGGCTTGAAAGAGTAACGTATTCCAAGCGGGCAATCTATCAGGGCGATCACTGGCTGATGGAGGATGTGGAACATACGGCACTCAGTAAGGAGTCTACGTCAAAAGTTGTGTTGAAAACTGAGCGTTGGGATACTCGGCTGTCACCGGATGTGTTGGGAGTATTAATTGTTAAACCCGATAATTTATCGATTACCGGGCTTTATACCTATGCACGGTATCTTCTGGAGCAGGGGTTAAATGCTAATAACTATTTGATGTCATTCTGGAAGAAGGTATTGAGGCCGTTAACGACCGCGGCCCTCGTGTTGGTGGCGATATCTTTCGTTTTCGGGCCGCTACGATCTGTTACGATGGGTTTCAGGATATTTATCGGAATATTGGTCGGTTTGTTATTCAAGTATATACAGGACTTGCTCGGACCCTCGAGCCTGGTATTTGGTTTTGATCCCATCTTTGCAACCTTGGTGCCCATTGGAGTGTGCTCGATATTGGGACTTTTTCTTTTGAGGCGAGCGGGTTAACTGTCCGCCTCGGGTTGGGCCTGTTTTTTGCTCCTTAAAACAGGATTACTTTTTACGCTTTGGGATTCTGACCACTTCGGACAGCGAGAAGTGATCGTGCCAGGCGCGTTTCTTTTTATCCACGAGTATCCACAGATAACCCAAGCCAAAACAGAGTGCTGATACCCAGGCCATGAAAAAACGCAGGAGGGCCTGTGTCCATCGGACGGGATAACCTTCCCGGGTTTGAATGCGGATATGCCAGACTTGCATGCCAAGAGTTTGTCCACTTTTAGTCCAGAAATAACCATAAAATAGGAACATAACAATAAATAAGATGGAAGACAGCAGTGGATCTGTGTCGAAGTGGCCCGCTTCCGTCAACTGTTTTAGCTTTTCAGTTCCCAGAATCTTGGCCTGTATCATTTTATAAAAGCCAGTTGTGACCATCAATAATGCAACGGTAATCAATGTGTCGTAGAGCATCGCCACCAAGCGTCGGAATAATGAAACGCTCTGGAGTTCTTCTGCTGATTCTGGGTATGGGGTGTGACTGGGGGCGCGCACGCGGGTACTCCTGACTTGGTGTTGGCGGCGTGACTATAGCATCATTCGTCTAATGTGCCCAGACCACCCAATTCGCCTCTCGTTTCAAACGGTCTAAACTTGATGCTCTTTATAGCAAATTAAAATTAAAGAAAAAAAACTTTTTGCCGTTACACAAAGCAATAAATTGCCAAACGGTATCGATGTCGTATCGAAGGAGGAGGGGATGCAATCCATTCAGTCAATGTTCGGACAGTACGAATCGGTACTTCGCCGATCGGGGGATTCCCCGCTGGGTCATGGGCAGGACAAAACAAGCCATGGAAATCGTAGTGAACTGTCAGATGACAACGTTTCCCGAGGGCATGGTTATGGCCACCGCCACCATGGACCAGACCATGAAGGTTTCCGCCATAATGGCCGGCAAGTCTTTAATACCGCAATTTCTTATCAATTTTCTGCATCGTTCACGTCCGTTGCTTTTAGTAGTAGTTCGGTGAGCGGTGCGCGCTTACCGGAGCCTGCTGAGTCTGAGTTTACGTTTGAGCCACCTTCTCCTGCAGATGTTGCAAATAACGTGCTTAAGTTTGTTGAACGACGTTTAAGCAGTGAAGCTGAGAGTGGCGCCTCACAAGAGAGGTTGAGTGATTTGTTGAGCCAAGCTCGAGAAGGTATCGAGAAGGGTTTTGCAGAAGCTCGCGATCAGCTTGAGTCGATGGGGTTGATGGATGAAAAGTTGGGGGCGGAGATAGACGACAGCTACAATCGGATTGCAGATGGATTGAATGATTTGGAAGGCCGTTTCACTGGTTCTTCGGGGGCACCTGATACAGGAAATTCGCCAGTTACCCCAGCGGAAGAGAATAACGAGCAGACAGTTAAATCAGAACGTGAACCTGAAGTCAGCCGAGCTGGAAATGCAACCCGTTACTCTGCCGGCTACGAAAAGTTTGTCGGGTTCAATGAAAGCCTGAGCCTGGATGTAAAGACTCAGGACGGTGATACCGTGCGGATTTATTTCAACGAAATGGGGGCATCCTTCAAATCAGCAGGAATTTATGCCAATAGTGAGGGGCAGGGCGGTTTTCAACAGAGTGCCTTGATGTCTGCAAGCCAGTATCAATTTTCGGTTGAAGGTGAGCTGGATGAAGGTGAGCTTGAAGCGCTGAATGCCTTGTTTTCGGATGTTGATGAACTGGCCGGGATGTTTTTCGGAGGAGATCTGGAGCAGGCGTTCGATGCGGCACTGGAGCTCGGTTTTGATGGTGAAGAGCTCGCCGGGTTCTCACTGAATTTGACCCAAACCCAGGTAAGTTCAGTCGCGCTGTACGAGAGTGTGGGTGGCGGGCGAAACCCGGAATTTGAACCACTCGGGCAGGTTGTGAGCGGGGTGCGAGATGCACTAAATCATGCGCAAGCATTTGCTTCACCTCGCGAGTTAGTCAAAGACTTGTTTGATGATGTATTTGCCGCCTCACTCAAGAGTCAGTTTACTGAATTGGATTTATTACAACAGGAATCTAAGGATAAATCTGCAGATCCGTTTGCCAAAATGGTTCATCAGTTGATTGATTTTTTGTAATACAATTGTTTTCAGGCAATAAAGAATGCCCGGTAGACCGGGCATTCTTTTTATTTCAGCTGAATAGCTACCCGTGAATCACTCGCGTTTATCTACGCACTCTGCATTTTTCGGGTTGGTTTTACAGCGAACTTTGCGCATCAAACGTAGGGCATTGGCATCATAAACACCCTCGTCACGCAAGCTGATTCGAACTTCCCGTAGCATGTTGTCATAGCCTGATACGTGTTCTTTGGCTGGGTGCATCCAATGCTCGGCTTTAATTTCAGATTCCGCTGTGGCAACGAGTTTATACGCTTCGTCGTATTGCCCAGAGGCATATTCACGAACTTTTTGACCGAAACCTTCCGGGAATCGGTCATGATGAATGATAATCTGAAAGTTCATCTGTGCAAGTTTGTAATCGAAAACGCCGCCATCCTGAGCAACACCTTTGTAGAGTTCAAGTGGGGTGTAGGCAATTGCGGGAGCGTAGGCCGCATCAACACTGCCGTTGTTGAATTTACCTGCAAAATTTGCGGAGCTGGCACCCACTACTGAGGCACCAATGTGACGAACCATTGTTAATGAAGCCGGGTCATAGTCCAGTGTGGCGATTTTTTTGCCTTGCAGCTTGTCCACGGTGTTTACGTTTCGATCTCTTAAAAATAGATAAACAGCACCTGCGGGTAGGATACCTGCGACTTCATAATTGCCATTGGTGAGTAGCTTGGCGGCTTTGGGCTGATTCAATGTTTGCAATATCATTTGCATTTCCTGGTCGCCAGGAATGGCTCCGAGTGCCTCAAGTGAGCCTGTGAATTTGTTAAACTCCCGTGCACGTGTACCCGTGAGGAGTACCGCATCACATTGTGCTGCTTTAAAATCTTCTGCTGCAATTTTTTCATCGGTGTAGGCTGACAATTCAAAATTGACACCCCATTTCAATGCAGTTGGTTTAGAAGACTTCATGACATTAAACAAAGGCCCGTTATGGCCTATCGGGTCAAATATGCAAAACTTTCGGTCAATTGCCTCGGCATGTGCTTGGTTTGCCAGGAGTGCAGTGGCACCCAGTGCTGTGATTATTTTTTTTAAGGATTTCATTGTAATTCTTGCCCTTCCAGTGATTGTATTGAGATCCAGGAAATTCCTTGAGTTATCCTGTTTTTCCTTGGTTTTTTATTGATTTGTATTATTTTTATTGATTTGTACTATTTTCTTCGTGCTGACGTTTACTTTGACAAATTGGATAAACAGGGAGAAGCAGCCAGGCTCCTAGATTCTTTAGTAATCGTCTGGATTTTGTAATTTGTGGACGCAGTTCTCGTTTTCAGGTTCTGTTGCATATGGATACATTGAGTCAAATATTTAAGGACATTCATTTAAATGGTGGCGATTATTACGTCAGTGAGTTGCGTTCACCCTGGGCTTACCATTCACACACCCGTGGCGGGGCTGGTTTTTTCATCGTTCTGGAGGGGAAAGCTTATATCCAGGCCCCCGACGGAAGTACCATATTGTTATGTGCAGGTGAGCTGATTCTTTTCCCGAGAGGTGGATTGATCACGGTGTTGGACAACCCTGAGACACCGATAGAATCTGCGAAACGACTGGATACTGTGCAGTTAAATGATCACTCTCGAATTCTAAATATCGGGGATGGTGGGGATTTAACCTTAATGGTCGTGGGGCAATTTCAATATGACCCTGTGCTTGCCCAACCCTTGATTGCCGCATTACCGGATCGACTTGAACTGAAATTGCGTGAAAATCGGCGCTTCAGCTGGCTGGAACTTGGCATCGAATTCGTGATGCAAGAGATCAGGAAAGGGGAGCCCGGCGAATATGCTATTATCAATCGGCTTTTGGATATCCTGTTTATCCGAATGATCAAAGACTTTATCAATACAATTCCCGAAGACAGTGACAATTGGTTAAGAGGTCTGATCGATCCTGTACTTTCCAAAGCGTTAGCGGTGATTCATGCCAGTCCCGAGCACAATTGGAAAGTGGAGCAACTGGCGGAAATTTCGGGCGTTTCAAGATCGGTGTTTTCCTCCCGTTTTTCCGATGTAATCGGCAAGCCGCCCTTGCAATACATTACTCAGCATAGAATGCGCCTGGCGTGTCAATTATTGACAACGACCGACAAGTCCTTGCAGCCAGTTGCCCAGCTTGTTGGCTATTCCTCCGAGGCGGCGTTCAGTCAGGCCTTTAAGCGAGAGTTAGGGATTGCTCCGTCAGACTACCGAGCACAGGCAATAGCAAGTAATCGGAGTGATTTGCCGGCGATCTAGTATTTGCCAGTGAGCAGGTTTAGACGAATGTCGAGACCCGGCTATACTTTGAGGTAGTGAACACCGGCTCCGGCTGGCGACCCAGGGACAAGACAGAACATTAAATGGACAGTCAAGATCATTAAATGGATAGTACACTGCTATACCCCGATTGCTTCGATTTACTCATGAGTCAGGATATATGACTCAGAAGTATAAGGCGCATTCGTACTTAACAACTCAGAATCTGTTTTCAGTATTCGGGCAAAAGCGCGTTGGTGCAACATTGACAGTGCTTTGTCGTTTAATGTTGTGTGTACTGTTCATTTCTTCTCTCTATTCCCCCGTACAAGCAGATGATGCAGCGGACCGTAGAATACGAACCGGGCTTAAATTGTTTCGCGCTTTAATGGCTGCAGACCAAAATATCACCCAAAAAAAAATCGAAGGGAAATTGCCGGTTGTGATTCTTTATGCCAGTGATCTGGAAGAAGGAATCTCTGCTGCGACAGCGTTCCTGAAACTGGGTAAGGGAGATGCCAAAGGTAAAATTCGGGGTATTCCTCTGGATATCAAATTGCAGGGAGAATATTCACGCATTGAAGCCATGGCGACGAAGCCTGCGGCGGTCTTTCTCGCAGAGCCGCTACCCGGCGAAGCGATGGATGAGCTGGTGAAAGTCTGTATCAAATACCGAATTTTATTATTTTCCCCTTTCCAGGGGGATGTCGACCGTGGTGCGATGGGAGGGCTGGTGATTGAAACCCGGGTACGCCCTTACGTAAATCTCGACACCTTGACTGCTGCGGGCATTCAGATTAAATCCTTTTTCCTCAAGGTGGCGAAAACCCATGGTAAATAAGGGTAGCAAAACAGAGTCTGATGAAATGAGCCCATTGCTCAAATCCAGAACGAATCGGATTCCCCAGTTTTCCGCCAGTGTGGCGATTGCATTTATCATGCTGGCAATTGCGCTTGAGACGGTTATTGCAACATATTGGTTTACTGATCTTTCGCCGCGGCTCAATAAAGAGGCCGAAGCGAATGCGCAAATCCTGGCTCAGTCCCAAGCGATAGCTATTGCTGATGCCTTGACGGCAACCAAGGAAGACAGTATCAGTTTGCAGCGACTGGAGCGAGTGTTGGATCAAACGCTACTGTTTAATGATCCTGTTTCCGGCATGCCTTTCTTTCGCAGTATTTTGATCGAATTGGACGAATCTCTGGATTTTAGTCAGCCCTTGATACCTGTTGTCTCTCGCCTCAATGTGCGGAGTAATGCCAAAGTACCCTGCCAGAAGTGTTTTCGTTCGACTGCCGATCTTTATGCCGCTGATACTGGCGAGTTGATTGGCATCGCTACATTTGAAATCAGCGATACGTTTTTTGTAAATCTGAAGAACGACATCAAGGGAACGTTTATCAAAGACGCGTTCATTACCCTTGGATTGCTGGTGATGGCCTGGGCGGTTGTCCATATTCTGATTCGTAAACTCAATTTCGAGATTGAAGCGCGTAAAAAAACCGAGCAAGAGCTCATAAAAGCGCGTGACCAGGCGGAATCTGCGAGCCAGGCGAAAAGTCATTTTGTGGCAAATGTTAGTCACGAGATTCGAACACCTATGAACGCGATTCTTGGCATGAGTTACCTCCTGCACAGAACGCCTTTATCCGAAAAGCAATCGGATTACCTCGGGCGGATAACCAGTGCTGCACGGTCGCTCTTATCACTAATTAACGACATTCTTGACTTCTCCAAGATCGAAGCCGGGAAGCTGGCCCTCGAAAGGCACAGTTTCACCCTGGATGATGTGCTGAATCAGCTGTCTCATGTGATAGCCTCCAAAGCCAGTGAAAAGAATCTGGATGTGATTTATTCTGTCTCACAAAACGTCCCCTCCCATGTGAAAGGCGACAGTCAGCGCTTGGGGCAGATATTGTTAAACCTGGTCAGCAATGCCGTCAAATTCACCGAGCAAGGTGAAATTGTTGTTCGCATTGAGGTACTGCCTGAAAGTGCCTCGCAAATAGCTGAACGTCTGCCTGTAAACGAGGTTAGTGAAGCTTCGGGCAGGGTGGCTAAAAAGTCAGTTTGGGTGCAATTTTCAGTTATCGATACCGGCATCGGAATAGCGCGTAGTGCCCTGGATGATTTATTCAGTGCATTCAGTCAGGCCGATAACTCGATGAGCCGAAAGTATGAAGGTACTGGTTTGGGGCTGGCGATTTGTAAACAATTATCCCACCTTATGGGCGGCGATATTTCCGTAGAAAGTGAGCTGGGCAAGGGGAGTTGTTTCAAGTTTTTTGTGCCCCTTGAGGTGGAGCACCAGGAAAGTCTGCCCAATGTGTTATTTCCGCAAAAGTTACTCAATTCCAGCACTTTGATTGTGGATGATAGTATTTCCTGCCGACTGGCTTACAGCGAGATATTGAAGCGTTATCACTTTAAACCTATAGCCGTTGAATCTGGGCAAAAGGCCCTGTCGGTATTCGAATCGACGGAGGGTCGTGAAATACATCTGGTTTTGCTTGATCGGAAAATGCCCGAAATGGATGGCCTTGAAGTTGCACGTAAGTTGCGCAGGGAATACAGTCACCAAAATCTCCATATCATCCTCGTATCAGCTTACACTGATGATGATCTGAGCGCAGATGAGCGAGCCGTGTTTGATGGTTTTATCAAAAAGCCGCTGAGCCCCTCGAAGTTGGTTGACACGATCATGCAAACGACGTCTTACCAGCGCCAGTCAAAGGGGGATGGAGCCCCAAATGCGAATACCAGTGAGTATGCGCTACCGCGTTACAAGGGACATGTGCTTCTGGTGGAAGATAATGAAGCCAATCAGGCTGTTGCATTGAATCTCCTGGAAGAAATTGGCGTCACGGCGGATGTCTGTAATAACGGATTGGAGGCGGTGCGCACGGTTACAGAAGCTTTTGATGCTCTACCATTACCTTGGGACATGGTGTTGATGGATGTGCAAATGCCGGAAATGGATGGACTGCAAGCGACCCAAAAAATAAGGGAAGTTTTAAATGGTTCCAAGCTACCCATTCTTGCCATGACGGCACTTGCGGTTTCTGGGGATGCTGACCGGTGTTTTGAAGCCGGTATGGATGACTATATTACTAAGCCAATTGATGTGGATCGGTTTTTTGCAACACTTGGACGCTGGCTGGAAATAGATCTCGGTATTGCGCATAAAAAAGAGCGGAAAGCTCCGTTAATAGAGTTGCAAGGCGAATCAAACTTAACAGGCAGGCATCAAAATACCGCGCTCGAGATTCAAGGTGCAGAGTCTCACGGGGCAGCGCTGCAAGCTACCGATTCGCCAGTGTCACAGTCTGCAGATTCTCTTGATGGTTCTCATAACCGTGACAAAAATCAGGAATTTGGTTTTTTGATGCTAGAGCTGCCCGGAATCGATATGAAGGATGCAAAGTATCGCTTTCGCGATAACCTGGCGCTTTTTCTCCGGTTAGTGAAAGCATTTCAAACGAATTATGCCGGTTTTGCCCAGCGACTGGTCGACGAAATTGATGCGGGACATTTTGCGATTGCTGAAACCATGATTCATACCTTGAAAGGTGAAGCCGGGAATCTGGGGGCAGGAAAGTTGCAGAAGTTGAGTGCACAGCTCGAAGTGGCTTTCCGGGAAGGGCACTTTGAACCCGCACTGTTTTCCAGGTTTAAGTTGGCACTCGATGAAGTCACGATTGCTGGCAACCAGGCTGCAGACGTGTTATTGCAACTTGCAGCGTTAGCGAGCAATACCGGGAGGGGCGGGGAGCGACGACAGGCGAATGATGTGGAAGCGCTGGATGTTGCCGCGATTCTGGAGGAGTTAACTCAATTGATAGAGCGCAATAATCTGCGTGCTCGCGATGTAGCATTAAAGCTGCAGGATCTGACATTCGAAGAGCCTGCCAGTCAGGCCTATAATCAATTGATCGATCATTTGCAGAAGCTTGAGTTTAAAGCGGCGTTGAATTCGGTCAGCGAGCTTAGAAATATTTTGTAGAACCTGCATTTGTCCCGCAGAAATTCAGTAAGTTGATGGTGTGTTGATAAACCGCATCAAAGGAAAAAGCAAACAATGACTATGCAACAACCTCGTGGACGGGTTTTGGTCGTGGATGATCAGCCCAGCAATATAGAGTTACTTCATGATATTTTCAAAGCAGTACATGAGGTTGAATTTGCTATGGATGGTGAAAAGGCGATCGATATGGCAGAGTCGGCCTTGCCGGATATCGTGTTGCTGGATGTACAACTCCCTGGTATCGATGGTTTTGAAGTCTGTAAACGCCTGAAAGATAATCCGAAAACACAGCATATCCCGATTATATTTCTCACGGCTCGACGGGATGTGGACGATATGGTTAAAGGTTATAAAATGGGGGCCGTCGATTATGTCACCAAACCTTTCAACTGGTTTGAGCTTATTGCCAAAGTAAATACGCAACTGGTGCTAAAAGATGTAAAAGCTGAATTACGGAATGCTTATCAGCGGGAAGAGCAATTTTTCCGTCAAATTCAATTATCCATTGAAGAGTCTGATATGACGCTCAGTGGCAAGCGGGCGCCCGTCCGTCAGAAAATATTGATTGTAGATGACTCTGTTAACAGCATTGAAACTCTGGAAAATGTGTTGCGAGATGAATATGAACTGTTTTTCGCAACCAGTGCAGAAGAAGCCAAGCGTGTCGCAATCGAAGTGGTGCCGCATTTAATTATGCTGGATGTTGTATTGCCGGATTCCAGTGGCTATGAGGTTTGTGAAGAATTGAAGCGCCAGGCTGAAACACAGGATATCCCGATTGTTTTCGTCACTTCCCGGGATTCAGCTGAAGACGAGGTGCGTGGTTTTCAGGCTGGCGCAATCGATTACATCGTGAAGCCTTATCGTCCCAATATTGTCACAGTCCGTATGCGTAATCTATTGGAGTTGGTGCGCAATCGGGATTTGCTGAAGCGATTGACGTTGACGGATGCCTTGACCAACATACCGAATCGGCGTAACTTTCAGGAAGTGTACCAACGAGAGTGGTTCAGGGCGCTACGGTCTGGAGAACCACTGTCCATATTGATGATGGATATTGATAATTTCAAACGGTACAACGACTATTATGGCCATCCTCAGGGGGATGTGTGCCTTAAGAAAGTTGCCAAGGCACTGTATACCGCCCGGAAGCGTAACACCGACTTTCTTGCCCGCATTGGCGGTGAAGAATTTGTAATGGTGCTTCCCAACACCGATCAGGATGGGGCGAATAACTTTGCCACTTCGGTTTTGAATGCAGTCCGCCAGTTGAATATACCCCATGTTCAAAACGAGAATAAGGGTCAGGTCACCCTGAGTATTGGATTGCTGACCTGCAAACCCAGCCATAAAATAAAACGGGATGAGGCATTGTCCTTAGCGGACGAATGTCTTTATCAAGCCAAACAGCAAGGCCGGGATCGCATAGCGCAGCGCGATATGACAATCTGAGGCGTGTCGCGAATTATATTTTTAGTTTTGCCTTCCCCCGAGCCGAAAATGTTTACCAGTTCAGATAAATTCTCGATGCGCCGGTAAAAATTAACCTTCAACGATGCAGATCCTTTTTTTTCTGTGGTACATTACGCAGTTTGTTAGCGCCGCAGGGATGTGTGTTCCGGTGGTCGCGTCAGCCAATTTCATTCAAGACGATAACGAATCCAAAGCTCGTGGAAATTAGTGTATGAAGAGTTCAGAAATACGTCAGGCGTTTCTAAGTTACTTTGAAAGGCAGGGCCACCAAATTGTCGACAGTAGTTCGCTTGTGCCAGCAGATGACCCTACGTTGCTCTTTACCAATGCGGGGATGAACCAGTTTAAAGATGTCTTTCTCGGGAAAGAGCACCGCGATTACCGTCGTGCGACAACGTCCCAGAAATGTGTGCGTGCAGGCGGCAAACACAATGATCTTGAAAACGTTGGTTATACCGCACGCCATCATACGTTTTTCGAAATGTTGGGCAATTTCAGCTTTGGTGACTATTTCAAACGAGATGCGATTCGATTTGCCTGGGAATTTCTAACTGAAGAGCTGCAGCTACCCAAAGAAAAGTTATGGGTTACGGTCTACAAAGACGATAGCGAAGCGGAAGAAATCTGGTTCAATGAAATGGGGATCGACCAGAGTCGTTTCTCTCGTCTGGGCGAGAAAGATAATTTTTGGGCCATGGGAGATACAGGGCCTTGTGGGCCTTGTACTGAAATTTTCTACGATCATGGTCCTGATATTGCGGGCGATCCCCCTGGCGGACCGAATGATGATGGTGACCGCTATATCGAGATCTGGAATCTGGTATTCATGCAGTACAACCGTACTGCCGATGGCGAGTTGCACGCCCTGCCCAAGCCATCTGTAGATACGGGCATGGGGTTGGAGCGAATTGCTGCCGTTATGCAGCATGTGCACAGTAATTATGAAATCGATTTATTCCAGAATTTATTGAATGCCGCATCGAAATTGCTCGATGGTGTGCCGACCACAGAAAAGTCATTGAGGGTTATCGCGGATCATATTCGATCATGTTCATTCCTCATCGCAGATGGTGTTATGCCTTCAAATGAAGGTCGAGGTTTCGTATTGCGCCGCATTATTCGTCGTGCGGTTCGACACGGGAACAAGCTTGGCGCACAAGATAATTTCTTCCACAAGCTAGTGGGGGCACTGGTTAAGGAAATGGGCGATGCTTATCCGGAACTGATCCGTGAGCAAGCTCAAATCGAGCGTATTTTGTTGCAAGAGGAAGAGCAGTTTGCTCGCACTCTGGATAAAGGTATGCGCCTCTTGGAGCAGGATATAGCGGCACTTGACGGCAATACGATTCCGGGTGAGACCATTTTTACCTTGTACGATACTTATGGATTTCCAGTTGATTTGACCAATGATATTGCCCGGGAGCGTGGCCTCGAGCTGGATTATGCTGGCTACGAGAAGGCGATGGCTGCCCAAAAGGAACAGTCCCGTCAAGCGAGTAAATTTGGTGTGGATTATAATGACTCAATTATTGTGGAAGGCTCGACTGACTTTACCGGCTATGAAGCCACTGAAGGTGCCGATCGGGTGAAAGCGGTATTTGTCGAAGGAAAGCCTGTCGTGGCTGCTTCTGGAGACGAGGTTGTTGTCGTACTTGAGCGAACGCCGTTTTATGCTGAATCCGGTGGTCAAGCGGGTGATACCGGCTATTTGACTTGGGCTGATGGTGGTTGCATGCGAGTATTGGATACCCGCAAAGAAGGCAGTCATCACCTGCATATTGGTAAGATCGAGCAAGGTCAGCTTGAGGAAGGGGTTGAGGTCAAAGCCTCAGTAGACGCCTCTCAACGAACGGCGACTGCGCTTAATCATTCCGCGACACATTTGTTGCATGCTGCACTCAGACGGGTTCTGGGCGAGCATGTCAGTCAAAAAGGATCCTTGGTCGACCCGGATAAGTTACGCTTCGACTTTTCTCATTATGAAGCCGTTACACCTGCACAACTTGCCGAAATAGAGGCAATGGTAAACGAGCAGGTGCGCAAAAACACGCCCGTACAAACCGAACTCACAGATATGGAGAGCGCTAAAGAAAAAGGTGCGATGGCTTTGTTTGGAGAAAAATATGGCGATACAGTTCGTGTTTTGACAATGGGGGAAGAGCGGTTTTCTGTCGAGCTCTGTGGTGGAACCCATGTGCAGCGAACGGGGGATATTGGCTCGTTTGTTATTGTTTCGGAGGGCGGGATTTCTGCAGGCGTTCGCAGGATTGAGGCGATTACCGGTGAGAAAGCTGAATTATGGCATAAACAGTCCGATACGATAGTTGCCGAGCTCGGTAGTTTGGTTAAAGCGGGTCGCGATGTTGTCGTAGAGAAAGTGAAAGCGCTGTCAGAGCGCAATCGTCAATTGGAGAAAGAAATTGAACAGCTTAAAAGCAAGCTGGCCGCCAGCGCGGGAGCCGATTTGATTTCTCAGGCTAAAGATGTCGCTGGAATCAAAGTGCTTGCTGCCGAATTGCCAGGGGCTGATCGCAAGACATTGCTTGAGACGGCTGATCAATTGAAGAATAAGCTGGGTTCCGCAGTTGTCTTACTGGCTACAGTTGAAAACGATAAAGTGGTCTTGGTCGCCGGCGTAACCAAAGATATTACCGGTCAGTACAAGGCCGGCGAGCTAATGAAAGATGCGGCTCAAAAGCTCGGTGGTAAAGGTGGTGGAAGACCGGATATGGCTCAGGGTGGTGGTACGGATGTGGCTAGCTTGCCTGAAGTATTGGCGGGTGTGGCCGATTGGGTTGCGGCCCGAGGTTAATAATCGGTATACGACCTAAAGCTTATTGTTTGTTATAGGTGTGTTCATAAAATTGAGGTATAATTCGCCACTTTTTGAATTCAGGTGGCGAATATGCCTTCGGGCGCTTGTGAAGGTAAATTGATAAAATGGCGTTGATAGTCCAGAAATATGGTGGGACCTCGGTCGGAACCACGGAGAGAATAGAAGCTGTTGCTGACAAGGTCGCAGGGTTTCGCCGAAATGGAGATGACATCGTTGTAGTTGTATCGGCGATGAGTGGTGAAACCAATCGCCTGATCGGTTTGGCAAACAGTATCACCGAAGAGCCTTCGCCGAGAGAGATGGATGTTTTGGTCTCAACGGGAGAGCAGGTTACCATTGCTCTGCTATGTATGGCGCTCCAGGTGCGAGGTGTCGAGGCTCGTTCCTACACGGGGAGTCAGGTTCGAATTGTGACGGATGATGCGCATACCAAAGCGCGCATTAAATCAATTGACGAAGAAAATATTCGTAGTGATTTGTCCATGGGGCGCGTGGTTGTGGTTGCTGGTTTTCAGGGTGTTGATGAAACCGGCAACATTACTACGTTGGGGCGTGGTGGTTCTGATACCACTGCGGTTGCTCTGGCTGCCGCGTTAAAGGGTGACGAATGCCAGATTTATACTGATGTGGATGGCGTGTACACTACAGACCCGAGGGTTGTAGACAGTGCCAGACGACTGAGTAAGATCACTTTTGAAGAAATGATTGAAATGGCCAGCTTGGGCTCCAAAGTTCTGCAGATCAGATCTGTGGAGTTTGCTGGGAAGTACAATGTACCGTTGCGAGTGCTGTCCAGCTTTCAGGATGGCCCCGGAACGTTGATTACCACTGATGATGAGGTCGAAATGGAGCAACCAGTCGTATCGGGGATTGCCTTTAATCGTGATGAAGCAAAATTAACCCTGAAAGGTGTACCTGATACCCCGGGCATTGCTTCTCGAATTCTGAAGCCAGTCAGTGATGCCAATATCGAAGTAGATATGATTGTTCAAAACACCGGTGATGACAATCACACGGATTTTACTTTCACCGTGCATCGCAATGATTACAAGAAAGCAAGTGCTATACTTGAAGCGTTAAAAGAACAGCTTGGCGCTCGTGAAATGGGTGGCGACAACAAAATCGCAAAAGTCTCTATCGTGGGGGTAGGGATGCGATCACATGCCGGTGTTGCGACGCAAATGTTCGAAGCACTGTCTTCTGAAGGGATTAATATTCAGATGATTTCAACGTCTGAAATCAAAATCTCTGTTGTAATTGATGAAAAATATCTTGAGTTGGCTGTGCGCAGTTTGCATAGCACCTTCGGTTTGGGCGATGACCAGACCAAAGAAGACAATTGATAATTATTGAATCGATTACCGCCAGTTTCCCCTCCAATAAGCTGTTCTCGTCTCGAATTCAGTGAATTATTGGGGAAATTGGGCTTTAAAAATGGACTTTTGGCAATAATAACTATAATTAAGGTCTGGGGGAGGACCTCAAAATAATTACGTATATATTCATATAAAGTAATGCCCCTTACAATGTGGGGAAAAGGTTTCCGTAACCGAACGTATCGTTTTGGATTTGGAACAGGTCGAATTTTAAGGAGATAGAATAATGCTGATTTTGACCCGTCGTGTAGGGGAGACACTGATGGTTGGGGATGATGTTACGGTAACAGTGCTTGGTGTTAAAGGTAACCAGGTGCGTATCGGTGTGAATGCGCCGAAGGAAGTTGCTGTGCATCGTGAAGAGATTTACCAACGTATTCAAAAAGAAAAAGCTGAAGGTCATGAGGGTGGTGAAAGTAATTCATAATTTTTTCAAATTAAGGCTTTGCTTTTGAAAATATTATGTTATTATACGCCGCGTTCTGAGGAGAGATGGCCGAGAGGCTGAAGGCGCGCCCCTGCTAAGGGCGTATGGGGTTAAACTCATCGAGGGTTCGAATCCCTCTCTCTCCGCCATTTGTGATTAGGCGGCTGTAGCTCAGCTGGATAGAGTACCTGGCTACGAACCAGGCGGTCGGAGGTTCGAATCCTCCCAGCCGCGCCACAATCCTGACAGGCCCGCAAGTGCGGGCTTTCTTGTCTTTGAACGATGTAATTAGTGCGGCTGTAGCTCAGCTGGATAGAGTACCTGGCTACGAACCAGGCGGTCGGAGGTTCGAATCCTCCCAGCCGCGCCATTATACATCTTCATCTTGTTTTTAATTCCTCTAGCCCTTTGCAGGGGCGGCTTTTTCGTAAGGTCTCATTTTTCGGGTATCGAAAGCAGACTGTTGCGCCGAATCTGTCATAAAGTGATTCGTAGACGCAGCGTTATCACTTAGATAAAAATCGTATATATAGTGCTTTTCCAACACTTTACTTACCAAATATTGCAGTGGTGTGTCCAAATCATCGGATTTCCCGACAGTTCGGGAAAAAAAACTCCAATTTCCCTATAAATCCATCCATATTGGTTGCCTAACCAGCTCTTTATAGGCAAAATACGCAGGATTTTTCGCTCCGAAAAAAGTTACCCGAAATCGTTAGTCTGTATGCGCTGAATTACGCTGTTTTCAGATATATCGACTTGCTTTGATAAGAGGTAGCGCCATATGCGAAAAGTAATCAACACAATGTTCGGATTCACTATTTTTTGTAGATGAACCATTCAGGTTGCACAGGGGCTACTCAAATAGGGCAAGACTTCCGGCAACAGAATATGAAGTAATGTTTCGCAATTAACGTGATCGTTAATGGTTAACGTACTATTTAAAGGTTAACTTGCTATGTCAAACTTAATGTCACAAGCATTCGAGCTCATGATCGTGGGTATGGGGTTTGTGTTTGTGTTTCTGGTAATTCTTATCTTTGCCACAACGGCAATGTCAAAAGTGGCCGCCAAGCTTACTCCGCCAGCGCCACAATTGCCAGCAACCCCAAAACAGACGGCTTCACCTGCGGATGATGCGCAACTGTTGGCTGTTATCTCAGCTGCAGTACAGAAATATCGCTCACACCACAAGAAGTGAGAAAGATTGCTTAACACCTTAAAACAGAAGGCTTGAAACCCATGACAGATATGAAAAAACCATTAGGTATTACTGATGTTGTGCTTCGGGATGCACATCAGTCGCTGTTCGCGACTCGCCTGCGCCTCGAAGATATGCTTCCCATTGCCGCCCAGCTCGATAGTATTGGATATTGGTCGGTAGAATCCTGGGGTGGCGCAACATTTGACTCCTGCATCCGCTTTATCGGTGAAGATCCGTGGGAGCGTATTCGCGAGCTGAAAAAAGCAATGCCCAACACCAAGCAACAGATGTTGCTACGTGGACAGAATCTTCTGGGTTACCGACATTATGCAGATGATGTAGTCAATAAGTTTGTTGAACGTGCTGCGGAAAATGGTGTAGACGTATTCCGGGTATTCGATGCGATGAATGATCCACGAAACCTGGATACAGCGCTCAAAGCAGTTAAGCGCGTTGGAAAACATGCTCAGGGTACCATTTCCTACACGACCAGCCCTGTACATACTTTGGATATGTGGATCGATCTGGCCAAAGAAATCGAAGATATGGGGGCAGACTCCATCGCGATTAAAGACATGTCAGGGATCTTGACGCCGTCTGATGCGTTTGATCTGGTTTCGCGACTGAAAGCACAAACTTCGTTGGAAGTTCAATTGCACGCTCATGCAACCTCCGGGTTGTCTGATATGACGATCCTTAAAGCGGTTGAAGCGGGAATTGATCGCGTTGATACGGCAATTTCTTCAATGAGTATGACCTACGGTCACTCAGCAACGGAATCTGTTGTTGCGGCATTGAAAGGAACCGATCGAGATACAGGTCTGGATATTTCCAAACTGGAAGAAATTGCAGCCTATTTCCGTGTTGTGCGTAAGAAGTACGCCAAGTTTGAAGGCTCCTTGCGTGGTACGGATTCTCGAATTCTGGTTGCTCAGGTTCCAGGTGGCATGTTGACCAATATGGAAGGCCAGTTGAAAGAGCAAGGCGCTGCAGACAAATTTGACGCAGTGCTGGAAGAAATTCCCCGCGTACGTGAAGACTTGGGTTACATCCCTCTGGTTACGCCAACCTCTCAAATCGTGGGTACACAAGCGGTACTTAACGTCCTGACTGGCGAACGTTACAAGTCAATTTCAAAAGAAACCGCCGGTATTTTAAAAGGTGAATACGGCGCTGCTCCTGCACCTTACAATGCTGAGCTTCAGGCTCGAGTGCTGGATGGCAAAGAAGCGATCACTTGTCGCCCGGCTGACCTGTTAACGCCTGAAATGGATAAGTTAACGGATGAAATCAAGTCCCTGTCCCAGGAAAAGGGCTTCAAATTGGCTGATGCTGTTGTGGACGATGCACTGACTTATGCCTTGTTCCCACAAATTGGTTTGAAATTCCTGGAAAACCGAGGTGATGCTTCCGCGTTTGAGCCTGCTCCAACAGGAAATGAAGTGCCTGCATCTGCGGCATCCAGCAAACCGGGTGAGCCAGAGACTTTCACCGTTTCTGTTAGCGGCCAATCCTATGTTGTTCAGGTTTCAGAAGGTGGTGATGTTACTCATTTGGCTCCAGTTTCCGGTGGAGCCAGTGGTGGGGCAGCGGCTCCAGCAGCGCTTCCTGCAGGTGGTGGTGATCCAATTAACGCGCCTCTCGCTGGTAATATCTTCAAGATTCTCGTATCTGCGGGGCAGTCGGTTCAGGAAGGTGATGTACTGATTATTCTTGAAGCGATGAAAATGGAAACCGAAATCCGTGCACCCAAGGGCGGTACGGTAGGTGGTGTTCAAGTTGCTGTTGGCGATTC
This sequence comes from Oleiphilus messinensis, assembly GCF_002162375.1. Lineage (GTDB taxonomy): Bacteria > Pseudomonadota > Gammaproteobacteria > Pseudomonadales > Oleiphilaceae > Oleiphilus > Oleiphilus messinensis. Next base: position 4,061,200 of record NZ_CP021425.1, on the reverse strand, counting down.
CGTCGCTGTTGGTGATGTCCTGTTGACTCTGGGTTAAGTTGAGCCTTATTTAATATGGATAAGATAATTAATCTTTGGACAGGCAGCGGCCTGTATAATCTGACACCCGGTCAAGCGGTCATGATGTTCGTTTGTTTAGGGTTACTGTACCTTGCGATTCGCAAAGGTTTTGAGCCATTACTGCTGGTCCCAATCGGGTTTGGTGGGGTTATGGCGAATATTCCAGAGGCGGGATTGGCATACTCTGCGGTAGAGAATGCGATCCATCTTGGTAGTGCAGCGCAGTTGACACAACTTGCCGGGGTACTGAATGTGCCACTGGATGCCGCTCAAGCGGTTGCTTCATCCGAGTTCAGATATGAATTGCTTCAGGCGTATAAAGCTGCAAATGCTGCAATGCATGAAGCGGCAAGCTTTTCGGCTGTAGATATGGGCTATGCCAATGGTATGCTCTATAACTTCTTCTCTGTAGCGATTCTCAGTGGTGTTGCTCCGCTCTTGATCTTTATGGGTGTAGGTGCAATGACGGACTTTGGGCCGTTGCTCGCAAATCCAAAAACCTTGATCCTCGGTGCAGCTGCACAGTTTGGTATTTTTGGTACGGTTTTGGGAGCGGCATTGTTGACGTCCACCGGCGTTATTGAGTTTTCAATAGAAGAGGCGGCCGCTATCGGCATTATCGGTGGCGCGGATGGTCCGACTTCGATCTATGTTGCAACGTTGCTTTCGCCCCATCTGTTAGGTGCGATTGCTGTGGCTGCTTATTCCTACATGGCGCTGGTTCCTTTGATCCAGCCACCCATTATGAAAGCATTGACCAATGCGGAAGAACGTAAGATTGCGATGGTACAATTGCGTCAGGTTGGAAAGTTGGAAAAAATCTTTTTCCCAATTGTTCTGTTGATTCTGGTGGCGATGTTCTTACCGGACGCAGCACCGCTGTTGGGAATGTTCTGCTTGGGTAATCTGATGCGCGAGTGTGGCGTCGTTGATCGTTTGAGCGATACGGCTCAAAATGCACTGATTAACATCGTAACGATCATTCTGGGTCTGTCTGTTGGAAGCAAGCTGTCTGCTGACAAGTTCCTCGATTTGCAAACGCTCGGTATTCTCGTTCTGGGTATGGTCGCGTTCTGCGTAGGGACAGCAACAGGTGTTATCATGGCTAAAATCATGAACGTCTTCAGTAAAGAGAAGGTTAACCCATTGATTGGGTCTGCCGGTGTTTCTGCAGTGCCAATGGCTGCTCGAGTGTCCAACAAAGTTGGCCTGGAAGCGAATCCACAGAACTTCCTTTTGATGCACGCAATGGGTCCAAACGTTGCTGGTGTTATCGGTTCTGCGGTAGCGGCTGGTGTTATGATTAAGTTCTTGTCGTAATCAAGTTTCTCCAAGCCGTAACAAAAAAGCCCTCTTTTTGAGGGCTTTTTTGATTCAACTTGATGTAACCAAAATTTGTAGCTTAATTGACGGTGCGGATCAAAGAACTTATTTGATTGGAGTAATTGGGCATCAGGGATGCTAGGATTTTTGGTTGTAAGTGATCAGGGGTTGTAAGTGATCTGGGATTGTATGTGATCTGGGATTGTATGTGATCTAGGGTTGTGAGCAGCGGTTACGTAAAGCGATTTGAGCAGAGAGTTCCCACTCCAGTTCATTTTCTGCGAGTCTGGGTAAGTTTTTAGCTGGAGTATCTGGAGTAGTTTTCAGGGTCAGATCTTGTTTCTTGTTGTTGGTGATGAAGATTGATTTCACGAGCTTTGGCATATTTGTCTACCCTTTACGCGCCTCAGAATGTGCCTCAATAATGAAACATCCCAACGAATAAATCCGAGACTTTTCGCACGAAATTAACATTAATTTAGAAGCTGTTTCTGGTGAGTATCAGCCTGAAGTCCGTCTGTTACAACCAATTTTAAACAAATGTTAGGTGAGTTCTTGGTTCTATTAGGTTTCTGATATTAAAAAGAAATATTTTGTATTGATGATAGGTGATTACTGCGGTGGTTCAATAAAATAAGCAAGCATGTAAGTTAACGTAATGAATCTCGCAAAACGGGCTATAGGATTAATATTGTACCCATACAATTGTAAGCGCTACACTGAAGAAACAGCTTTTCAGTGGGAAATATTATGAGTTTGGACTACAGCAATCTTGAACAAATTAAATGTGCACTGTTCGCGAGCTTTGAAAAAGAGGACTGGGATAGCGTTGAGGCATTGGACTCTCAATTGACGACAGAGGTGGAAAACCTGGTCAACCGTGCCGCGTTTGCCGGGCAGAATGAGCGCGATGCGCTTCAGAGTATGCTGCGAGATATTCAAAGCGAATATCAGCGAATGTTGATCGAAGCAAAGGATAAACAGTCTGAGCTTGGAAGACAGCTCAAACAACTTAATAATGAACACAAAGCCGCAAGTCGTTATATTGATTCAGCGAAGTACCGGTAAGCTACGGTTCCCCGGGATTTGTTTATATTCAGCAATGCTGATGTCAAAAAAATGATGAAAAGACACCTTTGGCGCTAATGGTGGTAAATATTAGTCATAAATTTGACTGGTAGGTCATAGCGTACTTTACTTATTGGTGCTCCATCCTGTTAACCATCTTAAAACCAAATTACTTGCCATCACGCCTTTGATGAGGCCGCTGTTTGTGTTGATGGTTTTAGTGTGAATGATTGTCCCAAGGGCACTTTAAGCTGTTTAGCGTGACGGGATTGGTCTGAGTCCGTGTCAATGAAGGGTTTGCTGTCTCATGCGAAAAGAAATGAAGGTGCTCCTCATCCATGATACCGATGAACGGTGTCATAACATGAAAGTAATTCTAGAGTTTATTGGTGAAGAAGTCGTTTTAGTCAGTGGTGATGACTTACAGAGTACCATCACAGGTGATGCGTTTAGTGTCGAAGAATATGGGCTCGCCATACTGGGTGGGAATAAAAGTGTGGTAAAGGATACCCTGAGTAAATTGGGGGCTCTGGATCAAGGCTTGCCTTATTTGATTCTCGGCGATGTTGACCCTGAAGAGGTGTCTGAATCAAGTGCTGCACACGGCAAGGTGTTATCCCGTATTGAGTGGCCGCCAGCCTACAATAAACTGCTGGACAGCCTTTATCGCGCGCAGGTGTATCGGGAGCAATTCAATGCTCGGCGGGAGCGGGGTCAGCAGCGTGAAATTCAGTTATTCCGGTCTTTAGTGGGCACGAGTCGGGGGATCCATCAGGTTCGCCAGTTGATGTCTCAGGTTGCGGATAAAGACGTCAGTGTTTTGATTACCGGTGAATCAGGGACCGGGAAAGAGGTGGTTGCGCGAAATCTACACTATAACTCCAAGCGACGAAACAAACCTTTTGTACCTGTTAACTGCGGCGCCATTCCGGCAGAGCTGCTGGAGAGTGAGCTGTTCGGGCATGAGAAGGGCGCGTTCACAGGGGCGATATCAGACCGAAAAGGTCGGTTTGAAATGGCGGAAGGAGGTACGTTATTCCTGGATGAAATCGGTGACATGCCTTTGAATATGCAAGTCAAGATTCTGAGGGTGCTTCAAGAACGAACCTATGAACGGGTTGGCGGTAATAAAACACTGACAACCGATGTGAGAATTATTGCAGCCACGCATAAAGACCTTGAAGAAATGATTCGCAATGGCGATTTCCGAGAGGATCTATTTTATCGCTTAAATGTTTTCCCCATTGAAATGCCGCCTCTGAGAGATCGAGTGGAAGATATTCCGTTATTGATTAATGAGCTTGTCTCCCGCATGGAAACCGAGAAGCGGGGATCCATTCGTTTTAACTCTGCAGCGATTATGAGCCTGTGTCGCCATGAATGGTTTGGTAATGTACGTGAATTGGCTAATTTGGTAGAGCGTCTGGCGATAATGCATCCCTATGGCGTGGTGGGTGTACATGAATTGCCCCATAAGTTCCGGCATGTGGATGAATCCGATGAAGATGATGCATTTCCTGATAATGTGGATGTCCGTTCGGGGGGGCTGGTAGGGCTCGATTCGCCCGCTTTATTACCGGTCAATGGCATCGATTTGAAGGATTACTTGGGTAACCTTGAAAAGTCATTGATTCAGCAAGCACTTGATGAAAGTGAGGGGGTTGTCGCCCGAGCTGCAGAACGATTGCGCATTCGTCGTACTACCTTGGTTGAAAAGGTAAGGAAGTATGGCTTGAACAAAGAGGGCGAGGCAGACTGATCTGCCTCTTGGCTCTGCTGAGCATAAAGCTGCTGAGTTCAGACAAGCTTTCGGATCATACGTCAGATATCAAACTGGATACCTTGTGCAAGCGGAAGCGCAGTTCCGTAGTTGATTGTGTTTGTGGCTCTGCGCATGTAGTTTTTCCATGCATCGCTGCCAGATTCCCGACCGCCACCGGTATCCTTCTCGCCTCCGAAAGCACCACCAATTTCCGCCCCGGACGTTCCGATATTCACATTGCTGATACCACAGTCTGAGCCTGCCGGGCCAAGGAATTGCTCTGCCTCCTGGAGGTCAGAGGTAAAAATGGCGGAAGAGAGCCCCTGGGTGACGCTATTGTGGATCGAAATCGCTTCTGGCAGTGTTTCATAGGGAGTGAGGTAAAGCAGCGGACCAAAGGTTTCTGTGCCAATTATTTGACTGTCCCCTGTTTGTCTTCCTATGGCCGGAGTGACATAGTTACCGGGCCCCAAATCTTCACGTAGTTGCCCGCCATAGATAATTTCGTTGCCTTCTTTCTGAAATGTTTCGATTGCTGCTTGAAAGCGCTTTACGGCGGCTCTGTTAACCAAAGGGCCAATCAGTGTTTTATCCGAAAACGGGTTGCCAACAGGCAATGATGTATAAGCCTTGATCAAGCGTGTTTCGAGTTCATCTATGATACTCTCGTGAGCGATTACCCTGCGCAGCGAGGTGCAGCGCTGCCCACAGGTGCCCACCGCTGCGAAAACAATCGCTCTGAGCGCGAGATCCAGATTTGCTGAGGGGGTCACAATCATGCCGTTGTTTCCGCCGAGTTCCAATAATACCCGCCCAAGTCTTTGTGCAACGCGAGCACTTACCGTTCGTCCCATCTCGGTTGAACCGGTAGCACTGACGAGGGCAATATCCCTGTGGCTGATCAGGGGATCTGCGACTGTTTTATCGCCTAAAAGTACGGCAGTGAGGTCATCCGGGATCTCTGCCATGGTGCTTGATGCATCCTCTACTAGCTGCTGACAAGCAAGTGCACACAGTGAAGTTTGTTCTGATGGCTTCCAAATCAGACTGTTACCACAAATCAAAGCCAAGGCCGCATTCCAGCCCCAGACTGCAACGGGAAAGTTGAAAGCTGTGATGATTGCGACAGGGCCAAGAGGGTGCCATTGCTCCATCATTCGATGCTCAGGACGTTCACTGGCGATGGTTAAACCGTAAAGTTGCCTTGATTGACCCACGGCAAAATCACAGATATCGATAAGCTCTTGAACTTCACCCTGGGCCTCTTCCTTGATCTTTCCGGCTTCAAGGGATATCAATTCGGCCAGTAGTGTTTTTCGTTCACGAGCCAGGTTGCCGATGCGTCGAACCAACTCCCCCCGGATTGGAGCGGGCACGGTTCGGAACTGCAAAAAAGCGGCTTTTGATCGCTCAATAACCTGTTCAACTTCCGTGGAGTCGGCTTTTCCAAAGTTGGCTACAGGGGTATTGTCAATCGGTGACAGGGAGGTAAAAACGGATTCGTTCCCGGCCAGTCGATGTGTTCCCTGAATCACACCGCAGAATTGCGTGCCTTTTAGATAGATATCTAATTTTGCGGCGTTTATTATTTTCTGCTGCATAACGATTCCTCTTCATTGGCTTTCGGGATTAACGTTTCTTTCATCAGGCATGCTGATGCCGGGCTTGTGCCAGCGGTTTACAAAATGGGTTTTTAATGTAGTCCCGAAAGGGAACATCTTCCTGGCGCACAAATCCGGAGCGAGGCAGTTGCCCTTCGAAGTGCATGTCTATTACGCCACACATAGAGCTCGCTGTTGCAATTTGAATCGCGCTCCAGTGATCACCTGCAATTACCCCATGATATATTTTGTAGTAAGCGCTCCGTTGCATCAGTTTGCCCTGGACATAACCGGTGGCCGTCACAAAGACAATGACTACATCCTGTTGTGTTTTTGCGATGGCTGTTTCGAATATTTCTCGTAACAAATCCCTGCTTTTCCCGCTATCACCCAAATGCAGGCCGTTGATCAGAAAATCCATCAGATATCGGTGCCCCTGAAATCGAATAGTTTTGTAAGTCAATTCCGAAACTTTTCCAGCCAGCGTCTCACAAAGTGTTCCCAAGCCGCCAGATGTATTAAATGCCTCGTAGGATTTGCCATCCAGTGAAAAGGTTTCCAGACCTTCCAGTGGTTTTAATTGACAGTATTCCCCTTGGGAAATGGCTTCACAGGGATTGCAGTATTCATTGATTAAGCCCTCGGTAGACCAGGTCAAATTGTACATGAGCTGGTTAGTGGGGAATTCCGGGAGGGCCCCGACTCTTAATTTGAGTGTTTGCAATTGCTCAAATTGCAGGCCCAGTGCATTGCCCAGAATACCGATAAAACCCGGGGCGAGGCCGCACTGCGGCATGAAAATTTGCCCGTTTTTGGCTTTTGAGGACAGCAACCGAATCGCTTTTGTGGTGGCAACATCCTCAGTAAGGTCGAAATAGGAAAGACCTGCTTTTAGAGCGGCTTTGGCGATACCCACGTTAAAGTGAAAAGGGGCGGCTGAAATAATTGCATCATAACCCTGAAAGGCATTACGCAATGTTTTGGAATCAGCAAAGTCGAGTGTCAGCACTGCAAATTTCAGTTGTTTCAGTTCGGTAAGGGCCTGGGTATTGGAGTCAGCGACCGTTAACTTGTATTTTTTACTGTGTTGCAGTATTCGGGCAATACAACATCCGATGCGTCCCGCTCCCAGTATCATGATTCGATTTTTTCTGGCCATACTTCACCTCGCAATTTTCGCAGGTTGGCACACTTTTCAGCCCGATCTTACCGGGCATGATGGGTGGATTCGAATATTTTGTCGGCACTGGCGGGCACAAAACCTCGAAATAAATTTCCTTCCCGGGTAGGGTAACGCTTGGCAAACTCGTAATAACACCCTGGAATTTCATGAATTTGACCGGCTGCAAACCGGACCGGTACGACATCAGCGAGTGTCGATACCTGTTCCAATAAGGTGTCTGGTCCGCCTTTGATTAAGCCGCCTGATTTATTTAAACGAAAGCCCGCGCTTCGTAGCTGCTCAACCGCTGATGCCACCGTGTTTATAGTGGGCCTTTCAGTGAGTGAAATGGTGAAATGATTGGCATGCAATCCGTGGGCGGCGAGCCAGGCCGCATACTCGCTTTGCTCAACGAGCAACGTATACTCCTGCCATCGAATTCGCGGCCAGAGCAGGCCTCGCCAGAGCACGTCGATATTGGCCGCTGCGCCTTGATCAATGCTGGCAATGATGTTTTGAATGATTTGCCGTAATGCCGGTGGCAGTTCGAGCCACCTTAACTCACTGAAAAAGATGAGTGGAGCCTCTGGGGCAGTGGCGTGAACATAGCTTCTGGCATTAAGTTTCTTTTCAGGAAAGTCGTAATCTTCATCCGGTGTGTAGCCTAAGGACAGGATGTGTTTTTGGAGCTTGTCCAGTGCAATGGGGGAGTCCGAAAAGGTTCGAAACGCAACATGATCATTGCATACAGGTCCATCTACCTGTTCGAAAAGTTCATGTATGGATTCAGCCTGAGGGGACAGCCGGATATAGTCTGTCCACAGTTCATTGAAAAATTCCGATAACTGCATGACGTTTCCCCCGTTTTCGGGATAGCGACCGTAAAAACTGGTCGGCGCACTATGTTCAACCTCGTACTACGTTTAACCACGTACTACATTTAACCTCGTACTGCGTTTAACCACGTACTGCGTTTAACCACGTACTGCGTTTAACCACGTACTACGTTTAACCACGTACTACGATAAATAGATCTGAGTGATTATATTTTGATAAATACAGTATGGTTCAAAAAATAACCATTTTCATTCTTGGTATCGTATTCCTGCCAAATTTTGTAGACAAAAACTTGACTCACCAGTGTTGATGGGTGTGGGGGTGATAGTCATATATTTGACATTAAGTGTTTGTGTGTTTTGTAACTGTCTGAAAATAAAGGTTAATTAAAAGTGGCATGCTGTGTGCTTTAAGTTCTCCAGACGTAGAAGACGCTGGCTTGCCTTCACCGGGTGAAGTGTCAGTGCTTTCGACTAATACGATCATTAATGCACTGGAGTCCGCAATGAGTTTACAAAAACAGGCAGCCCAATCCATACAAGATCATTGGTGTAGTGAGCCCATTATTGCGATGCAGGATATCGGGCGGCAATCCATTTCTGTACCCAGTGCATTTTCTGGCACCTTGAATGCTCGAACCTTCGATCAGGAATCGATTGATGGGGATAGCACTCAAGTGAGCCAAATCGTCAATATGTTTAATCATCTGTCCTCGCAGTTGACAGAGTCCTACCGTAATCTTGAGAACAGAGTAGGTCAATTAAACGGCGAACTGTCCGAGGAAGTTCAGCAACGTCGGAAGGAGCTGGAAGAAAAGGAGCGGGTTGCCAATCGATTGGAAACCCTTTTGAGATTATTGCCTGCCGCGGTTGTCGTTTTGGACGGTCATGGCGTGATTCAGCAATGTAATGATGCGGCGATCGACTTGTTGGGGGAGCCGCTGGAAGGGGAGCGCTGGCTGGATGTTATTCAGCGTTGTTTCTCCCCTCGACATGATGATGGACATGAAGTGTCTCTGAAAGACGGGCGTCGAGTCAGCATTGCTATACGTTCAATGGACAACACACCTGGGCAATTAATCTTATTAACGGATTTAACCGAAACTCGTCAGCTACAGGCACAGTTGAGCCGTTCTGAGCGCTTGTCATCTATGGGGCGAATGGTCGCATCTTTGGCCCATCAGGTGCGTACGCCACTGTCAACAGCAATGCTGTATGCGGGGCATCTCTGTCAGTCTGAAATTGATGACGAGATGCGAATTAAGTGCGCTACGAAATTGATGTCGAGACTGACCCACCTGGAGCAACAAGTTAGAGATATGTTGATCTTTGCCCGAGGTGAAACGCCAATGGCAGAGCGTGTTTGCATCGATGAAATTAAAGTATTGCTTGAACAAGCCGCAGATGCGCCGGTGCAGTCCAGTAATAGCCATATCGAGTGGGATAACCGCTGCCATGGGGAATATATTTCCTGTAATCGTGACGCCTTGATTGGAGCCTGTATGAATTTGATTAATAACAGTATTGAGGCCGTTAAAGGCGAGGCGCATATCCGCGTGTGTTTGACCTCTGTGCCGGGTGAGCGCGTCGCGATTACGGTAGAAGATAACGGGCCAGGTTTACCGGATACGGATACCGAGCAGGTGTTAGAGGCGTTTTATACCACCAAATCTCAAGGTACAGGGCTTGGTCTCGCTGTGGTCCAGGCGGTCGCGAAAGCACATAAGGGGGTGTTTAGTCTGAATAACCGCAATCAACCAGAGCGAGGCGTCATTGCAACGCTGATTCTACCCGCACAATGTGCTGATGTGCAGTAGGTAAAACGGGTTTAGGGGTAGCAAGCGCGACTATCGTTCGCGACGAAAAATTGACAATGTTGATGGTCTTCCGAATACAAGACTGGCAACAGAAATTTAAGTTGAGTGATTGGAAGTTTTGGGGTGGCAGCTATGAGTAAGGCAAAAATACTGATCGTAGAAGACGACATCGAGTTAAGAGAAGCCTTGGTAACAACCATCGAAATGAATGGTCATCAATGTTTGGAGGCAGAATCGGCAGAGGCTGCTTTACCACTGCTGGAGAATAGTCTGGTTGATCTGGTTGTCAGCGATGTCAACATGCCCGGTATGGATGGGCATGCTCTTCTGGATCAAATACAGAAACTCTACCCCGGGCTACCGGTCATCTTGATGACTGCTTACGGTCAAATACGCCAAGCTGTGAATGCAATTCAGGCGGGAGCTATTGATTACATGGTTAAACCCTTTGATCCAACAACCCTGATGCGTTCAGTGAATCGGGTTGTAAATGGTGATATTGATGATGATGAAGCACAGCCTGTGGCAGAGGATCCTTACAGTCGACGTTTGTTTCAAATGGCAAACAAAGTCGCAACTACGGATTCCACCGTGCTGATTTCAGGCGAAAGTGGAACGGGTAAAGAGGTTCTGGCACGGTATATTCACGCGCACTCTAATCGTAGTAAAGCGCCTTTCGTGGCGATTAATTGTGCAGCCATTCCGGAGAATATGCTGGAAGCCATCCTTTTTGGGCATGAGAAAGGTGCATTTACCGGAGCATATGCCAGCGCTCCAGGCAAGTTCGAGCAGGCCAACGGTGGCACACTGTTGCTGGATGAAATATCGGAAATGGAGCTGGGCTTGCAGGCGAAACTCCTTCGCGTCTTGCAGGAGCGCGAAGTAGAGCGAGTGGGGGGGCGGAAAACTATCGCTCTGAATGTACGGGTTTTGGCAACCACTAACCGTAATCTTCACGAGTATGTTCGGGAAGGCAAGTTCCGTGAAGATTTGTTTTATCGGTTGAGTGTATTTCCCATGCACTGGCGTCCTCTTCGTGAGCGTCCACTGGATATTGTCCCGCTGGCGGAGAAGCTGTTGACAAAGCATACACGTAAAATGAAGCTTCCAAGCGTCAATATATCGACAGCGGCCAAAACATCATTGACGGAGTATCACTGGCCTGGCAATGTTCGTGAGCTCGATAATGCACTCCAGCGAGCGTTGATCCTGCAGCAGGGCAATGTGATTCAGGCCGATGATTTATGTCTCGATATGATTGGTCAGCCCTGGATGGCGATGACCGCACCGGTAACAACAGCCATGCCTGCATCCATGGTTTCGGAGTCCGCACAAGATGCAAAACGAGGGGAGTCCTGGGATGAATATGCGGTCGGGACTTCGGGCTGGATCGGCGAAAACCCGACGTCGAGTCTATCTGAAACAGAGCATTTTGCCGGCGGAGCACCTCAGGATAGCTATAAGCCTGAAGCGCCTGTTGATTTGGGAACGGATCTCAAAATGAGAGAGTTCCAAATTATAATTGATACCATACGTCAATGCCGGAAGCGCAAGCTGGCAGCTGAAAAATTGGGGATCAGTCCCAGAACACTTCGATATAAGCTGGCACAGATGCGGGATATGGGAATCGACCTCGAGACTGAGCTTGCGTTGAGTTGATCCAGATCCAGGCAAGGTTTTTTGTTAAGCGCCCCTTTCTCCTGAGGTTACTCGGAAAGGGGCGAACGTTCATTATTAAACTGATTGTTTTTCTCATGCAGTCCCTTAATGCCAGGTTTCCCCTGATCTATTTCTAATTGTATCCCTCTCTATTTGTATCCATCCTGTTTGCGCTCGACACGTCTGACGGATAATCGAATTTTTCTGTGCGGCTCGAGTTTGGCATGGTTTCTGCAAAATACCCGTTATTCAAGGCTTTTTTAGCCATTAGTGTCAGAAAATCGACGTTTGTATTCGTCTCAGGTTCCAAAGCATGTTTTCTTGACATCAGTGGGTTGGTTAAGGGTAGGGCAAGTGATGACAGAGCGAAATGATATTACTCAGGTGTTGGCAGAAATGCGTACTTTACGCGCGCAAATTCAACGTCCAAAACCCGTTCAGCCAGACCTTAATCCAAACAAAATCAATGAAGTTAACAAGCCGTCGGACGTTCCCAGCTTCGGCGATATGCTCACTTCAGCAGTAAACAAGGTAAATGATACGCAAAAAACAGCCAAGACTTTGGCAACCGCCTATGAGCAAGGAGATCCTCAAGTTGATATCGCCAGGGTCATGGTCGCGGGTCAAAAGGCGTCGGTGTCGTTTCAGGCTCTGACACAGGTTCGAAACAAGGTTGTGCAGGCGTATGAAGAAATCATGAAGATGCCGGTTTAACGATCTCCAGACTCAGGTTGTAAATCGTTAAGGTAAAGTGGTTAATAGGGTGATTAGGTTATGGCGAGTGTACCAGCTGAAGTAAACCCCGAAGCTCAGGTTCCTGAAACCGAAGAGACATCAATGAATATTGGCGGGGATCCTCAGAACGATATGTTGCTGGGGTTCAACAAGTTGACGCTGATGCGCCAGATTGGTTTGATGGTCGGTTTGGCGGCCAGTGTTGCATTGGGTTTGGCCGTTGTACTCTGGGCTCAGGAGCCTAATTATCAGCCATTGTTGACGAATCTTCACAACTATGACCCTGATGAAATCACCACCCTTCTGAATGATAATGGTATCAATTACAAAATCGAGCCGAAAACCGGTATCTTGATGGTGGAGACCGATGATATTTACACCGCGCGATTAAAGCTTGCATCCGCCGGAGTTAAAGAGGATACCGGAATTGGCTATGAGATCATGGATCAGGATCAGTCTCTGGGCTCCAGTCAGTTTATGGAAACCACTCGTTTCAAACGCGGACTGGAAGGGGAGTTGGCTCGAACGATTTCAAGTTTGCGTAATGTCAGAACCGCCCGGGTCCATCTGGCTGTGCCGAAACGATCGGTTTTTGTTCGGGATGTCCGAAAGCCCTCTGCATCTGTTTTTGTAGAAGTTTATGCCGGGCGTGAGCTTACCAAGGAGAATGTGTCTTCCATTGTCAACCTGGTGGCGAGCAGCGTGCCTGAGATGAGTGATAAGGATGTTACCGTGGTTGATCAGCGGGGGAACCTGTTGTCCAAAAACGATGAGGATGCCGAAGCCAAGGAAATCGCAAAGGAATTCGAATATTCCCGTAAGGTGGAATCCGTTTTGAATTCCAGAGTGGTCAGTATTCTGGAACCCATTATCGGGGCTGGCCGGTTCCGCTCGGAAGTGTCGGCAGACGTTGATTTCACTGAAATCGAGTCGGCGGAGGAGGTTTTCAACCCTGACTTACAGGCCCTGCGCAGTGAACAAACTGTCGATGAGCAGCGCGTGAATGGTGCTGATGGCGGTGTTCCAGGCGCATTGTCGAATCAGCCCCCGGGAAATGCTACAGCACCTGAGCTTGCCAATGGCCAGCCTGGCGCGGCCAATCCACAGATGGCGGATATCCGCAAGCAGGCAACTCGCAACTACGAAGTTGATCGCTCCGTGAGCTACACCCGGCATCAAACCGGTAAAGTTGCGCGCTTGACCGTTGCAGTTGTTGTTGATGACATCAAAAGAATTGACCCTGAATCGGGGGACTTAAGCTATGTCCCCTGGCCTGCGGCAGAGCTTGAACGTTTGACGATTCTGGTACGCAACGCGGTTGGCTATTCTGCTGCCCGAGGTGACAGTGTAACCGTTATTAATTCGCCGTTTGCGCCGGAAGAAGTGGTACCGGTTGAAGAAATCCCGCTTTGGCAGCAGGCTTGGGTGCTTGAATGGATCAAACCCTTTATTGCCTTCCTCGTGTTTGTCATACTGTTATTTGGGCTGGTTCGTCCTACACTGAAAAGTCTGGCGAAAAGTGGCGAAGCCGAGAAAGAACTGGCACTGGCCGGTGATGAAGAAGGATTGGCTACTCTGGATGAGCTTGAAGACACGGATGCCATGAGTAAAGTAACATTATCTGCGACTGATGAGTTCCTTTTACCCGGGGCGTCTGAAGGGTATGATAAGCAATTGAATGCACTGAAAGGTCTGGTTGCTGAGGATCCTGCTCGAGTCGCGCAGGTCATCAGACAGTGGGTAAATGCAGATGAATAGACTAGGCTTTCCAGTAACGTTCGATTAATACCGCATATACATGCTTTTTAACCCGCTGAGGGGGGATTGAGGTAATCATGGCTGAAGAGAATGCCGCTGCGCCCGCGCCTGTAGACAAAAAGAATTTGCCAAAAGTGAGTCGTACGGAAGCCGCTGCAATTCTGTTGATGTCTCTGGGTGAAGCGGATGCAGCACAGATTCTCAAGCATATGGGGCCCAAGGAAGTGCAGCGAGTCGGTACCGCCATGTCTCAATTGCGTGATATCAAGCAGGAACAAGTTGAAGTCGTTACGCTTGAATTTCTTGAAGCGGTTGGAGGGCAAACCGGGTTAGGTATCGGCGCGGATGATTATATTCGGGCCATGTTGACCCAGGCTTTGGGCGAAGAAAAAGCGGCGAGTTTGATTGACCGCATTCTGGTTGGCGGTAACACAACCGGCCTGGATACTTTGAAATGGATGGAAGCCCGCTCGGTGGCGGACATCATTCGTTATGAGCACCCGCAAATTCAGGCCATCGTAGTCTCTTATCTCGACCCGGATCAAGCTGCAGGTGTGTTGTCGAATTTGGATGAAAAGGTTCGTCTGGATGTCATTATGCGTGTTGCCGCGTTGGAAACGGTTCAACCTCAGGCATTGCAGGAATTGAATGACATTTTGGAGAAACAATTCTCCGGGGGCTCATCAACGAAAACCAGTAAGATCGGCGGGGTCAAGCGGGCCGCTGATATTATGAACTTTATGGACAGCAGCGTTGAAGGCGAGATGATGGAGTCGATCAAAGAGGTTGATGCTGATCTTGGCTCTGAAATTGAAGACCTGATGTTTGTATTTGATAACCTCAAGGATGTTGATGATCGCGGCATTCAGACCTTGCTTCGAGAGGTTTCCTCTGATGTTCTGATTCTTGCCCTTAAAGGCTCAGATGACGAACTTAAAGAAAAAATATTCAAAAATATGTCGAAACGAGCTGCCGAATTGTTGCGTGATGATCTGGAAGCGAAAGGCCCGGTAAAACTCAGCGAGGTCGAGACTGCACAAAAAGATATTCTTACAATTGCCCGCAAACTTGCGGATGCCGGCGAAATCTCGCTGGGTGGTGCTGGCGAAGAAATGCTGTAGTACATCAGCTGTAGTACATTAGCTTTAGTACATCAGCATTAGTACATCAGCATTAGTACATCAGCTTTGTGTAAGCAATTCGATTTTCTATTCCCCAACGTGATCGTCGACAGAGGCTGTTTCGATGTCCAACAAACCCATCAGTGGCAAAAGCCGTATTCCTGCCAAAGAATTGACAGCCTATGAGCGTTGGGAACTGCCTGCTATGGATGAGCAGGGGAATGCAGTAAAACCCGAACCGGAACCAGAAGAAATGGTCAAACCGTTGACCGCTGCCGATTTGGAACAAATTCATAAGGATGCATACGAAGCAGGGTTTGAAGAAGGCTATAAAGCGGGTGAGCAGCAAGGCTTACAAAATGGTTTTGAAAAGGGACATCAGGACGGTAGTGTAAAAGGTGAGCAGGAAGGGTACCAAAAAGGGCAGGAAAGCGGCCATGCCGAAGCGTTTGCTAAAACTGATGGCGAAATGCAATCGGCCCTGAGACGGCTGCAAAATTTGCTGGGCGAACTGCTTGATCCGATAAAAGCGCATGATGATGAAATCGAAGAAGCGCTGTTAAATCTTACCATGGCGTTAACTCGTGCCGTCATCAAGCGGGAACTCGTGCTGGATTCCCGCCAAATTCGAACTGTTCTCCGGGAGGCACTTGGCATGCTTCCTTCCACTTCTGCGAATATCCGGATATTTCTCAATCCTGTGGATATAGATTCTGTGTCGCAGGTCATTAATGAAATGGATGGTGAAGCGAAAGTGATTGCCAGCGAGGAGATTATCCCCGGTGGTTGTCGTGTGGAAACGTCACAGAGTTTGATTAACTATACTGTTGAAAAACGTTTTCAAAAAGCGGTGCAATCCATGTTAGAGCGCTCTATGGCGAGGGCTGACGGCGAAGAGGTGAGTGATCTGAGTCAGGCAATGGGGGAGCTCACTGATTTTCATCGCGAACTTCTAGACACCGAAGTAGCGCTTGATGCTGTGGAAAAGCCCATTTCTCTTGATCCAGAACCAGAACCACCAGAACCAGAACCGACTCATGTTGAAGGCTCAGACGAGCCGGATAAAAATTGACCTGAATGCGATAACCTATCACTGGGCAAACGCCATGCAAAGTACCTTGGCAGAACGAATAAGCCGCTACACACAATCGACCCCGGAATCAATTGGGCCAGAAATTTCGGGTCGTTTGACACGTATGGTCGGTCTTACTCTGGAGTCCGTCGGTTGTCCGATGGTCGTGGGCGATCGTTGTTTGATTTCCGTTGAGAATCATGCCGCCGTTGAGGCCGAAGTTGTGGGTTTTGCGGATGACAGGGTGTATTTGATGCCATTGACAGCCATTGATGGATTACGCCCTGGCGCCCGCGTGACGCCGCTTTCAAGCGCTGGCCAGATTCCGGTTGGGTTTAGTCTGCTGGGACGAGTGTTGAATGGTGCTGCAGAGCCGATTGATGGTAAGGGGCCACTTCAGCCAGAAGTTCATATCCCGATGACGGGACACATCATCAATCCTCTTGAGCGCGCGCCAATCCGTCAGCCGTTGGATGTGGGGATCTGTGCGCTCAATAGCATGTTAAGTGTCGGGGTTGGGCAGCGACTTGGGCTTTTTGCCGGTAGTGGTGTGGGTAAGAGTATGCTGTTGGGTATGATGACGCGCTTTACGGCTGCAGATATTACCGTAGTCGGTCTGATTGGTGAGCGGGGTCGTGAGGTTAAAGAGTTCATCGAAGATATTTTGGGAGAAGAAGGGCTGGCCCGGTCGGTCGTGATTGCATCGCCTGCGGATGATTCCGCATTAATGCGTTTGCGAGCGGCGATGTTGACGACCCGCATGGCAGAATATTTTCGTGATCAGGGTAAAAATGTGCTGTTGTTGATGGACTCCTTAACGCGTTATGCCCAGGCCCAAAGGGAGATCGCCCTGGCGGTAGGAGAGCCTCCCGCAACCAAGGGATATCCACCATCGGTATTTGCGAAGATCCCCCAACTGGTGGAGCGAGCTGGAAACGGTAAGCCCGGTGGGGGATCCATCACGGCATTTTACACAGTGCTCACTGAAGGGGATGACCAACAGGACCCGATTGCAGATGCGACCCGAGCCATATTGGATGGTCACATCGTGCTTTCCAGGCGGCTTGCAGAAGAGGGGCATTATCCGGCAATCGACGTAGAAGCTTCCATCAGTCGAGTCATGCCGCACATTGTGAGTGATACCCATTTACGGCTGGCACAGCGATTTAAACAGGTTTATGCACGTTACCAACAATCCCGTGACCTGATTAGTGTCGGGGCCTATGTGCCCGGAAGTGATCCGGAAACTGACTTTGCTATTGAGCGTATTCCGGCAATGAAGCGATTCTTGCAACAGGGGCTCAAGGAAAGCGCTCCATTTGATGAAAGTATTCAAATGTTGCAAAAAATTCTGGAAGCACCTTCGCCCAAGCAAGCCAATCTGGCACAACGTAAGTAATTGAGTGAAGTATTTAAGCTGTCAGAAATCGAATAGATAAGGGGCGATGGGGATGGAAAAGCGTTCGACGCGATTAAAAATCGTACTTGATCTTGCTGTTCGCAAAGAAGAGGCGGCATTGAAACAGTTGCAACGTGCGCAACAGTTATTGCATCAGGAGCGTGAAAAAGAGCGCCAACTGCAGCAGTATATGCAAGATTATCAAACTCAGTTGCAACAACAGCAACAGGGGAATTTACACATCCAGTCCTATCTGAATCTGCAAAATTTTATGGCACAGCTTGGACAGGCAATGACCCAGCAACAAAATCAAATCACTCAAGCAGAAAAACAGGTCGCAGCGTGTCTGGCATCATGGCGGCAACTCCATGAAAAGAAAAAAGGCATGCAAGAGCATATTGAAAAGTGTCGACAGCAGGAACAAGTTGAGCAGGATAAACAGGAGCAAAAGCTTATTGATGAATTCAGCCAACGTAGAAACCGCTTCTGATTCCGGGTGGTTGTTGACCCGCCGACAACGCTTTGCAATGCAGATGGCCACCTATTTTACGAGAGTCATCCAAGCTTAATTTCTTCTCCTCGAATTTTTTCGCAATTTTCCGATTTCCGACTAGAGTTACTATTGAATATAAGCGTGCGCAATTTGCGATTATAACGCGACTTATCTGCCTCATGGTTGGAGGGCCTATGGCGAATCACGGCGATATAAAACTGGTCAATAATTGTAATATTGCCAGTGCTGAGGCACTTGCCCACCAGTTGGAAGAATTGTTCCGAACCGGAGCCCCTGTCGATATTGATGCCAGTGAAGTGGAACGCATCGATACGGCGGCAGCTCAGATATTGTATTCATTTTTCGTCAGCATGCAGCAGTCGGGTCTACAGGTGGTTTTGCAGAGACCTTCTGAGGCGTTTATTGAGTGTGTGACGCGGTTGGGGTTAAAAAGCTACTTTGAAAATTAAGGAAATAGCAGATGACAAAAATATTGGCGGTTGATGACTCGGCATCCATGAGACAAATGGTGTCATTCACCTTGAAAGGTGCTGGATATGAGGTTGTCGAGGCTTCCGATGGCCAGCAGGCGCTGGATCTGGCCAAAAAGCAACAAGTTGATCTTGTCCTGTCGGATGTCAACATGCCGGTGATGGATGGCATTGCGCTGGTTAAAGAGCTTCGCGGCTTGCCAAGTTACAAGTTTACACCGATTCTGATGCTGACAACCGAATCGGCCGGAGATAAAAAAATGGAAGGCAAGCAGGCGGGTGCAACCGGTTGGCTGGTTAAGCCTTTCAATCCGGATCAATTGTTGGCAACGATCAAAAAAGTCCTTTGAATAAAAATCGAGCGCAAATAGTAAGGATGCGTCAGCCAAGATCTGTCTTACGCTAAAGTCTAAATAGTCGATGATCCATCCTGAGGGAAACTGCCAACCGGAGCGAAATCATGGGAATAGATCTAAGTCAATTCCATCAAGTTTTTTTTGAAGAAAGCCTGGAAGGGTTGGATGTTATGGAGTCCGCACTTCTCGATATTGATCTTCAATCCTACGATGATGAAACGATAAACGAAATATTCCGAGCTGCGCACTCAATCAAAGGTGGAGCTGGAACTTTCGGATTCTCTGCGGTTGCTGAGTTTACTCACGTATTGGAAACACTGCTGGATCAAATTCGGTCGGGTGACCGGCCTTTGCTTCAGGAGCATGTGGATTTGTTCCTGCAATCCGTTGATTGTGTCCGTAGGATGATCCAGGCCCTACAAAGTGGAGATTCTGATCAGAATGATGAAGCCGATGAGCTAAAGATTCAATTTGAAAAGATTTTGTCAGGAGCATCAGCTTCTAATGCGCCGCAGGACATCACTCAAACGCCTGGAAATGAGGTGGGCGGGGCTGCTTCAGAGGAGCTTAAAGCAGAAGAGGAGCTGAAAGCACAATCGGGGCAGCCAGATATCTGGAAAATATTTTTCAAGCCAGATCCGGATATCTTGAAAACCGGTAATGAACCTTTACGGATGTTCCGTGAACTCGAAGAATTTGGCGCGCTTGAGGTTGTCGCTGATGTCTCCTCTGTTCCTGCAATCGGGGCGATTGAACCGGAGCTTTGCTATCTGGCCTGGACGTTGAAACTTACCTCGGAATCGGCGACTCAAGAGCAAATAGAAGAGGTATTTGAGTGGGTTATCGATGATGCCGAGTTAACCGTGGCGCGTGAATCCACCGAGACAGTGGAAGAGCGTGAAATGCTTGCTGGAGAAGGAGAAGGAGAAGGAGAAGGAGAAGGACAGCTTAATCAACCCGAAGCTGCAGCCCAGCTTCCCGATGCTACTCCGGCGACAACCGTAGTTCCTGAGGCTGCATCAGATGTCCCCATCTCGGAAACTACTGAGCCTGAAATATCTGCACCCATCGCGGCAAAAACGCCTGCAAACAAAACCTCAGACAAGAGCAAGGCAGACAAAACGAAAACGGAAGTATCTTCAATCCGGGTTGGAATCGACAAAATTGATAGTCTGATAAATATGGTCGGTGAGCTTGTCATTACCCAGTCTATGCTCGGAGAGCTGAGCCGGGATTTTGACATGGACAAATTGCCCAAATTACTGGAGGGCTTGGAACAATTGAGCCAAAACACGCGAGAACTTCAGGAAAGTGTCATGCGGATACGAATGTTGCCGATTAGCTTTACATTCAGCCGTTTTCCTCGCCTGGTTCATGATTTAAGCCGAAACTTGGGTAAAAAAATTGAGTTGAAGTTGCTTGGCGAGCAAACCGAGCTTGATAAGACGGTAATGGAAAAAATCGGTGACCCAATGGTGCACCTGGTTCGAAACTCGCTGGATCATGGTATCGAAACGCCAGCGGATCGCATTGCTGCGGGGAAGTCGGAAACCGGAACGATTATCCTGAATGCCTATCATCAAGGCGGTAATATCGTGATCCAGATTATTGACGATGGCAAGGGGTTGGATCGGGATCGTATCCTGCGCAAGGCTGTGGAAAAAGGTCTGGTAGGCGAAAATGACAAGTTATCGGACGAACAGATTTATGACCTGGTTTTCAAGCCTGGCTTTTCAACTGCAGAACAAGTCACCGATATTTCGGGGCGCGGCGTCGGAATGGATGTCGTCCGAAGGAATATTCAGGAGCTTAACGGTTCTGTTGAAGTCGAATCTGTACCCGGTGAGGGGTCAACGTTTACCATTCGCTTGCCATTAACGTTAGCGATTCTGGATGGCCAGTTAGTGCGCAGCGGTGAACACACTTACATATTGCCATTGATATCGATTATTGAATCGATTCAAACCGATATGACCATGATTCATCGCGTCGCGGGAGGCTGTGATGTTTTACGTCTGAGAAACGAATATGTGCCCGTGATTCGCTTGTACGATATCTTTAATATTCGTCCGGATAGTACAAATCTGGAAGACTCTCTGCTCGTGGTGGTAGAAGGGGATAACATGAAGGTCGCGCTTGTGGTCGATGATTTACTGGCCCAGCAACAGGTCGTCATTAAAAGCCTAGAAGAAAATTACAAGCGGGTGGAAGGCGTTTCCGGTGCGACCATTTTGGGGGACGGTACGGTTGCATTGATTCTGGACATCAGTGGTTTGATCAAGTTAGCAGGTGTTCGTAAGGATGACTACAAAGTGATCAAAAACGAAGGTGACCGGGCCGCGTAGTCAACAGACCCTAGTATACTCAGAGAGAACGATAATGCAGGATCAACAGAATGAAAATGCGGATGAGAATGATCTTCTCATCAGTGCTGCCGAGCCTACGGAGCAATATCTGACTTTCTTCATGGATAACGAAGAATACGGCGTTGATATTCTAAGCGTTCAGGAGATTCGTGGCTGGGAAAGTGCTACCGCTATTCCGAATGCGCCGAGCCACGTTAAAGGCGTCATTAATCTTAGAGGTACCGTGGTACCGATTATTGATTTACGACAGCGATTTGGGTTGAAGGAAGTGGAGTATGGTCCGACCACAGTTGTAATTGTGCTCAAAATCAGCAATCAGAAACAGGGGCAGCGGGTAATGGGAATCGTTGTTGACGCAGTATCTGATGTACACCAATTTAAATCCTCCGAAATTCAGCCCTCTCCGGAAATGTCTGAAAATGCCAATACGGCATATGTCAAAGGCTTAGGTAGCGTTGGAGATGAGATGGTAATTCTGCTCGACATCAGTGCAATGTTGAATGCCGATGACACCAAACCATTGTTGGGTGCAGTGACGCATCACTGAGAATCAGGGTGTTTGATGTGAGTGAAGTGCCAGAATATACATTAAGTCAACGCGAGAACTACGTCGCAACAGAGCAGCGTGAATTCCCGATGACTGACGCCAATTTTGCGCGAATTGCCAGCCTTGCCAGTGATCATACCGGTATCGTCCTGGGACCCCATAAGCGGGATATGATATACGGTCGTCTTGCCCGTCGGATGCGGGCTTTAAGGTTACAAAATTTTGACCAGTATTGTGATGTGTTGGCGCAAGATCGTTCGCCTGAGCTCAGTAATTTTATTAATGCCATTACCACAAACCTGACATCTTTTTTCCGCGAATCCCATCATTTCGAGTTTTTGCAAGATACGGTGTTGCCCCAACTGAAAATAACGAATCGAGCGTCCAAGCGTATCAGAATATGGTCCGCGGGTTGTTCTACCGGTGAGGAGCCCTACAGTCTATCAATCACGTTGAATGAATCTGTTGATCTTAAAAGCTGGGATGCCAAGATCCTGGCAACCGACCTGGATAGCAATGTCTTACAGCATGGTAGCAATGGTGTCTACGACATTCAGCGTATCGAGAACATGGCAGAAGAACGCAAGCGTAAGTGGTTTTTAAAGGACCCTCAACGGCCGGATGTTGTTAAGGTAAAACCTGTATTGCAGGATAGCATTCGTTTTAAACGCTTGAATTTGCTGGAGGCATGGCCCATGAAAGGCTCTTTTGATGTGATTTTTTGTCGTAATGTCGTTATTTACTTCAGCAAAGATACGCAACGGGTGTTGTTTGATCGCTATGCCGATATATTGAGTGATGGCGGTTATCTGTTTATTGGGCATTCCGAGACGTTGCACCGTGTAACTGACCGTTTCAGGTCTCTTGGGAAAACCATTTACCAGAAGATACGTTAACTCTCTTATCAATTTTGAGGCACAGAGTTGTCCAGAGATGCGCCTATGAATTCATCGTTTCAGTCACCTTCATTGGTAAGCGGATTTGAGCATATTAACCGCTATTTTGACAAGCGTATGCAGCTTCATGCAGCAAAGATATTGCCTGGCGAATTTTACGTCAGTTTGCATGGCGAGATGATTGTCACGGTACTGGGGTCATGTGTGTCCGCCTGTGTTCGTGATCGCGTCAAAGGCATCGGCGGTATGAATCATTTTATGCTGCCCATGCAAAGCGAGCACTCCAGTGAGCAGTGGGGTTCTAATGCGATTAGTTCGGCCTCCAGATACGGCAACTGGGCGATGGAATTTTTGATCAATGAAATTCTGAAGCAAGGCGGGAAGAAAGAAAACTTGGAAATCAAGGTGTTTGGCGGGGGGCAGGTGCTGAGCAATATGACCAACATTGGTCAACGAAACATTTCATTCGTAAAGTATTATTTGCAAAAAGAGGGGTTAGAAATTGTGGCGATGGATGCGGGAGGGTTGTATCCCCGGAAAGTGCTTTATTTTCCAGACACCGGCGCAGTTAAAGTCAGAAAATTACGAACCACGGCAAACGATACCATTCTGCAGCGCGAGAAAGCTTACATTGACAATATTATTAAGAAACCAAAAGAGGGTGAGGTTGAGCTGTTTTGAAACGAGAACTCTGGACTGTTGATTGGGTGAATTTCAGGGGCGCTGAATGACAAAGAAAAAAGTGCTTATTGTTGATGATTCGCAGCTCATCCGCTCAATTTTGACGGAAATAATAAATTCTGCGGGAGACTTGCAGGTTGTTGGGACTGCAATTGATCCCTATGATGCTCGGGAAAAAATAAAGAGTTTACTGCCTGACGTTATCACACTGGATATAGAAATGCCTAAAATGGATGGCATCTCGTTTCTTAAAAACTTGATGAGGCTCCGGCCCATGCCGGTGGTGATGATTTCTACCCTGACAGAAAAGGGCGCGCCTGCTACGCTTGAGGCGCTGGCGCTAGGTGCCGTTGATTATATCGCCAAGCCAAAAGCAAATGAGGCTAATGCGTTAAATGCTTACGCGAATGATATTATCGAAAAAGTAAGGGTCGCTGCGAACGCAAATGTCCAAGCGCCTACACGCAATACCGACCCTGGCAAGCAACCAAGATCGGGCGTGCAAATGGAATTCAGGAATGACGCCTGCATTGCTATAGGGGCGTCGACTGGAGGTACCGAGGCAATCAAAGAGGTATTGATGTCGATGCCAGTAAATTGTCCGCCGATTGTGATTGCGCAGCATATACCGCCAGTATTCAGTACGACTTTCGCTGAACGAATGAATCGAACCTGCGGGATAACGGTTAAAGAAGCGCAATCCGGTGATATACTTGCGCCAGGTATAGCCTATCTCGCGCCAGGGGATGATCACCTGCTATTGAAGCGGAAAGGCGGGCAGTATGTTTGTGAGCTGAGTAAGGCTGAGCCTGTAAATCGGCACCGTCCCTCGGTTGAAGTATTGTTTGATTCTGTCGCGTCCGTGGTCGGTGAAAAAAGTGTAGCGGCGCTGTTGACCGGAATGGGTGCAGATGGCGCGGCAGCATTACTGCGACTCAAGCAAGCCGGTGCATTCACAATTGCACAGGATGAGCAAACCAGTGTGGTCTGGGGGATGCCGGGTGTCGCGGTAAAATTGGGGGCTGCGGAAAAAGTTTTACCACTAAAGCAGGTGGGTCGAGCCTTACTTGGTCAGTGCCTGCAAAAAAAATAATACTTTTTTGGGCTTCAAGTTTGCTAAATTTATGATTTACTGTTTATTCTTTTAATATTGATAAATTGGGACGCGTTTGCGGTTTGGCCGCAAATTTTTTTCGTTAACGTTGGGGGACAGAAATGTCGATAAGCACGAGTTTGTCTGCGGACGGTGGTGTATTAACCATTAAAATTCAAGGTCGTTTTGATTTCAGCTCGCATCAAGAGTTTCGGGATGCATATGAAAGTAGTGACGACAATGTAAAGGAGTATGTTATCGATATGACTGAAGCAACCTACCTGGACAGTTCGGCGCTGGGGATGTTGTTGCTATTAAGAGATTTTGCGGGGGGCGATAGTGCTAAAGTATCGATTACCAACTGCAATCATGATGTTAAGAAGATTTTAACTATATCCAATTTTGAGCAGCTCTTCGATATAAAATAATAATCGTCCCGAAACGATTTCTTGATAGAGCAATTTGCACACAAATGGAACGTAAGATGTCATGGTGGAAGGTGAATCACTTAAGATTCTAATCGCAGATGATAACGACTCTGACCGAATGATTTTGCAGACGATCATTCGCCGTCAGGGGCATCAGGTTGTCACCGCTGTAGATGGACTGGAGGCTGTTCAGCTCTATGAGTCCGAATCACCGCAAATAGTGCTTCTGGATGCCCTGATGCCTCGCATGGATGGATTTGAAGCAGCGAGGATTATTAAGGAACTCGCGGGCGAGGAGCTGGTACCGATTATATTTCTCACTTCGCTTACCGATGCGGAATCCTTGGTGAAGTGCCTTGATGCTGGTGGCGATGACTTCTTATCCAAACCCTACAACAGAGTTATCCTGCAAGCAAAAATCAACGCCTTGAATCGTATGCGGGTCATGCATGCAACCTTGCAGGAGCAGCGAGACCAGATTGCCGACAACAATAAGCACCTGCTTCAAGAGCAGGAGGTCGCTAAAACTGTTTTCGATAACGTCGCCCACATGGGGTGTCTGCATGCGAAGAATATAAAGCATTTATTGTCGCCGCTTTCGGTATTCAATGGCGATGTACTCCTGGCGTGTCAGAAACCCTCTGGCAGTATGCATGTGCTTTTGGGGGACTTCACCGGGCACGGCTTACCTGCTGCAATCGGTGCGATGCCGCTTGCCGAAATATTTTATGGTATGTCCAATAAGGGATTTGCCATGACCGATGTGCTGCGTGAGATTAATCAAAAGCTCAAGCAGATTCTCCCAATAGGTTTTTTTTGCTGTGCCTGCATGATAGAAATTGATTTTCTTTCAGATGAATTGCAGGTTTGGATGGGAGGGTTGCCGAACAGTTTACTGGTGCGCAACAACGGTGAAGTCGAAGTTGTCAAGTCCAACCATTTACCTCTCGGGGTTTTGCCTAATGATCGCTTTGCGGTAGAAACGTACAAATTCGAGTTGAGCTACGGGGACCGGTTTTTTATGTGGTCAGATGGCATCATCGAATCTCGAAATACCAATGGCGACATGTTTGGCGAAGAACGCCTGCACGAAATTGTTTACAGCAATACTCAGCGAGAACAACTGTTCACTGAAATCCATTTCGGCGTTTCGGCATTTATCGGCGAAGGAACCCGTGATGATGATTTAACGATGGTTGAAGTCGGCATGATGCCGCGAGAAGAGTTAGGCCTTGATGAGGCGCACTTGAATGCGACGGGTTTGGTCGGTGCTAAAAACTGGGCGTTTAGCTATGAGCTTCGTTCAGAAACACTTAGAGAATTTAATCCGCTGCCATTGATGTTACATCTGACAATGGAAGTGCCAGGGTTACGTTTGCACAGTGGTTCGATCTACACCGTCATGGCGGAGCTTTTTTCCAATGCATTGGAGCACGGTATTCTAGGTCTCGACTCTAAACTTAAATCAACACCTGAAGGGTTTGCACGATATTACTCAGAGCGTGCTCGAAAGCTCGAAGGTTTGACTGATGACTGGATCAGATTTCAGATCGACCATAAACCGGATGGCCCGGGCGGGATTATTACAATCAAGGTTGAGGACAGTGGCCCGGGTTTTGATTATGGTAAATATGCTGACTATAAACTCGATCAAAACAAGAAATTTTCTGGTCGGGGTATTCCACTGTTGATGACATTGTGTAAAAGTGTAGATTTTAATGAGGCCGGTAATGCAGTAGAGGTCGAATATCACTGGCAACCTGAAGCGAAAGCAGGATAAGGCCGAATATCCATTCCTTCAGTAGCACAATAGTCGAATTTGGAAGAGGCAATGTATTTTGGGTAATATCGAACACGTAGACATGGGAGCAATTGCAGAGCTTAAAGAAGTGATGGAGGATGACTTCGGCATTCTCATTGAGACGTTTCTGAATGATTCTGTGGAAAGAATCGCGCAACTGCAAAGTACTCTGGATGCTCAGGACAGTGTTGAGTATGGTCGGGCGGCACATAGTTTCAAAGGGAGTTGCACTAATATTGGAGCGATTGCGTTATCTCAGTTGTGTCTACATGCTGAACAGCGGGGCAAAACCGGTGACCTTTCGGATGCCCCGGAAACACTGAAAGAAATTAAAGTCGAATTTGGCGTTGTAAAAACCATTCTGGAAGAACTTATCGCGAATTAACCTTTCATACATGTTTCATGATTCCCCTCAGGGTTGGGTCGTATTGGCCTGATTCATGCTTTAAACCCCTAAAATGACCTGATTAATACCTGATTACCGTTATTTTTGCCAAGAGTTGGGTTAGTGCATTGGGGGAATCATGAGCACAATTGATCTATCCTTAGACAACTTTCTTCAGAATAATATCAATTCAAGTAACCGTGAGCGTTTTATGGGACGTTCTCAAGGTATTGAATTTGCGGATATTTTAACGAAACAGTCCGAACAGGTTAATCTTCGGACCAATGCCGATAGACCGCATAATGATCCGCGATCACGACGCAATAATGTTGAGCCAAGTAGTGAGGCAAATCCTGCCCATGAGCGGAAAAAATCTTCCGCTACCGGAGATCGTGATCAGGGCCGATCGAATGGAGTTAAAGGTCGTGATGAAACTCACCGCACCGATAAGGCAAATTCAAATCAAACGGACAAAAATCAAGCTAAAGTATCGAGTCAACGGGATGATTCTCGGCAAAACGAGGTCAGCAATGATGCCGGAGTGGAACCTGAACAAACGGACCCGCAATCGGTTTCAAATACGGATGCTGAGCATGCAGGAAGTGATGGTGTCGCATCCAGTAGCGCTCCGGACGAGGGGGGTCTAGAACAACAGAGCAAGCTCGTTGCAGATAATCTACCGGAGCAAGCGACAACCGAGATAAATACCGCAGGTTTGTCTGGTGAAGACCTGCAAATCACAACCCAGAGTTTGAATGATGAGGCTCAGCCTGGTATTCCATTGAAAACTGGAGTTGTTGATGGGCAAGGCCAACCTGCTGAACCGGATAGCCCGGTGTTCGCTGAGGGGCAGGTTTTACCGGGTAGCCAATCCCATGCGGCCGTATTGAGCCCGGTAGCAGAAGGCGAGTCGTCTACGCAAGGCATGACCCATTCTGTGGATCAGAACGTTGGAACGATCGTGCCTGGCAGTGTTGGTTCGATACCGATAGGGGGTGGGGACACGACTTCAGCAACTGCTGAGCGTTCGGCATTGATGGGTGATGCTCAGGGTAGCGAGACGGCAGTGGTTGGAGTGTCTTCAACAACAGCTAATACTGTTGTGCGAGGTTCAGACGGCAGTTCGCAAAATCAAAGTGTTCTGAGTGCAACGACAACGTTATTTGATGAAACTCTGGAGGTTGATGTTGGCCCTAGACCTGGCATCCAGACACAGGAAAGTGGCGCAAAAGTAGGGGGGGCTGCTGGTGTCGTGGCTCAGGGGGCTGTTACAAGCCAGGCTTCGACCTTGGATGTCGGTGTGGGTGATGACGCCGCTCAGCAACAAATGATGCGTAATCTGCGTAATAATCAGGTTATGGAAGGTATGCGAGCGAGCAATGATCTCGGGACTGGCGGAGAGAAGTTTGATACGACATTAAACAAAATCATGGAGGGCGTCAGCGAATTGCGCAGTGGGGCGGCAGACTCGCGTCTGCCGCAAGCTCAGATTCGTGAGACTCCGGGATTGAAAACCTACACGACATCAGTACCCTCGGCTTTGGGTGAGCCTGAATGGAATAAAGATTTCGGGGAAAAACTGGTCTGGTTGACGAATCAGAAGATACAGTTTGCCGAGATACACCTGAATCCTGCAGATATGGGGCCGATTGAAATCAAAATTCATATGCAAAACGATCAGGCGAATATTGCAATTGTAAGTCAGCATGCTTCTGTGCGTGATTTGCTGGATATGAACGTGGCGCGTTTACGGGACATGCTGGCTGATAGCGGGGTGAACCCTGGAGATGTTGATGTTTCAGATCAGTCTGCTCAACAGCAAGGACAAGCTCGTGATGGCGAACAGTCTGGTACTTCGGGGCAAGCCGACAGTTCCGCTTCGGGGGATGATGTAGATATGGCTTCGAGTCTGGATGGTGCCCGAACTCAGGAAATCAGTAGTGATGCTGTGAGCTTGGTGGATTATTATGCATAGTGTGTTTTAACTGGCCTGTTCTATTTTATCTCCTCCACAAACGGGCACAGTTTGCTACACTCACTATCAAGTGGTCTCAATTATTCAGGCTAACTCGTTGAAATTATATTAACTTGGAATGGTAGTTCACCGTTGAAATGTCTTTTTTGATGAGCTTACTGTGGCTACAATTACCAGCGCAATTCATAGGAATGATATATGGCTGAAAAAGGCAAGGCAGCAGCTGAAGGCGATGCCGCCGAAGGGGGAAAGTCAAATAAAAAATTGATAGTGATACTCGCGATTGTGGTGTTGCTGTCGATCGGTATATCTGTTGGCGTTACCCTGTTTTTCCTGTCCGGCAATGATAGTACCGACAACGTTGAGGAAACGCCTTCCGAACCCGTTCAGAAAACGGCTTTGTACACTGAGTTGAAACCGCCATTTGTGGTGGCTTTGAATGTAGATAACCGGCAGCGATATTTGCAAATTTATGTTTCGATCATGAGTCGGGATCAAGGTGCTTTAGATACCCTTGATCAGCACATGCCAGTGGTTCGTAGCAAGCTAATTGCGTTGTTTAGTGGTCAGGATTTCATGCAGCTCCAGACAGGTGAGGGCAAGCAGGCCTTGCAGGATGCGGCGCTGGACGTTGTTACAAACGTGCTGGATCAGGAGGGGGCCTCTGGCAGTATAGAAAAGGTTTTGTTTACTAATTTTGTCATGCAGTAACTTATAGTCATGCAGTAACTAGAGAATCGCCGTGCAAGATTTATTATCCCAAGACGAAATTGATGCGTTACTTCACGGTGTCGATGATGGAGATATCGATACCGAGGAAGATGTTGATGAAACGGGGGTCAAAATTTATGACCTTGCCAGTCAGGATCGGATCGTTCGTGGGCGGATGCCCACGCTTGAGATGATAAACGAGCGCTTCGCCCGATATACCCGGATCAGTCTCTTTAACTTGCTTCGTCGAAATGCAGATGTTGCAACGGGTGGTGTCCAGATTTTGAAGTTTGGTGAGTACATCCACACTCTCTATGTTCCCACCAGCTTGAACCTGGTAAAAATCAGACCGCTGCGGGGGACTTCTCTGTTCATTCTGGATGCCAAGCTGGTTTTCAAATTGGTCGATAATTTTTTCGGTGGTGATGGCCGCCATGCAAAGATCGAGGGGCGGGAATTTACGCCAACCGAAATCAGAATTGTGCAGATGGTGTTGGCCCAAGTGTTCATAGATATGAAAGAAGCCTGGAATGCCGTGATGAAAGTTGATTTCGAGTATATTAACTCAGAGGTTAACCCGGCTATGGCCAATATTGTCAGCCCGAGTGAAGTTGTGGTTGTGAGCACGTTCCACATCGAATTGGACGGTGGAGGAGGCGATATGCATGTTGCAATTCCTTACTCTATGATTGAGCCCATTCGGGAAGTGCTTGATGCGGGTGTCCAGAGTGATGTTGATGATGTTGATGAGCGTTGGATCACTGCATTGCAAAACGATATTATGGATGCCACTATTCCCATTAATGCCACTGTAGCCCGCCGTAAAATATCACTACGTGAACTTTCCGAATTGCGTCCGGGGGACGTGATACCCGTCGATTTAAATCCGAATATTACGATAACAGCCAACTCTGTACCTGTGTTGAAGGCTAACTTAGGCTCCTTGAATGGTAACCTTGCCTATAAAATCATTGGTAAAATTGATCGTCAGTCCGCACATAATTTGAGTAAGGTAGGGTCCGATGTCCGACATGAAAAATGATGACTCAGAAATGAGTGATGACGAGAAGCTGGCCGCTGAGTGGGCTGCAGCAATGGAAGAAGGTGAGCCGGATCAGTCAAATGTAGATGATGAGTGGGCCGCCGCGATGGCTGAAGCAGAGGCTGCCGATGCGGATTCGACTGCCGAAGATGACATGAAAGCCGCTCCCCTTGAGAGTTTTGATGGTCACCAGCAACCCGTTGCGTCTGGCGTACCCGGCCAGCCTGATCTTGATGTGATACTCGATATACCGGTCACCATTTCCATGGAAGTTGGAAATACGCAAATCGCAATTCGAAACCTTTTACAGCTCAATCAGGGGTCTGTTATAGAATTGGATCGCCTGGCAGGGGAGCCTTTGGATGTATTGGTTAATGGAACGCTTATCGCCCACGGAGAGGTTGTGATGGTGAACGAAAAGTTCGGAATTCGTCTCACTGACGTTATAAGTCCTTCTGAGCGCATTAAAAAGTTGCGTTAATGATGACCTGCCACCGACCCAGTTGGTATTGTTATAGCTGCCTTACGCTCTTTGTGGTGTTGAGCTTGTGTTCAATGTTTGTCTCAATTGCGCATGGTGAAAGCAGTACCGCGCTGTTGCCAGGTTCAACGGAATCTGGACTGAAGGCTGTAACAAGTAATTCTGAACGCATTGCCCCTAATAAGGCTGACCCAGAACAAGCCGGTTCAGAACACACTGGTTCAAAACAAACTGGTTCCGTGCAAGTTGATCCTGCACCGCCTCAGGGGACCGGTGGCTCAGGGAAGCGTATTTTTGAACGGCCGGAACGGGATACAGGGGCAGCAGTGGGGCAGATGGTTCTTGGTCTTCTGGTTATTCTTTTGCTTATTTTCTGTCTCGCCTGGCTCGTGCGCCGCTTTGGCCGATTCACGCCCGGGCTATCTCCCAAGATGAAAATAACCAGTGTGGTTCACGTGGGAAACCGAGAGAAAGTTGTGCTTTTGGACGCGGGAGGAAAATCTTTGTTGCTTGGCGTTACAGCGCAGCAGATTAACGCGTTGCACGTTTTTGAACAGGGTGATTTCAACCACGGTGATGAGCCTGCGCGTACTCAAGCGGGAGTGTCGGAGTTTGCTGTTAAGCTTCAATCTTTGATGAAAGTTCATCGCAATGCAGAAGCACCGCGCGACGAAGCATCTCGACCCGCCAATCAAGTCGATTCCCAAAATGAGCCATAAGGATGAGTAGATTGCTAATTATGCTTGGGCTGCTCCTGTTGAGCATGTCCCAAGGCGTCTGGGCGGAAATTCCCGGTATCCCGGCAGTGCAATTGATTACCAATGAAGATGGTACGCAGGAGTACTCTGTCACCCTGCAAATTCTCGGCGTAATGACCGCGCTGACCCTAATCCCTTCATTTGTGATGATGATGACTTCATTTACCCGTATCATCATCGTATTCTCGATTTTGAGGCAAGCGCTAGGGCTTCAGCAGGCACCCAGTAATCAGATTGTCGTCGGACTGACGTTGTTTCTGACCATATTCATTATGACGCCAATTTTCGAGGAAGCGAATAGAGTAGGATTACAGCCTTATTTGAATGAGGAGCTCCCGGCAGTTGAGGCCGTTAAAGCCGCTTCACTACCGTTTCGGGAATTCATGCTGGCACAAACCCGGGAGGATGACCTGGACATGTTCGTACAGATCTCGGGCCAGAAATTTGCATCGGTTGATGATGTCTCATTCTGGGTGCTGATGCCGGCCTTTGTTACCAGTGAGTTGAAAACGGCATTTCAGATCGGGTTTATTATTTTTATCCCCTTCCTGATCATCGATATGGTGGTTGCCAGTGTTTTGATGGCAATGGGGATGATGATGCTTTCGCCGATGATTGTTTCGTTACCCTTTAAAATAATGCTATTTGTGTTGGTAGACGGGTGGACATTGATTATCGGTACACTCGCTTCCAGTTTTGCGATTTAAAAAAGCTCAAATTATAACAGTCTATTTTTTGTTCTATACCCATTAACAGTGAGAGCGCGTCATGTCTGCAGAAATGATGATGATCGATACCATGCGGGAAGGATTGTTTCTGATTGTGGTGCTGGTGACGCTGATTATTACGCCGAGTTTAATCGTGGGCTTGATCGTGAGTGTGTTTCAGGCTGCGACATCGATCAACGAGCAGACCTTGAGCTTTCTGCCGAGATTATTGATCACAATATTGCTGCTGGTGGTTGCGGGGCCCTGGATTATGCAGAAGTTGGTTGATTTTACCCGTAAAATCGTGATGGATATTCCCGGTTTGATTGGCTGACCTATGTTTCAGCATTTTGTGCAAATGACGGATGTTGAGCTCAGTGCCTGGGTCGGCCATCATATGTGGCCACTGTTTCGCGTAGCCAGTTTTTTAATGGTTGTGCCGTTTATCGGTACTCAGCTTGTTCCGATGCGTATCAGACTGGGTCTGGCGATGCTGATTGCGTTGCTGGTCACGCCGTTGTTACCCTCTGGGCCGCAAGTGGATGCGCTTTCACTCGCTTCGGTACCCATCATCTTCCAGCAAGTCTTTATTGGTGTTGTACTTGGATTTCTGGTTTTTATGATGGTTCAGTTGTTTGTTGTCGCAGGGCAGATCATTGCGATGCAAATGGGGTTGGGGTTTGCCTCGATGGTTGATCCCACCAATGGCGTTTCAGTTCCGGTCTTATCCCAATATTTTCTGATTACGGTGACGCTTCTATTCTTATCCATGAACGGACATTTGGTGATGATTGAAATCATCATTGATAGTTTTGAAGCATGGCCGATTTCATCGAGCTTGATCGGTGAGGATCGGTTGTGGGAGGTCATTGTGCGGATATCCTGGATGTTTGAGAGTGCATTGTTAATCGCGCTTCCCATTGTGACGTCCGTATTGATTGTGACCCTGTCATTTGGTGTCATGGTCAGGGCTGCGCCAACTCTGAACGTATTCTCTCTCGGGTTCCCCATATCCCTTATTTTTGGCTTGTTTGTAATGTGGGTGGCAATGGGAGACTTCCTGCCGAATTTTGAGCGGGTGTCTCGTGAAACTTTTCTGTTTATTCGTGAGCTGCAGGGGTTACCGTAAGCGATGGCTGAAGCAGATCAGGATGACAAAACCGAAGAACCCACCGGGAGGCGCCTGCAAAAGGCGCGGGAAGACGGCCAGGTTCCCAGATCAAAAGAGCTGAATACTGCGGCTGTACTGATTTTGGGGGCGGTGGGGCTGCTGGTCTTCGGGCCGATGCTGGCATTGTCGATCAAACAGATTATGATCGCTTGTTTTACGATGTCCAGAGATGATGCTGTCGATGTCCAGCAAATAGGCGTTTTTCTGGTTTATGCCGTGTCCGAGATTGGTCTGGCATTAGCGCCGTTGCTCGGAATTCTGCTTCTTGCAGCGTTATTTGGCCCCCTGGCTTTGGGTGGTTGGCTGCTGAGTGCAAAGGCATTGCAGCCTAAATTCAGTAAACTGAATCCAATCGAGGGTATCAAAAAACTCTTTAAATTGAATGCATTGGTTGAGTTGATAAAAGCCATTTTTAAAGTCGTCTTTGTCATGGCGGTTGCTGTGGTACTTTTACATAACTTACGCTTCGAATTGCTGGGGTTGGGTAATGAGCCGATTTTGCCTGCGATGGAGCATGCGTCAACGATTTTAGGGTGGGTTTTTCTGGCCTTGTGTCTGCCGACGATTGTGATTGCGGCGATCGATATCCCGTTTCAAATATTCGAGCATAATAAAAAGCTTCGAATGACCAAGCAAGAGGTTAAAGATGAATTCAAGGATACGGAAGGCAAGCCGGAAGTAAAGCAGAAGATTCGTCAACTTCAGATGGAGCGCGCTTTTCGGCGGATGATGCAAAATGTTCCCGAAGCCGATGTGGTGATAACCAACCCGACTCATTATGCTGTGGCATTGAAATATGATGGAAAATCAATGGCTGCGCCGCGCATGGTTGCCAAGGGGGCGGATCAGGTCGCGGCGAAAATCCGGGAAATCGCAGCAAGCCATAAAATCGAAATCGTATCCGCTCCAATACTCGCTCGAGCTGTGTACTACAATACCGAAATTGATGACGAAATTCCGGCGGGACTGTACATGGCCGTTGCGCAAGTGCTCGCCTACATTTATCAACTCCGACAATTCCGACGTGGTCAGGCACAGCGCCCTCCGAAACCCGATTTTCCGGTTCCGGAAGATTTGCGTCATGATTAATGATCTCCCCCAGGTTAGACTTTAACGTTTGATATATCGCGCGTCAGTCAGGCATGATGCTGCTTAAGCGCTTCTAAATATACGCTGTCTATGCAAAAAACCACTACTGGATAATAATTTGCTTAATTACTCGCATTCCAGTGAATTTGCGTCATAATTTTGGCATTTATATCCGGTGGGTCGTTGAGGTTTATGGATCGAGCAGTCGTCATTCAGAATTTGAAAGCATTGAGTCAGGGCAACCTGGGTATACCTGTGTTGTTACTGGTAATCCTTGGCATGATGACCTTACCTATGCCACCTTTTTTGCTCGACGTTTTGTTCACGTTTAACATCGCCTTGGCATTGGTTGTCCTTCTAGTGTGCGTCTATGCGTTACGACCGATGGAGTTCGCCGTTTTCCCTTCGGTCTTGCTGGTAGCAACGTTGTTGAGATTGGCGCTCAATGTTGCGTCAACCCGGGTGGTATTGCTCTATGGTCATGAAGGGGGTGATGCAGCCGGTAAAGTGATTGAAGCCTTTGGTGAGGTTGTGATTGGCGGAAACTATGCTGTCGGCCTGGTTGTGTTTGCCATTTTAATGATTATCAACTTCGTAGTCGTCACAAAAGGTGCTGGCCGGGTTTCCGAGGTCAGTGCCCGATTTACCCTGGATGCGATGCCGGGTAAACAGATGGCGATTGATGCGGACTTGAGTGCCGGAATTATCGAGCAGCATGAAGCGAAGAGTCGCCGGGAAGAAATTGCCCAGGAAGCGGACTTTTATGGCTCGATGGATGGTGCCAGCAAGTTTGTCCGAGGTGATGCTGTTGCGGGATTGCTAATACTGTTTATTAACATTATTGGCGGGTTGGCCATTGGTATGGCTCAACATGAATTAGAGTTTTCCGATGCAATGGAGAAGTACTCGTTACTCACCATCGGGGATGGTCTGGTTGCACAAATTCCTTCTCTGCTGCTTTCTACTGCAGCCGCGATTATGGTTACGCGGGTCAGTACCTCTTCGGAAATGTCGACACAAATCGTCTCCCAGATGTTTACGTCACCGAGAGCGTTGGCGGTCGCGGCCGGTGTCTTGATTATTATGGGGTCGGTTCCTGGCATGCCGCACTTTGCGTTTCTCAGCCTGGGTTTACTTGCGGCTGGCGCGGCTTACTTGATTTGGAAGAAGCAGAATGCACCTGAAGAAGTGACTACAATTCCTGGCGGTAGAGGCCCGGCAGGTGCTGCGCCTCAGTCCGGATCCCGTCCCGGAGCCCCTTCGGGTGGTGTGGTTTCAGGTGGCGGTGAAAGTCTGCCGTCACCGGGTGGCCACGAGACCAAGGAGCTGGGTTGGGAAGATGTGTTGAATGTTGACATCGTCGGTCTGGAAGTTGGATACAGGCTCATTCCTTTGGTGGACAAGGCTCAAGGCGGTGAGTTACTGGGGCGGATCAAAGGTGTTCGTAAGAAAATGTCTCAGGAACTTGGTTTTCTGATGCCTTCGGTTCATATTCGCGATAATTTGGATTTAATGCCAACGGTTTACCGAATCACGCTGATGGGGGTGACGATTGCGGAAGCTGAAGTTCATCCCGAGCGTGATATGGCGATCAATCCGGGACAGGTTTTTGGCAAAGTGGATGGCATCGAAGGTAAAGATCCTGCTTTTGGGCTTGATGCAATTTGGATTGAGCCAGCATTAAAAGATCAGGCTCAAACACTTGGTTATACCGTAGTTGATGCCAGTACGGTGGTGGCAACCCACCTGAATCAAGTGCTCAGTCGACATGCCCATGAATTGCTCGGCCATGAAGAAGTGCAACAGTGGATGGATCAGTTGGGTAAGAGTTCACCCAAACTCGCAGAAGAGCTGGTACCCAACGCTGTTAGCATTAGTACCTTGTTAAAAGTGCTGCAAAGCCTCCTTACTGAAGAGGTTCCTATTCGGGATATGCGCAGTATTGCGGAGGCGCTAGTGAATTGTCCTAAAACAACAGATCCAGCAGTGTTGACGTCAGCAGCCCGTCAGGCGTTGAAGCGGATGATCATTCAATCGATTTGTGGCAATGATGTCGAAGTACCTGTCATTACCTTGGATCCAGAGCTGGAACAGATATTGCTTAAGTCAGTACAGCAGGCGCAGCAGTCCGGCGTTGGTGATGACATGGGGATGGTACTTGAACCTTCTCTGGTCGAAAAGCTTCAGCGCTCTCTGGGTGAAGCAGCACAGCGTCAGGAAATGTTAGGTAAACCCGCGATTTTGCTGGTATCTGCGATGCTTAGACCGGTCATGGTCAAGTTTGTCAGATTCGGTATTGAGCGTTTGAAAGTGCTTTCATATCAGGAAATACCGGACAATAAACAAGTCACCATTGTCGCGTCAGTAGGTCAATAGCGGACAAGTTAAAGTCGAAATTCAGGCAGTAATTGCGAGAGTAAGTCAATAAATTGACATCTGGAGGCATCCTATGAAAGTGAAACGTTTTTTCGCAGCAACCATGCAAGAAGCCCTGAAGCTGGTGCGGGATGAAATGGGTGCGGATGCCGTAATCTTATCCAGCAAGAAAATTGACGATGGTGTCGAAATTGTGACGGCACTTGATTACGACGAAGAACAGGCCAAGGCGGAGTTGTCGGTCAGTGCCTCTCAGTCCGCGCCAACACCGGGACAGCTGGCCAGTATGAAGGCTGAGAAACACCTGGCATTATTGCGGGAAATGGAGCGTTCAAAAGAGCGTATCACCGCAGTCAGAAAACGCCGTGATGAAGAGTTGGAGGATCAACAGGACGCAGAGGCTACGGCCTGTTGGGCCGATCAGGAAACCATTGAGTCTCGGCCTCGGCAGAAGGTAAAGACCGAGTCGCTGTCTGATAAGCGAATCCAGCAGGAAGAGCCCGTTGCGTCCGCCAGTGCTGCACAAATGGCCGAAATGAAATCCGAGCTGTCTAATCTTCGAGAACTCATCAAACAGCAGTTGCAAGACACCGCACGAAAAACGTCTGCGGTTCATCAAAAGCTCCAACATCGCTTGGACTCCATGGGTATGGAGCGGCAATGGGCGACATCGATGCTGGATGCCGTAACCCATGAAAAAGATATACATCAGGCATGGCGCCAGGTACTTGGCCGCATTGCGCACGGACTGTCTGTCACGGAGCAGTGTATTCTTGAGCAAGGGGGGCGAGTCGCTCTAGTCGGCGCTACAGGCGCCGGGAAAACGACTACCATTGGCAAGTTGGCAACCCGCTTTGTAATGGCAAATGGTGCAGAGGACATCGCGCTGGTCACCACGGATCGCTATCGGATCGCTGCCCACGAGCAGTTGCGGGTTTTTGGTCGGATTCTCGATATCCCGGTTCATGTCGTTGATGAGCAGAACTCGCTCCAGTCGATACTGGTTAAACTGAAGGATAAGAAACTGGTCTTGATTGATACCGCCGGATTAAATCATCAGGATGGTAACTGGAAAGTTCAAAATGAAGAAATCATGCGGTGTCAGCTGGATATCAAGAGTTTTCTGGTGATTCCGGCGACCACGCAGCCGCAGATCATGAAAGCAAGCTGTAGATCTTACCATGAGCTGGGATTGAAGGGGTGTATCGTCACCAAAATTGACGAAGCGTTAAGCCTGGGCGAGGTGATCAGTTTTCTTGCCCATGAAAAATTGCCATTGGCGTATATTGCAGACGGCCAAAAAATTCCTGACGACATTCATGTCGCCACCGCGCCAGCCATTGTCAGTCGTGCGGTAAAGTTGATGCAATCCGTGGTCGGTGAAGAAAACGGCAAGTCCGCCCATGCAACGGAATTGACGCCGGGTTATGAGGTATCGGCATAGCCAAACACAAATTAACGTTTTGACGAATCAAGGTATTGACGAAGAGTTGACCTGTGACACCGGATTCTTTTGCCAAAATCCCGTCAAGGGTCTACATTGCAAGTGACTAGTCGAGATCCTTAAACGTCCAGAGCGTTAACGGTATTAGCGGTTTCAAGCGATTAAGTTGAGTCTTGCGTGACCAAGTGAAGTCTTTTCCGATTTGACTGATAGAAGCAGACGAGCAGACATGAATAACTGGTTTTGTGTGTATAGCTGATTTTGTGTGAATGACAAAGTTTATGTGAATGACAAAGTTTATGTGAACAACGAGGCCAGTGAAAAGTATCCGGCCGATGTAAAACGACGCAGATTTAAACGACTAGGCAGTTTTAAACCATTAAACAGTTTGAAACATGTTAAACGAGTGAGTAGAGGTACGTTGCCCCCATGAGTAGAGCACACCCGGTTCAAGTTATTGCTGTCACTGGCGGCAAAGGTGGTGTAGGTAAAAGTAATGTGTCCGTTAATCTGGCAATCGGGCTGGCTGAGCTCGGTCGCAGAGTAGTGGTGCTGGATGCGGATTTGGGTTTGGCCAATATTGATGTGCTTCTCGGTATCACTTCTCGTCGAAACATTGCGGATGTTCTCAATGGTGAATGCTCACTTAGAGAGGTTTTGGTGGATGGTCCCGGTGGGATCAAAATTGTACCCGCATCGTCCGGGACGCAAAAAATGACCGCACTTACTCCGATGGAGCATGCCGGGTTGGTCAACGCATTCAGTGATCTCGGCGATAACATTGATGTATTGATTGTGGATACTGCTGCAGGTATCTCCGACTCGGTTGTTAGCTTTTTGAAGGCCTCACAGGAAGTATTAGTAGTAGTCTGTGACGAGCCTACCTCGATTACAGATGCTTATGCACTGATTAAGTTACTCAATCGCGAACATGGAATGTATCGGTTCCGGGTTTTGGCCAACATGGTTAGAACGCCACAGGAGGGACGTCAGCTGTTTGCAAAATTAACCAAGGTTACCGAACGGTTTCTGGAAGTTGCGCTACAATATGTAGGAAGTGTTCCTTATGATGAGGCGCTTCGTAAAGCAGTTCAGCGCCAGCGAGCTGTGGTCGAGGCGTACCCCCGTTCCAAAGCGGCTGTTGCATTGAAGTCGCTAGCCCAAAAGGCTGATAGCTGGCCTCTGCCGGCATCGCCGCGGGGACATCTGGAGTTTTTTGTTGAGCGACTCGTGCAAGCTTAGTGCTCACTGAGTATGCGTGATTGGCACTTATGAAAGCATGAGTGATGTTCCGATGTACCCGGCAAGCGGCTTATTGATGTATAAAGATGCGAGTATGCAACAAGCGGATGCCTTGGTCCGGAAACATGCGTTTCTGGTCAAGCGTATCGCGCAGCATTTGGCTGCCCGGTTACCTGCCAGTGTGCAACTGGATGACCTAATTCAAAGCGGTATGATTGGTTTATTGGAAGCGTCCCGGAAGTATGATGCAACCAAAGGCGCTTCATTTGAAACTTATGCAGGGATTCGCATTCGTGGTGCTATGATGGATGAGATTCGTCGCGGCGACTGGGTACCCAGGTCGGTTCACCGTAACAGTCGTCGGATAAGTGAGGCGATGAAAGCGGTCGAAGATCGCAAGGGTCGTGATGCAACCGACGCAGAAGTGGCAGATGAATTGGGTATTCCCCTTGATGAATATTATGCCAGTATTCAAGATAGTTTGAGTGGCAAGCTTTTCAGCTACGAAGAATTACTGGAGTCGGGAGATGGTAATGCCAGTATCGAGCTGGATAGCGATCTCGATGACCGGGCAAATATCCCTTATGAAGGGATGCAGAAGCAGTCTTTCCAGGAACAGCTCGCAAAAGCGATCTCGACTTTACCAGAGCGTGAGCAATTGGTGCTCTCACTGTACTATGATGAAGAACTGAACCTCAAAGAAATCGGACAAGTGTTGTCGGTAAGCGAGTCCCGAGTCAGCCAGATTCACGGTCAGGCTGCGTTGCGCTTGCGCTCGAGATTGATGGACTGGATCTAGGTTGAAGCGAATGAATATAGAAAGAAAGGTTTACTTTTAACAAATCAAAGAGATCATTCTATTAAACAAACATTTATTCCTGAAAAAACTGGATACCCTAAAAACTCAGGCTAGACTTTAAGGTAGTCCTATGAAATTTAACGGGTTTCCAACCTCGGCATTTGGAGGTCGAATTGGATAAGAATATGAAAATTCTGGTAGTAGATGATTTTTCTACTATGCGCAGAATTATTAAAAACTTACTTCGAGATTTGGGTTTTACCAATGCAGATGAGGCGGACGATGGCAGTACCGCGTTACCCATGCTGCAAACCGGTAAATACGATTTCCTTGTAACCGACTGGAATATGCCAGGTATGACCGGTATTGATCTGCTCAAGGCAGTCAGGGCCGATGATAATTTAAAAAGTCTGCCTGTGTTAATGGTGACGGCGGAAGCCAAGCGAGATCAGATCGTAGCTGCCGCCCAAGCGGGAGTGAACGGGTATGTGGTTAAGCCGTTTACAGCAGCTGTACTTAAGGAAAAGATAGAGAAAATTTTTGAACGAATCGATTCCTGATTTAGGTTCCTTTGGTTATGACTGAAAAAAATAAAGACGAAAGGGAATCACTGATGGATTTTGAAATCCGACTCAGGGATCAGGCTGCAACGCTGAAAGATCTGGTGGATTCGGGAAATATCGGGCAAGCGTTGACCGTGATTTCTGAATTGAATCAGACGCGGGATGTCAGCCTGTATCAGGAAGTGGGTAAATTGACCCGAAGTTTGCACGAAGCCATTCGTAATTTTCATTTGGATGGCAGTATCAGCGAGCAAAACAGTGCTGAACTGTCAAAAATGACCGATGCTTCAGATCGCTTAACCTATGTCGTTCAACTGACCAACAATGCAGCAAATAAAACGTTGGATCTGGTTGAAGAAAGCATGCCAATTGCTTCCGAACTGAAAGAGGAGGCTGAAGTTCTAAAGCAGGACTGGGCTCGCTTGAGACGTCGGGAAATGGCACCTGAAGAGTTTCGTGAACTGTACAAGCGAATGGATTTGTTCCTCGATAAAATGACAGTTCAATCTGATCAGGTTTATCGTAATCTTTCAGATATTTTGCTTGCCCAGGACTTTCAGGATCTTACCGGCCAGGTTATCCAGAAGGTTACTGCTTTAGTTAAAGAAGTCGAAGTTAATCTGGTTAATCTCGTCCGTATGGCGGGCAAAGTTGATCAAATTACGGGTACTGAACACGAGTTCGAAAAACAAGAACAAGATGCGACCCTTGGCGAAGGTCCACAAATCAAAGCTGCGGAGCGTGAAGACGTTGTATCCGGACAGGATGATGTTGATGATTTGCTTTCCAGCCTGGGTTTTTAAGGGGTAAGTGAATGGCGTTCGAAGCCGATGAAGAAATTCTACAGGATTTTTTGGTTGAAGCGGGCGAAATTCTGGAGCTGCTTTCGGAACAATTAGTTGATCTGGAGCGGAACCCGGAAGACCGGGATTTATTGAATGCTATCTTCCGCGGTTTTCATACCGTGAAAGGTGGGGCCGGTTTCCTGCAATTAGATGCGTTGGTTGATTGTTGTCACGTTGCAGAAAACGTTTTCGATATTCTCCGTAATGGTAAACGACCCGTAACCTCGGAACTGATGGATGTTGTTCTTCAGGCTTTGGATGCTGTAAACGAAATGTTTGAGCAGGTCCGGAATCGGGAAGAACCCTCAGCTGCTGACCCGGAATTACTGCACGCGCTGGAATTGCTGGCTACACCAGCCGAAGCCGGCTCAGCATCTACCCCTGCTCCGCCACCTGAACCGCAACAAGAAACTGTCGTTTCGGCGCCAGATGTGGTCGAAGCCTCGGGTGATGATGCGGGTGATATCACCGATGATGAGTTTGAGCAATTGCTGGACGCTTTGGATGGCCCCGCGAATGGGAATTCGCCTCAGGAGGCAAGTCAAAGTGCACCTGAAGCGCCACCACCTCCCGCCAGCTCGGCAGCAGATGACATTGATTTGTTCGGCATGGATGATGAACCTGTCGGCTCAAGCTCTGATGACGAAATTACCGAAGAAGAATTCGAAAAGTTGCTGGACGAACTCCATGGGCCAGGCAAGCATGCGGGAGCACCCGGCACTGAGGAAGCGCCCGCTGCGACAGTTTCTCCTGCTTCTGCGTCGGTTGAAGCATCGGGTGACGATATTACCGATGATGAATTCGAAAGATTGCTGGATGATCTTCATGGTGTAGGAAAATTTGGCGCAGGATTAGATGAGGGGGCGGTACAGAATGGCTCCACTTCCCAGAGCGCTCCACCTCCATCTGGGGCGGCTGGTAAAGCATCATCTGGAGACGATCTGATTACAGATGATGAATTTGAAAACCTGCTGGATGAGCTCCATGGTTCCGGCAAAGGGCCGACCAGAGACGATGCGACAACAGAGAGTGCAGCCTCATCATCTTCTGTGTCTCCTCCAGTTCGGCCTCAGGGCGCTACGCCCGGGAAGGCTAGCGCACCTGTTCCATCCCAGTCTTCGGTGCCTGCTCAAAATGCGTCTGCAGATAAGGCTGTTGCGCCTGCAGCGAATCGTGGAGCACCACCTAAACCACCCGCCAAAGAAGCCTCAATCGCGACCGAAACCACTGTACGAGTTGATACCAAGCGACTAGACGACATCATGAATATGGTAGGCGAACTGGTATTGGTTCGAAACCGGCTTAAGCGGTTAGGGGATGAAATCGCTGACGAGAGCATGCAAAAAGCGGTTTCAAACCTTGATGTGGTGACTGGCGACTTACAATCTGCCGTGATGCAAACCCGGATGCAGCCGATCAAAAAGGTCTTTGGTCGTTTTCCTCGAGTTGTCCGGGACCTCGCGCGGAATCTGAAGAAAGAAGTAAACCTGATACTTCGAGGTGAAGATACAGACCTCGACAAGAACCTTGTAGAAGCACTTTCGGATCCATTGGTGCATTTGGTCCGTAATGCGGTTGATCATGGTATTGAAGCACCGGATGTTCGAGAAAATGCAGGCAAAGCGCGAACCGGTCGTGTAATTCTCTCTGCGGAACAGGAAGGGGATCATATACTGCTCTCGATTGAAGATGACGGTGCAGGGATGGATCCTGATGTGTTGCGACGTAAAGCCGTTGAGAAGGGGTTATATGATGCCGATGCCGCAGACCGATTAACAGATAACGAATGTTTTAACCTGATTTTTGCCCCCGGGTTTTCGACCAAAGACCAAATCTCTGATGTGTCTGGCCGTGGCGTTGGTATGGACGTGGTGAAAACCAAAATCGCCCAGCTAAATGGCACACTTAACATTGATTCTGAACTGGGACGTGGTTCCCGGATTATCATCAAAGTGCCACTGACTCTGGCGATCATGCCGACGTTAATGGTTATGCTTGAAAATCAGTCATTTGCTTTTCCATTAGTCAGCGTTGTCGAGATTTTCCATTTGGATATTACCCGTACCAACGTTGTTGATGGGCAAGAGTGTGTTGTTGTTCGGGACAAAGTTTACCCACTGTTCCATATCAAGCGCTGGTTGATTCGGGGAATGTATACGGACACGAACTCAACCACCGCTCATGTTGTGATTGTGTCTGTTGGGACCAAGCGAGTCGGATTTGTTGTGGATCAATTGATTGGTCAGGAGGAAGTCGTTATCAAACCATTGGGCAAAATGCTCCATGGGACGCCAGGCATGGCTGGGGCTACCATAACCGGTGATGGTCGGATTGCGTTGATTCTTGATATTCCAAGTTTGTTGCAGCGTTACGCATAAGCTTGGTTGTCAAACCACGGAGGTATCAAGGTTGTGGCTGTTCGAGTTCTGGTGGTTGATGATTCGGGCTTTTTCAGACGTCGAGTCTGTGAAATTTT
The DNA here is from genome assembly GCF_002162375.1 of Oleiphilus messinensis. Classification (GTDB taxonomy): domain Bacteria; phylum Pseudomonadota; class Gammaproteobacteria; order Pseudomonadales; family Oleiphilaceae; genus Oleiphilus; species Oleiphilus messinensis. The sequence goes on along the minus strand of NZ_CP021425.1, from coordinate 4,016,611 downwards.
AAAAAGTGTAACTGAGATTGAGGTTGTAGGTACCGCCTCAAATGGGCGAGAGGCGGTTGAACAATCCAAACGCCTGAAACCCGATGTCATCACAATGGATTACGAAATGCCCGTGATGGATGGTATTTCTGCCGTCAAGGAAATTATGGCATCTCAGCCGACACCAGTATTGATGTTTTCTTCATTGACATATGAAGGTGCCAGGGTAACGTTAGATGCCCTTGCTGCCGGAGCCGTCGATTTTCTGCCCAAGAATTTTGAAGATATTTCCCGTGACTCCAGCACCCTTCAAGATGTGTTGAAACAGCGTATTATTGCTGTCGCAAAGAGTCACCTGCGCTCATTCTCACCCAGTGTATCCCGCGGGGTTCCCAGTGAACCGCCAAAACCGGAACCCTCAAAACATACAATCAGCCCCCCCCGTGAGTCCCGCCGAAATGTGTCCAACCGTCCAGATGCTAACGTGCAGCGTACTCAACGCCGGTCGACTCTGTCAGGGCGTTCAGGACAGAGCGTTAGTGTGCGTGCCTCGGATGTTTCTGCAACGCCTCGGCAAGTGCAAAGCACTTCGCCTACAGAAGCCGTAAGGATCAAACCCAGGAGTTATAGCTGTGTACTGATTGGGACCTCAACCGGGGGACCGCTGGCACTGCAGAAAGTACTTACGCAGCTACCCAGGGATTTTCCTGCCCCGATTGTATTGGTGCAACATATGCCTGCCAGCTTTACACCGGCTTTTGCGGAGCGATTGAATAAGTTGTGTGCCATTGAAGTAAGGGAGGCCAGTGATGGTGATACGTTGCAAAAAGGCGTTGCCCTGTTAGCACCTGGGGGAAAACAAATGATGCTGGAGAGTCGCGGTGGAACAAAAGTACGTATCCTGGAAGGCGATAACCGTCTAAATTACAAACCATGCGTAGATGTTACGTTTGGCTCTGCAGCCAAGGTTTTTCCCGGTAAAACCCTGGGGATCATTCTGACTGGCATGGGAGCGGATGGCAGGGAAGGGTGCCGTATGATGAAAAATGCCGGGTCCGCAGTCTGGTCGCAGAATGAGGACAGCTCTGTGATCTATGGTATGCCCATGGCGGTTGCCAAGGCAGGCCTCACTGACCTGGTCTTGTCTTTGGAGGAATTCGCACCCCAGCTCATCAGTAGCGTGGTCTGAAGATGGATTTTTTAAGTGTTCTTGGTGTTATTCTCGCCTTTGGAGCGCTGATCGGTGGCAACTACCTGGAAGGCGGTCACGTTGAGTCACTGCTTAATTTCCCTGCAGCTTTAATCGTAATTGGTGGGACGTTCGCTGCTATTTGCATACAGTCTTCCTTTGGATTGCTCATGCTTTCATTAAAACGTCTACGCTGGGTGTTTGTGCCCCCTTATATCAGTCTTGAAGATGGAATAGACAAAATAATTGGCTGGAGCGTCCGAGCACGGAAAAATGGTTTGTTGGGGTTGGAGCCTTTAACGGATAAAGAAAAAGAGCGATTTGCAAACAAAGGTTTGCAGCTGTTGGTTGACGGGGCTGAACCGGAAACCATCCGAAGCGTGTTGGAAGTTGAAATGATCACCACAGAAACCCGCAGTATGGATGTTGCCAAGGTTTATGAAAGCATGGGTGGGTACTCGCCCACAATCGGCATTATCGGTGCTGTGCTGGGGTTAATACATGTGATGACCAATTTACAGGATCCTAAACTGTTGGGGGCGGGTATTGCCACGGCTTTCGTTGCAACGATCTACGGGGTCGCATTCGCCAACATGCTTTTCTTCCCCATCGCGAATAAAATAAAGGAAATCACGCGAAAACAAGCAACCTATCATGAATTGATTATTGAAGGTGTTGTGTCTATCTCGGAAGGGGAAAACCCCAGAGCAATAGAGTTGAAGTTGAAAGGTTTTTTGGCCGAGTAAAAATCAACGGGAGAGTGCATTATGCGCAGACGTAACGAAGAAGAACATGATAGTAAAGAACGTTGGCTTGTCTCCTATGCAGACTTTATAACGTTGTTATTTGCGTTCTTTGTTGTGATGTATTCGATTTCGTCTGTGAACGAAGGAAAGTACAAAGTGCTATCCCAGACACTTGAAGGGGTATTTAATGCCTCCCAGCGGAGTATAACGCCGATTGAGGTGGGTGATAAGGTGTCCTACTCCAGCTCCCAAGCCGAAGATAACAATATCAATCCAATTCACATCGCCCCGCGTGGTGCGGACAGTAATGTCAATACTGAGGTCAATACGTTTCAAGAAATTACCGATAAGATATCCTCTTCTCTTGAAGTTTTGATCTCGAATGGTCTGGTGACAGTAAATGAAAATGACCAGTGGATCGAAATCTCATTGGACAGCGGTATCTTGTTTCAGAGTGGTGATGCCGAGCCGGTAGATGATGCTTTCCCCGTTATTGAAAAGATAGCGCGAACCCTAAGTGGTGCTGAAAACGCGATACTTGTGGAAGGATTTACCGACAATGTTCCGATTAAAACCCGTAAGTACCCGACCAACTGGGAGCTGAGTTCCGCTCGCGCCGCGACCGTCGTTCGAATGTTGCAAATGGAAGGCGTGGACCCCAAACGATTAGCTGCGATCGGTTACAGTGAACACCAACCCATCGCGACCAATAGCAGTGCGGATGGGCGCCGGAAAAACCGTCGTGTCGTACTGCTGATCTCTCGACAAAATAATGTCCGAGCAAGTGTTCGAAAATAGAGGCGTGTGCAGTCAACAAATTTTCTTAGTAGCTGATTCAGCTGCAAGATGCATTACGAGTTGACTCATCCAGTCCACAGCGACATTGCTTAGGGCAAATGCATGTTAAATCCCCTTTTGCTGGCACGATCTCTGCTTCTATACCTTTCATAAATGCCTAAAGTTCAGAAAATCAACGAATTACAGCGCTTTTATAGAAAATAAGGCAATAAATTGCCGCTGAATTGTTCAACTCTCTTGTGCAGAGGCCGATATAGTGATGTATCAATATCGAAGTTTAAGCGAAAGATTGGTTTTTGGAGGACGCGTGTGAAGGTTTGGTCCGTGGCGAATCAAAAAGGGGGAGTGGGTAAAACAACCTCAGTCGTGGCGCTAGGCGGGTTATTTGCGGAGCAGAAGCGTCGGGTATTGTTAATGGATCTCGATCCCCACGGTTCGCTGACCAGTTATTTTAAACATGACCCGGATACAATTGAAAATAGCGCATTTAATTTATTTGCTTACAATGGAAAAGTACCGACCGAATTGCCGCGACAACTGATCGTGCCAACGGGTGTGGAGTATCTTGACTTACTCCCTGCATCTACTGCGTTGGCGACCTTGGAGCGCAGAATGGTTGGTGTGGAAGGCATGGGGTTGATTATTTCTAAAACCCTGAATATTTTATGGGACGACTACGATTATGTTCTCATTGATAATTCGCCGTCCCTTGGCGTGTTAATGATTAATGCACTGGCAGCCTGTCAAAAGCTGATTATTCCTGTGCAAACCGAGTTTTTGGCGTTAAAGGGGCTGGAACGAATGATGCATACACTGCAAATGGTAATTCGGTCTCAGAGTCACGAATTGGACTACATGATTGTACCAACGATGTTTGACCGAAGAACCCAGGCGTCTACGCAAACACTTCGAACCCTGAAAAAACAGTATGCGGAACATATATGGCGCTTTGCAATTCCGGTTGACACAAAGTTCAGGGATGCGAGTAGAATGGGAATACCACCTGGCAATCTTGATGCAGCGACCCATGGCGTAAGAGCTTACAAACGGCTGTTGGTTGATCTGTTGAATTGATTGCTGAGTAACACGCTAAAATGTTTATTTAAGTTTCGATGAATTTCCTTATTAACTTCCAGAGTTTGCTGTTTCGGAGAAGATTGGATGTACGGTTGTGCTAACTGTTTGTCTTTGAAAGTAGCGGAATATTACAGGCACCAACAGCCTGTGATTGCCGCTGCTTTTAAGGAGATTGTTGATGGTTAAGCGCTATAATCCGAAAGCCGGAGCGGAGCATGAAGGCTCGGCAGCAAAGCCGCACGCGGAAATGGATGGCTACAATGACTCCAGTATCCGTCCCCAGGATGCGATAAACGAATTTCTTCTTGAAATGATCCCGGTCAAGACGGAGTTAACCGAACGTTTTGAGCAACAAAAGGAAGAGGAAGATCAGGTTCGACAAGTGCGCTTGAGAGAGCGTACTCAATCCAGGACGAAGAGTAACGCAAGCCGGAAGCTGGTCGCGGAAAAGGCTCACCATAACACAACCTTGGTCAAGAAAAACTTGGTTCAAAGTCAGGATAGTCAGGACAGGGATCACACAAAAACTATGTTTACCCCGGATGAGCTTGCTCAGCAGAAAGAAGAGGAAGAGGCGGAACGCTGGTTAGCGGAATTGGAAACAAAACCGATTAAACCTGACCCTGGCGAGCAGCTTGATGGCGCAGCGTCATCCACGAATAGACTTGAAGAAGTTGAAACAAAGGTTGATCCAGAATCAATTTCAAGCAATCCGGTTATCGCCAGACCGGTTAATGAAAACCGTTCCCTGTATACCGTTCCGGACAACTCCCCACGTGAAGCGTTGGATGAGCGTGCCTCGCTTGCGGTTCAGAGAGCAGCGGCGCGGGATAAAGCCAGCAGATTGGATGGGAGTACTCAATTCCGGGAACCTGTATCCCTGGCCGAGAAGTTACTCCGTGCCCGGTTGGCCAGCACCTTGGAAGAAACGCATAACACCAAACGTGTCGAGCAAACCAAGGAATCCGTGGTCGAAACAGAGGCTAAGTCAAAGCTGGATTCTGCTGAGCCAGCCGTCGTTGCAGAAACCATCGCTGCTGAAGCCATCGTTTCAGAAAGCATGGTTGCAGAGCGGCAGACTCAAGGTGAGCGTGATGTTGACAGCGAAGTGCTTTCACCAGACATAAAATGTGATGCAACTTCGCAAAAGCTGACTAAAGCCGAAACACTGGCCAAGCCGGTCGAGAAGCCCGTCGTTGCTGTCGAATCCGATGCTTTGGCTGTGGCTCCACCCGCACCGCCGGGCAATGGCGTAAAATCCGGGCGACCGGAATGGAGTGAAAAAGAATTTGAATGCTTGCTGTTTGAAGTCGCAGGATTAATGCTCGCTGTACCGCTGATTTCCCTGGGCTCGATCCATACCATGGCGCCTGAATTAACCAGTATTGTGGGACGGTCCAGATGGTTTATGGGCTTGATGCAAACCCAGGATCGATCACTACGGGTTGTTGATACCGCATTGTGGGTGATGCCTGAGCGCTATCAGGAGCGTTACAGAGATCAGTACACTTATGTCATCCGATTAGGTAACAGTGAGTGGTCTTTGGCCTGCAATCGTGTGGATCAGGCGATTACCTTGTCTCCGGACGATGTTAAGTGGCGGTCTGAACGGAGTAAAAGACCTTGGCTCGCCGGAACGGTTGTTGATCGAATGTGTGCATTGATGGACGTCGCGACTTTGGAGGCCATGTTGGAACGTAACGAAATGCCGTCGAGTTGAGCTGGGTTTATATTCAAGAGGTGCTCGTGAAGATTACAGATACGGAAATTTTGACAGGAAGTGCCCCGATTGTGGTGATCTACCATGGCGCTGAATGTCTGGATGGTTTTGGCAGCGCGTTTGCCGCGTGGACTTATTTTGCTGACTGCCAGATGCTGGATCGGGTTCATTTCGTTGCTGCAAATCACGGCGATGCGATTCCCCGGGAAGTGCAGAACGCGGTGGTGTACTTGCTTGATTATGCCTATAAAAAAGCACAAATGGCAGAATTGTGTTCCGTTGCGAGAAAAGTGATCGTGCTCGATCACCATGTCACGGCACAAACAGACTGCTCAGGGCTGGATCGAGAATATTCGAATTTGTGTCTCAATTTTGACCTGACACGTTCCGGTGCGGTAATCGCCTGGGAATATTTTCATGACACCCCCGTACCGATGCTGCTGCAGCATGTACAGGACAGGGATTTGTGGCATTGGTCTTTTACGGATACAGGGCCTGTCACTGTGGCATTGATGGCTCGGCCTTACGACTTTGAGGTATGGTCGGAATATGCTCGGAAGCCAATCGAGTTGCGAGAATTAGCGAAAGAAGGGGTAATTATTAATCGGTATCGGCGTAAACAGATCGAATATTTCAAGACTCGTGCGGTTATGGGAAAGATCGCCGGTTATGATGTTCCGGTAGTTAATTGCCCAAACAGTATCGCCAGTGAGCTCTTGAGTGAACTGGCTCAGGGGCACCCCTTTGCCGCGGGTTACAGCGACAAGGGCACGAAACGTGGCTGGTCGTTAAGAGCCACAGAGGATGGCGTGAATGTCGCGGAGATCGCTGTTGGATTAGGTGGCGGAGGTCATCCCAGAGCCGCAGGATTTGCGACTCAGTTACCGGAGCAACTCTTGATGATTTAATCTTTTCAGCATTTCACACAATGCTTTGGGCTCTTGGTAGCTATAAATTCCATCTAAAGACCTGCCTTTAATCACAATTGGCTATATAAATCCGATCGCGATAAAAACGGCCTGTTTAGTCAAAAAATTGGCTCTTTTTTTGCCTTGTAATAACAGTGTTATGTTCCTTTGATATAGCAATCAAGGTAGAAGTCTTTCCAGCAGTAGCTTCAAATCCAGCAGTATCCGTACACTTTAGCCAACTTTCCAAGGGTGGAGGTCTATCATGTCTGGCAATAATTCAGGAAGTACGTTAGCGGATAATTTTAATGAAAGTGCCCAAAACGGGGCATCTACTCAGCAAGACACATCAAATCAGCGCAATTCATCGCTTCCGGCGGAGGCAACAGAGCATACTGTCAGCGAATCATTCGAAGTATTAACCGAATCGTCATCTGATGCAGAAGTACCCACGATAACCAGTCAAGTCAATGCCGAGAGTGTTCCACAGCCCGGTAAACTGATACATTTATCGGAGCATGAGGGGGCAGAGCGTCTGGCGCGAGATATCAATGCCAAGATTGATGATTTAGAATCACAACTTGGTGGTATCGGTGATTTGTTTGCGAAATCTCAGGAAGCGCTCACACGCTCTCTGGATGAGCTGCAAAGCCGGAGTTTTAATACCGCAGCAGAGATTGAGCGGGTCGCAAATCGCCTGGAGCTGTCATCCAGCCAACAGCTTGAATTAACCAAAGCACTGGATCAGCGTTTTAACGATTCCTTCCGGGAATTTGCAGCACAAATGGTTAAGGCCTCGGAGGCAATCCAGGAGCAGCACTCCCGTTTGAATTCCCTGGATAGCAGCCATCAACAGCTTAGCGAAATGCACGAAGAGCTGGAAGCTGTCGCGGGGCAACGTGATCAGGCCTTTCAGAGCTTTGCGAAGCAAACCGGTGAACAGTTGTCGCTCAACAAGGCGCAGTTAGCGAACATGAGCGCTTTGCATTCTGAACATCAGGATGCTTTGAAAGTGCTCACTCAGGATCACACATCTCTTGAGGATGTCACACAGGGGTTGCGAGAAAAATTACAACACTTGGAGACGGGCGTAGCTGAAACCAAAGTTGTTACCAATAAGCGTATCGGCTGGTTAGTTGGCAGTGTGGCGGCATTGGCATTATTGACTGCCGCTTCCACAACATACTTTCAGTTTTACCCCACGACGGTGCCAGAGGAAGTGCAGGGGCAGATTTCAGCACTTTCAACGGATTCGGAACAACAGCTGGGTTTGATTAACGCACTGGATTCTGGTTTGACGTTGGTTCAAGATAAGTTTGCCGAATTGGAAGCGACTCTGTTCAGTCAGCAACAACAGTCATCCGAGATTCAGACTGAGGTTACGAACAACGCCCAGAGCATTGCATCTTTAAGCGCGATGGATGCCGAAATGTTAGCGTCGGTGGAGAAACTGCAGACGACGCTGGCGGCAGTTAACAGTGACATCGATAACCTCAAGTTTCGCATTGAGGGGCCATCTAATCAGGGCGCTGGATTAACCGAACCGACGTTACCTTTAAATGGTCATGACTGGTTGTTTGCACAAAATCCTGAGCATTACAGCATTCAGCTGGTCGGAGTTTACCAGAAGCAGCATTTGGTGAGTTACATTAACCGCAACAGCCATGTTTTGAGTGATCAACCTATCGCTTTCAACGAAGGTAAACTTGGCTTGAGAAGCTGGTATAACTTGTTCTATGGGCATTATGCTACACGTGAGCAGGCGGAAGCGGCACTGGAAACATTACCTCTGCGTTTGCAGACGAACAGCCCTTATATCCGCAGTTTTGAGTCGATACAGCGTAAAACAGTCCAGTAAAACTTAAAGCATTGAATTGAATCCGCGAATGGATTTCGCACTGGCGCGTGTGTGTCGATCACATCGCGCCATTGATTTTCCAGTCCGGGGTGACTGACCCCAGTCAGCCTGAAACGTATTATGCTTGATTTCACTGGGCAGCGCGTCAGAATAGGCGTTTTATTCTCAGGGGAATCGCCTTTTCTATGTCTGATCCGATACACGAGCCACAGTCTGTTAACGCTGAGGTGTTTCATTCGTTGCTATCTTGCCCGATTTGTCTTTGTGAATTGTCACTCAAGCAGCGACAGTTGGTGTGTTTGAACGGGCATTCTTTTGACCAGGCCAAGCAGGGGTACTTTAACCTGCTTCCGGTACAACAAAAGAAGTCTCGAAGCCCGGGTGACAGTAAAGCGATGATTGCGGCTCGCCGGCGATTTTTGCAGGCAGGCTTGTATGAACCGGTCGCTACGCAAGTCTTTAACATGGTGAAGTCTGGTCACTCAGAGGCTTCGCAGGCGAGTGACAAAGGTTTGGTGATTGCCGATGCAGGATGTGGCGACGGATATTATCTGAATTTTCTAAGCCAGGCGCTACGTGCCGAAGGGAGCGCAGTGGTGCCTGTCGGCTGGGATATCTCCAAGGAAGCCATTGTTGCCGCCTCCAAACTGGATAAACACGCTATTTGGCTGGTGGCATCCAACAAGCAGCCCCCTATCACTCCAGAGCGTCTGGATGTGCTGTTATGTCTGTTCGGCTTCCCGTGTTATTCGGCGTTCAAAGCGGTCATGCGCCCGGGAGCATCACTAATACTGGTTGACCCCGGCCCGGAACATTTAATCGAGCTTCGAAAGGTGATTTACCCAACGGTGAAAAAAAGTCAGGTCACGTCGAGCGATCTTGCAGCGGAATCAGGTTTCGAATTGATTTCGACCTCGCATTTAACCGAATTATTGCCCGCAATCGATAAAGCGCAGATTCAAGATTTACTGACCATGACTCCGCATTTATACAAAGCACCTTATGAAGGTAAACAAGCCGCGCAACAACTGGAGTCGATAACTTTGACGCTGGATGTCACGATACGCCACTATCGGGTAATTTGAACTTTTTCCACCAGTGTCTCTCTACTCTCCATAGGGTTCCATTTCATATTTGTATGGAGAGCAAGGCCGTGTCGAAAAAAAGTTTTATAACTGCGGGTATTTTAAGTGGCATTCTCAGTGTCTCGATGTCTGTTGCCAGCGCATCAGAGGAAGGCCTGTTATTAGCGGATGCAAACTGGTCGGTAAAAAGCGGATCAAGAGCGACAGATGTCATTGAACTCTTTACTTCCGAAGGGTGCAGTAGTTGTCCCCCTGCAGATACCTGGCTCTCAGGCCTCAAACAACAGTCTGGTTTGTACCAGCAATTTATACCCCTAGCTTACCATGTTGATTATTGGGATCGCCTGGGGTGGAAGGATCGATTTGCCAGCAAGGCATACAGTGCTTTGCAGCGGCGTTATGCCCGTAGCGGGATAGTCAAACAAGTCTATACACCGGGTTTTGTGATCAATAGTCACGAGTTTCGTGGCTGGTTTGCGGGACAGCGGGAATGGCCAGCCAACCAATCTCAGCCGGGTGTGCTTGCAGCCCGTATCCAACAGGGTTCACTAGACGTGAAATTTCCAGAACAAGAGCGTTTGATATTGAATCTGGCTTATCTGGGCAATGGCTTGAAAACAAACGTGAAAGCGGGTGAAAACCGAGGTGAAACACTACACCACGATTTTGTTGTATTACACCACCAACAGTATCCGGGACAGGGGAATTGGCGCTTGGCCCTTCCAGACATTCCTGATCAGGGACAGCAGGAGACGGTATTGGCACTTTGGCTGACTTCCCTCTCGTCTCCCCGTATCATCCAGGCTGTGGCGGCTCCGATTGGTGAAGTCAGGCCCTAGTCCCGGTCGGCTTTATTCTGCTTTCTCGCTTTTTCAGCCTGACGCCGAATTTCCTTCGCAACCTTTTCATCTTCTGTCAGGTCGTTATCTGCGGAGACTCGTTCTTGCTCTGCAATGAAATGCAAGGAGAGCTCGAATGCCTGCCGGGTAAATTCGAGGACGCGTTCATACCCTTGATCAGAAAGCTTTCGAGCTTCGTCATGGGAGCGGTAAATATTAATAAATTTTCGTTCACGTTCGAATTGAAGCGGTAATCTACCCAACCCCCAATCGTGCAGGACTTTCCATATTTCGGGATTATAGGTTCGCGTAAAGCGAAGGATGAAGGGGATTGGGTCATTGCGGGCAAGCAGTGCCGCTAATCGTAAGATAAGCTCGAAAGAAAGGGTTGCCGTCCCATTTTCAACGGCTTCGAGTAGCGTTTTGTCTTTAAGGTTAAGTGCATCACTGAGTTCACTCAGGGTCAAGCCTGCAACTTCTCGAATATCCCGAAGTGATTCTCCCGCTGAAACCATCAGCTTTAATTGATCCTGGGATTTGATTATGGCTTTGCCAACTTTCCAGGAGGTTCCGGTCGTTTTTTTGGCGAAACGAAATGCCGAAGACGTGATTCCGGATAGCTTGTTCATAATACCGCTCTCGTCTTCGTCTCGTTTGCCTTCTCGATGTTCATCCTGAGTTTTTGGAAGTCCTTGAGAAGTCTGTCCTTGAGGCTTGGAACGACTGTCCGATGGCGTGTTTGGAGGTTCATAGTTAGAGCTCTTGTCCTTTGATTCACTTTCATCTCTTCGGCTACGGGAGAGAGATTGCTCTGACTGTGTCTCGGAACTTGCTTTTTTATCGTTATCGGATGGATCCATATACGGCTACCAGAATTTTATAAAATGCTGATTTCAGATTTGTGTAAAAGAACTGAAATGTCAAATGCTATGTGGTTCGGCAGGGCGTTTAGATGATTCAATATTGGTGTGTATCTGAAGTCTACAGCGTTGGCAAGGCCCGACTCCGCTGTGTAGGGGAGTCGAGGCCGGCCAACCGTTTCGCGGTGCTGATTGAATATTAGTGTTGATTTGCCTGTGCGGCCATCTGTTCACTCAAGTCCAGCAGATCCAGGAGCACTTCACCGCCTTCACGGGCAACAAAGTCTGGCTTGTAGGTTACTTTTTTAGTGCTGTTCTCTTCTTGTTCTTCTTCCAGTTGGTCGAGATTTTTCAGTACTTTCTCGCCTTCAGCTTCTCGCTTTTTGTTGAGAATTGCCAATTGCTCCGCTTCCCGTTTCTCTTTTTCATCGATGCGCTGTTTTTCGTTTAACGATAACGTTTTTTGGTTTCGCTGGCGCGCAGCGAATTCGATTTCTTCAAGCAGGGTCTGGTAAAGCGGATTGTCCGACATTCGATCCAGGTGGCGTTTCTGGAGGGAATCGATGAAGGCCGAAAAGGTATTGTTTTTTGTGTACTCCGCCGACTTGATCTGATCCCAAGGTAGAGCTTCGGGTAACGAGTCTTCACCAATCTCGTTTTTATCAATGATCGAAGGCATAGTGATATCCGGGATAACACCCTTGTGTTGGGTGCTCGCGCCGGAAACCCGATAGAATTTTGCTTGTGTCAATTTAAGCTGTCCGTGTTCCAGTGACCGAATTTGTTGCACGGTTCCTTTACCAAATGTCTGGCCACCCATAACAATAGCTCTGCCATAATCCTGCATCGCACCAGCGAAAATTTCAGATGCAGAGGCGCTCATGCGATTTACAAGTACCAGCATTGGGCCATCATACAGAAGCCGGGGATCCTGATCCCGCATCACCTCGACACCACCCCGGGCATATCGAATCTGGACTGTAGGTCCTTCCTTGATGAACAGACCGGTCAGGGCATTTGCTTCACCCAGAGATCCACCGCCATTGTTGCGCAGATCAATCACGAGACCATCAATACCCTTTTTCATCATGTCATGAAGCAGAAGCTGCACATCCTGAGTGGTTCTGCGGGCATTGGGGTCACCTCGTTGAATGGCTTGAAAATCGGCATAGAAAGTAGGGATATCAATAACGCCGACTTTAAACTTACGGCCTTGACGCTCGATCTCGATCACGTCACTCTGTGCAGCCTGTTCTTCAAGATTAACTTTGTCGCGGCGTATGCTGATGACGTGCGTCTGGTTTTCATCCTGGCTATCCGCGGAAACGACTTCAAGTTTTACGATGGTTTGTTTCGGGCCACGGATCAAATCCACAACCTCATCCAGTCGCCAGCCAATAACATCAACTATTTCACCCTCTTTGCCCTGACCAACGCCCACAATTCGGTCTGCCGGTCGCAGTTCGCCCTGTTTGTCAGCAGGACCTGCAGGAACCAAACGAACGACTTTGGTGAATTCGTTGTCTGTTTGCAGTACTGCTCCAATACCTTCCAGAGAAAGACTCATGTTGATGTTGAAGTTTTCGCTGGTGCGCGGTGAGAAGTATTGAGTGTGGGGGTCATAAACACCGGTGAAGGCGTTCATATAGGTTTGAAATGCGTCTTCACTATTGGCTTGCAGTACCCGATTTAACTGGCTTTCATAGCGTTTTTTCAGGGTTTTTGCGATTTCCTTGGGTTCTTTTCCGGACAGTTTAAGGCTGAGCACAGCGCCTTTGACTCGTCGACGCCAAAGGTCATCCAGTTCTTCCTGACTTTTTGTCCAATGTTCCGGCTCACGATCAATCAGGAGCTCTTCATCTTTGCCGAAGTCGAATTGATCGATGCCCTTGTCCAGCAGACTTAAGCTGTACTCAAGGCGTTCAATCACACGGCGTTGATAGCGGTTGTAGATTCGAAAAGCAGGGTCAAGTTGACCGGTTGAAAGTGCTTTATTAAGTTCCCGTCGGTAGGGTTCGAATTCTTTGATATCACTGGCAATGAAGTACAGCTTCTGATTGTCCAATGCATCCAGGTAATTATCGAACACTTGTTCAGCCACTGTGTCTTCAAGTGGCAGATTACGATAATGGTAACGCTGTAACTGGTAAGTGATCAGGGCATTGGTTTTCATTTGCTCCTTGTCAGGACTCAGCGGGGTAAAATCCCGTGTTTCCAGCATTTTTGCCTGAGCGCTGAAAACAGTGAATATGAGTAGGAGTAGAGCGTAAAATCGGTATTGAAACAGCTTTGTCATAACTTTTTTCTATTTTGCGTAATTTTTAACACATGCCGGTGCGGGATAGTCCTTGCTCTATTACTGCTGATGAGAAAACCGACTACCATTTTGTCTCTGTTGTGCGTGGCACTTATGTTTTCAAATACAAGTTTGTCGTCAAATACAGTCGTTAGATTTCGGGTAGTCTTACTCGATGAGGTTCAACCATTAAATCCATGAATATCTTTTATTGGAACCCAATTGTTGCAAATTGTGCAAGGTTCTTGTTTTTATGCGCCCGACATTCAGTTGAACGGTTTTTCGTAGAACTGAATTGTTTGCAGGGTATGCTTGATTGTAGGACAGTCAAATAGTCAAAACCAGCCTTAAATCTGTTAATTATGGTTTAGGGCTTGTAACTGTGCCAAGGTTCGGGGCTTTCAATCAATTAAGGTTAAGGAAAACGAAGGGAAGCAAAATTGGGTAGAGGCAATAAAAAGGCCGCTCAAAGAGCGGCCGGGATAGATCCATTCACTTGCGTGATTAGAAATTAAGCGAATGCCTCGTTTTTCTCCGCCTTTTCAATCAGTAAGGCCGGTGGCGTGAAGCGTTCGCCATAAGCTTTCGCCAGATCATTGGCTCGGGCAACGAACTCTCGCAGACCGTATTGATTGATGAACTGTAATGCGCCTCCGGTCCATGGGGCAAAGCCAATGCCGAAGATACTGCCGATATTCGCATCATTGACTGATGTAAGCACGCCTTCTTCCATACAGCGGACGGTTTCAATGGCTTGAATAAACAGAATGCGGTCTTTCAAATCAGCCAGTGCTGCATTGCTGGCAACTTCACTGTTCTCGAAATGTGTTTGCAGTTCAGGCCAGAGCGTCTTTTTGCCGCCTTTAGGGTAATCGTAGAATCCTGCACCTGCAGCTTTACCGCAGCGCTCGAACTCGGTAACCATCTTGTCGACGACCACTTCGGCAGGGTGCACCGGATAAGTTTGACCTGCCTTTTCCATGTCGCGTCGGGTTTGATCGCGGATGTGAGTGATCAGAGACAGGCTCACTTCGTCGCAAATTGCCAATGGGCCGACTGGCATGCCCGCTAGCAGCGCTGCATTTTCGACTGAGGAGGCATTGATGCCTTCTGCGATCATTGCGACCCCTTCATTTACGAACGTGCCAAATACCCGAGATGTGAAGAAACCGCGGCTGTCATTAACGACAATTGGTGTCTTGCCGATTTGCAGGACAAAATCAAAGGCTTTGGCCAGGGTTTCGTCGCTGGTATTTTTACCGGCGATAATTTCGACCAGAGGCATTTTGTCTACAGGTGAAAAGAAGTGCAATCCGATAAATTTGCTGTCATCTTTAGATGCTTCTGCCAATTGCGTGATAGGGATTGTGGACGTGTTACTGGCAAATACGCCACCCTCTACCAATTGTGGCTCTGCTTCTTGGGTGACACGCGCTTTGAGTTCGTTGTCTTCGAACACAGCCTCGATAATCAGATCGCAACCCTTCAGGTCTTCTGCTTTGTCAGTAGCGAGGATTCGATTCAGGGTTTCGTTTTTACGTTCTTCAGAAATATGGCCCCTCTGCAGTTTTTTCTTCAGTAAGCCTTCTGAGTAAGCCTTGCCTTTCTCCGCATTTTCAACAGATACGTCTTTCAGGACAACCTCGATGCCTTTGGTTGCACAGGAGTACGCGATACCGGAGCCCATCATGCCCGCACCCAAAACCCCGACTTTAGTGCTTTTGGCGGGTTCAAACCCTTTCGGGCGGCTGCTTCCGGCTTTGATATCATTGAGCTGGAACCAGAACGTATTGATCATGTTTTTGGCAACCTGACTGATTACCAATTTGGTGAAATAACGCGCTTCAATTTTCTGGGCATTATCAAAATCCACAAGACTGCCTTCTACAACGGCAGCCATAATCGCTTCCGGAGCAGGGTAGCACCCTTTGGTTTTGTTGGTCAGCATTGCTGGTGCAATAGCCAGCATTTGTGCGATCTTCGGGTGTGTCGCTGGGCCACCGGGAAGTTTAAAGCCTTTTTCATCCCAAGGTTGCTTCGCCTTCGGATTGGCAATAATCCACTCCCGTGCTTGAGCCAGCATATCATCAGTATCAGTTGCCAGACTGTGTACCAGTCCCGCTTTCAACGCCGCTTGAGGGCGTACTTTTTTGCCTTCCAGCAAGTAAGGCATTACTTTTTCAAAACCCAGAATTCGGGTCATACGGACGGTACCGCCGCCACCAGGGAGGAGTCCCAGCGTAACTTCGGGTAATCCGATCTCAATCTTGGCGTTATCCAGTACAATCCGGTGATGACAGGCCAGGGCAATTTCCCAGCCACCACCCAAGGCGGTGCCGTTTACTGCAGCAACAACGGGTACCCCCAGTGTTTCAAGCTGGCGCAGCGGGGTGGTGATGTCACGGGCAAGCATTGTCTGGAATTCTTCTGCGTTTTCGGCGGTGACTTGAACGAGTTCACGCAAATCTCCTCCTGCAAAAAATGTTTTTTTGGCTGAGGTCAGGATGATGCCTTTAATTCCATCTTTTTCTGCAATGAGTTTGTTTATGGTTTCCCGGAAGGCGGTTCGAAACGCCTCATTCATCGTGTTGGCAGATTGGCCGGGTACATCGATGGTCAAGGTTACGATTTGCTGATCGTCTATGGCGTATTGAATTGCTGTCATGATTTCTCTCGCTTGTAAATGGTGATTAGATTCGTTCAATAATCGTGGCGATACCCATACCACCACCGACACAGAGCGTGGCCAGTCCGTAACGCAGATTTTGACGTTCCAGCTCATCGAGCAAGGTGCCCAGAATCATCGCGCCAGTGGCACCCAGTGGATGACCCATTGCGATTGAACCACCATTCACATTAATTTTTTCCATCGGTACGCCCATTTCTTTCTGGAAGCGCATGACCACAGCGGCGAAAGCTTCGTTCACTTCGAACAAGTCGATATCGTTTACGCTCAAGCCTGCTTTTTGCAGTGCTTTTCGAGTCGCGGGAGCCGGGCCGGTCAGCATGATTGTGGGATCTGTGCTGGTTACTGCTGTTGATACGATTCGTGCTCGGGGTTTCAGACCCAGGTTCTTGCCCGCAGCTTCGCTACCGATCAGAACAGCGGAAGCACCGTCGACGATTCCGGATGAGTTACCGGGGGTGTGTACGTGGTTAATTTTTTCGATAAAGTGGTATTTTTCACGTGCGACACCATCGAAGCCCATCTCGCCCATCATCTGGAAGGAGGCTTTCAAATTGCCCAGGCCTTCAACTGTTGTATCCGGACGGATAAATTCGTCTTCGCCTAATAGCGTGAGTCCATTGCAGTCAGTTACAGGAACTATTGAGTTCTTGAAATAGCCTGCTGCTCTGGCCTTTGCTGCTTTTTGTTGAGATTCCAGGGCAAACTGATCCACATCTGCGCGGGAAAAACCATCGATAGTGGCAATCAGGTCCGCACCGATACCTTGTGGCATAAAGCCTGTGTGCAGGTTTGTTTCAGGGTCGAGTGCCCAAGGGCCACCATCTGAGCCCATTTTAACGCGAGACATGCTTTCAACACCGCCTGCAACGATCAGATCTTCCCAGCCAGATCGAACCTTCATGGCGGCCATGTTTACGGCTTCGAGGCCGGATGCACAGAAGCGGTTCAAGGTAACTCCGGCGACCTTCTCATCCCAATCTGCCAGCATCGCTGCTGTTTTTGCGATATCTGCGCCTTGATCTCCAATTGCAGTAACACAACCCATCACAATATCATCAACCTGAGCGGTATCCAGGTTATGTCTGTTTTTAAGCGCATTTAAAAGGTCTGCCAATAAACGCACTGGCTTGACTGTATGTAAAGACCCGTCGGCTTTACCTTTACCGCGAGGAGTCCTTATTGCATCGAAAATCAAAGCTTCTGTTGTCATCATTATTCTCTTGTGAATGAGTACTGAAATGAATTAATAGTGCTCAAAGCCGCAGGCCCTTCCGGGAAGCTGTTGCGGTTTATAAATAATGTACGTGACTGAGCTAACCTGCAAAATGACCCTTAAAACCAAATTCATTGACGGATTTGCTCAATAATGTCAGCGTGCGTGCTTGAAATACTCGGGTGAGCAACTAAATTTTTTGCAGGGGAATACGTTTTCTTTGCGTATATGTCAGCTAAATTACCTTTTTTTGATTGGAACGCTTGCTTATGTCGTTGTTGGATAACATCAGAAATTATTACGAGAATTGGGTCTTGGAAGAACTGGAAATTCTGGTGGAAGGGAAGAGTTTTGATGATGATTATCTAACCGATGTCATTTGTGTGGCATTAAACCATCTGCCACCCCGTTATATCCGGCACGAAGTTGATATGCTCTACTACGTATCTCCTGTGGAGAACGAGGAAATGCGGGATAAAGTGCGAAAGGCGGTGGAAAAGGCGTTGGCGTATGTCGAAGAGCATGAGCGGAAATAACAGCATACGGATTTCCGAAGATTATTGAATTACCAGGGCATAGTCTGGTGCGGAGCTTGACAGGTTTCGAATGCAGGTGGATGTCAAACTCCGCCAGGGCTGAATCTAAGATTATTAACCGTTTAAGTAATAGTGTTTGATGGCCTGATCCAAACGTTGGCCAAGTTGTTTCACCGTGGCTGTCATTTCATCTTCCGGGGTGGCACGTACTTTAATTAGCCATTGATCCAAAATTGCTTCCAGGTTGTCTTCTGTGTCCTCGGCCTGAGCTCCTGAAAAACCTTCTGATAGTCGCTGCACCTGAAGCTGCATCCGCAGTGCCTGATCTTCCTTCGGGCTATCCTGACCCGTTAAAATCTCAACCAGTACACAGAGTTCTGCAAGTGAGTTTTTCGATTTTTCAGCAAGACTTTCAATATCGCCCTGAGCCAAAAGGAGCAGCTTTTGGTGACGACTCAAAAGACTGTCGGAATTGGCTATAGACGCTTCTGTAAGGCCGGAGTCAACTACCGCTGCAGAAAATTGCAAAGCGGCACTTAATTGCTCATAACGCTGCCGAGCGCCCAGTTTGCTCTGCAGTTCCAGCACGTGGTGTTTCAAATCTTTCAATTGAGCTTTGAATCTGCTCTGATCCCGACTATTCAGTTCGAGTTGGTTCAGTTCGGTTTCTGTCTGCCTTAGTTGCTGTCGGGTGTTCTGCAATACTGGATCGATATTGTCCGAATCTGTTGGGTGTCCAATGAGCTTGGCCACCAGAACCTCGACTGTTTCGATCAATTGTTGAGCTTTAGCATTATTTTGCTGCTCTTTGTCTGCGGCACTTTTCCGTTGCTCGTCCCGACGTGCAAAAATCGCGTC
The DNA here is from genome assembly GCF_002162375.1 of Oleiphilus messinensis. Classification (GTDB taxonomy): domain Bacteria; phylum Pseudomonadota; class Gammaproteobacteria; order Pseudomonadales; family Oleiphilaceae; genus Oleiphilus; species Oleiphilus messinensis. The sequence continues at coordinate 3,997,960 of NZ_CP021425.1, read as the reverse complement.
ACAGGCGGTTCGAAACGTTTTCCAGAGTTGTCTGTCCTCTTTGTAAGGCGTGATTCCGATCTCGGTCCATTGTCTTTGGAGTTCTTTTACCTGTCGGATTGCCTCGGACATCGGCTCAAGAATGATAAGTTCTTCTGCCTGAGTACAAATGGCTTGTTTTTTACCGAGATTTTGCGCTTTTTCCTGATTTAGTTTTTCATCCAGTGCGCCAATCAGGATATTAAAGCGCTTTTGAACCGGTTTGCTGTCCTTGAAGTCGATGGGGAAGCTCTCTTTCCATTCTTCCTTTGCTTTGCGTTCAATTTTTTCAACCGCTTTCCAGTCAGGTTGTTGCCAATCATTTTGATCCAGAAATGCCTGTAGCTGATCACAGAGTGTCATCCGTTTTTCAAGATTAACTCGTTTAAGCTGTTTTTGTTCGCTAAAGAAGGCTTTGCAGGGTTCATAGGCGGCATCACTGGCGGCTTTAAACCGGTTCCAGAGTGATTGGTCGGAGCTGCCTCCCAGCGTCTTCCACTCGTCCTGCAGCGCTTTTATCTTATCGGCTTTCAGTTGCGGTTCCAGGTGTTGATCGACCAAGGCTTCCATCAGCGTGCACAACTCAAGCTGCTTGGGATGTGTGGCAAACCCTTGCCAGTCCCGGAGTTCACCGAGTTGTTTGCCGAGTAAATGGAACCGAGCCTGGTAGGCTTTACTGATTTTGTCGGGGGCAGACTGCAGAAGTTTCTGCAGTTCCTGATAACGCCGCGTTGTTTGCTTGAGTACCTTTGAATCAAGGGCGGTTTCGAGTTCTGAAATCTGCCCTTCGATTTGGGATTTTAAGGTTTGCGCGTCCTGCGCTTTCTTCTGTTTGATCTCGGACATTCGGCCCAGGGCTTTTTCCGCTTGCTGAATCAGATCTGGAGTGGGCAGGGCATCCGGCCAGCTTAAGGTTTTAAGGTGCTCGTCGAGTTTACGCTGATCCGTGGCACTTAGATTCTGTGCGCCTGACAGTATTGAACTCATGGCCGGATGTGCCATCTGATATTGTTCCAGCGCAGTGCTGTAACGCTTCACCTGATTCATCAAGAGCTGATACTGTTTTTGTTCGGCCTTATCAACTTGAGTATCCCGGGTCGCTTCCATCCAACGACTTTCCTGGCTCTTGATAACACCGAGCAATGCAGGAGGGGACGCAGTATCCAGGTCAGTCAGATGTTCCAGTTCGTTGATTGTTTCTACCAGGGTCGTCAGCGTACCGTTGCGCTCCAATTGTTTGGCATTGCTTTCTTGCAATTCTTTTTCTGCTGTCTCCAGTTTTGTTTCATATGCCCGAACTTTTGCCTCGGATCTGGAGAGCGCGTTGGTGACACTGTGTTGCTGTTCGGGGGTTGCAACGCTTGCAACTTGTTTCCAGTTCTCTATGAGTGCCCTGAGTTTAGGTCCGTAAAGTCGGGTAACTTCACTGTCGGCATGTTGTTGGATCTGGCCTATCAGATCCAGAACATTATCCTGAACCGCCTGAGCAGCTTCTCGCTCAGTTTTGAGTTTTGCGAGCCGGTCTTTTGCGATTTGATATACCCGCTTGTCCCTGTTTTTTGCGAGTTTAACGATATTTTTCAAGGCGGCTTCGTCGTGAATGCTTTGCAGTGCCTGTTGTCTAATCTTGGTCGATTTGCCTTCAACCGCCAGGGTTTCGAGGATCGGACCGGAGGGTAGAAGTGAAATGAACGTGGAGATCAGCGTTTCATCGTCTATCCACGGTAACAGCTTCTCGATTGTTTCGTTCCCGCCAGGTGTTTGTTTCAGCACGGAAAGAGAGGGATCACGCTCATAGGATTTCTGGAAAAGATCTGTTAATTTGTTTTTCAATTCCGGGAACTGGGCAGGGGATTGCTCAAGGGCGAAGCCAATGAGGTAATCCATATCATCAATTTTCCCCAGAGCGGCCACTTTTATCTCGTGGACATCATCAGTTTCAAGGGTCGTTTTTAATATTTCCAGGGTTTTGTCGGATTGGCAGTCCAGCCCCAATAGTGCATTTTTACGTACTTCTGGATTGTTACTTTGCCACTTCGGGCGAAACATGTTTTTAATAAATGTAGCCATCGAGTTCAGTTCCCTGCGGTATACTGTTCGCTTTCGTCTATGTTGGCAACGGTGTCAATCGTATCGACAAAAATAATACGAGTATGCACTGGGTTGCATGTACGCGGCCTGGCGAATTGCCCTGCTAAAATCAGGGGACGCGATCCGCTTGTGTCCTGAGTTCGGGGACTCAAACCGGTGTTGCTACCGGGTAGTCTTTCAGTAGAGGCGAAGTCTACTCGGTATTATTGCGTTTGATAAGCGTTTTTCACGCCAGCCTGCAATCAATGAAAAGTTGATTGCAGCGGTAAAAAGGAGGAAGTAACGATTTATAATCCAGGCGGCAAAAATCTATATGAGCAAGCAGTTCGGCTATTGGCCAAGCGCGAACACTCCCAATATGAGTTGCGATCAAAGTTGTATAATAAGAGTCGAATGCCTCAGGCGCTTGAACAGATTGATCCTAACGGTGAAACCTCTGGTGAGCTGGATGCCGATGCGGTTTCAGGTTTGGTGATGGAAATAGATGCGGTGCTCGATAAACTGGAGCAAGACCGTTATTTGAACGATGCTCGATTCTCGGAGCTTTTTGTTCGCAGTGCCCAAAGTCGCGGGAGGGGGCCGGTTCGGGTTCGGTATGATTTGCAGGAAAGGGGCGTTTCCGCTGAGCTGATCAGTCAGTTCCTGGATGAGAGCGACCCGAGTTGGTTTGAGTTAGCGAAAACTCAGCTTCGGCGTAAATTCCCCGATAAGCCGATAACACCTAAAGACAAAGCAAAGCAGTTGCGATTTCTGGCACAACGTGGCTTTACCTCTGAGCAGGCATATCAGGCATTGAGCAGCGGCGTTGATGAGCTGTAATAAAGTGCGTTAGAGGGTGGGCGGTAAGTGTTCCATTGATGAGGAAATAATCGTGGATTCCGCTTTTGGGGATTCTTTGTAAGGCTCCAGTGCCGGATCCGATTGTTCGCTCTTTTCAGCAATTTGTTCCCGGCGTTCAGGTGAAGACATCCAGGAGAGTACGTCCAGGTAACGGCGAATATTACGCACGTAAACTACAGGCTCGTGACCTCGGGCATAGCCGTAGCGTGTCTGGCTGTACCACTTTTTCTTGCTGAGTAGCGGAAGGTGCGCTTTGACATCGTCCCATTTGTCAGGATCTTTCCCAAATCTTTGAGTTAGCACTCGTGCATCTTCCAAATGCCCGTAGCCGACGTTGTATGCTGCGAGGGCAAACCAGGTTCTATCAGGTTCAGTTATGCGATCAGGAAGCCTTTTATAGACCCGGGTAAAATATTTCGCCCCGCCGTGTATGCTTAGTTCGGGATCAAGTCGATTGCTGATTCCCATTTCCTTGGCCGTATTCCGCGTCAACATCATCAGGCCTTTCACACCAGTAGGTGAAATTGCGTCCGCTCGCCAATGGGACTCCTGATAACCAATGGCCGCCAGTAGTCGCCAGTCAAGTGCAAAATCCTGAGCCGCGGCACGAAAAGTGTCTTCGTATTTCGGCAGTCTATTTTTCATGTGGGTCATGAATGTTTTTGCTCCCACATAATTCATTTTGTTCTTTTGAGAAAAGTAACGCTCCTTAAGCTGCAATAACGTGCCGTCGGCGCTGATTTTCGCGAAAAATGCGGTGGCCTCTTGCAGGAGCGTTTCATCTGTTCCTGGCGGGAAGAGCCAGGCAAGCGTCTCCGTATGTGACAGCGGAAAAGCAGACCTGATTTGGGGGAACATGGACTGGTAAATCTCAAGCTCATTAGAGTCCAGAACTGTGTAGTCAACTTCCCCTTCGGTGATTAAACGTAACAGATCGGAGGTATCGAGATCATCCGCTTCGGACCAACTGAGCGCCTTGATATCCTGACGATAGTCTCTCAAGCGTTCAGCCTGATGGCTACCCTGTTGCACGATAATTCGCTTACCGATCAGGTCACTCAAGTCTGTAGGTTTTTGTGTGCCTCGTCGGTAAACAAGTTGCTGTGTTACTTCCATGTAGGGGGACGAGAAGCGAAACTGTTCGAGCTTGGCGGGGGTAACCGCAATGCCTGCTGCTGCAAAGTGGGCATAGTTTTTGGCAACAACATCATTGAGTTCTGTGACGCTTTCAGCGACTCGGAGGCGCAGTTCTACCCCCAGATGTTCCGCAAAAAGTTTGCTAATCTCATACTCAAAACCTGCCGGGCCATCCTTGCCTTCGTAGTAAATCGTAGGCGCGTTGCGTGTAATCACATGCAGTACTTTTTCCTGATTGATTTTTTCTACTACGGTGGGTCTGGTGCACCCGTTTAGCAGGGAAATAATTGATAGGAAGAGAAAAATGACAGGCGAGCGAAGTCGCGGGACAGCAGTAGCCCTGTTGGCCGGATTAATACCGCAGGTTAGACAGTAATATTTCATCATTCGCGTCAGCAGTTATCCGCGTTACCAAGTCACTGTACCCAGTTGCACTGGTTCGTATTGTTATTGAACTCTGTTGTCTATGGTCGCTTGGGTGTCGAGCGCTATTCAGACTTTTTAGGCTTTACCTTCTTTAGAACCACACATTCTTTAGAACTACACATTCTTTAGAGCGACACATTATTTGGTGCGACTGGGGAACATGCGTTGCCCTTTCACAGTGCAAATGTTTTCAGGTTGTGCTGTTGGAGTCAACTTATTGTGTCACGCATCTGAAAAAAGTTTGTAAAATAGTGTATCGAAATGAGCGCGATCCAGTTGAGGTACGGCTAATGTACTGATTTCGTGTCAATTCACGAGCGAATTTCGCGAAGTCTGTCTCTTCTTGTGTAAGTGTGGGTGATAATCAAGTATCATATGCGCCTTTTAATTTGTTTGATCGAGGAATCACAGAGCGATGTTAGAGTTGCGTGGTGCACCTGCCTTATCCGCTTTTCGTAAAAAGAGACTGTTCAACCGGGTAAAATCCGTCCTGCCGGAAGTCGAGTCGATTTATGCCGAATACATGCATTTTGTTGATTCTGAGGAGGTTATGTCTTCAGATCAAATGGCGGTGCTCAATCGCTTGTTAAGCTATGGCCCGTTGGCGCAGTCCGAGTCGCCATCAGGGGTGTTGTTCCTCGTTGTGCCTCGTCCAGGCACGATTTCTCCCTGGTCCAGTAAAGCAACCGATATCGCACACAACTGCGGGTTGCGTGCTATCACGCGTATTGAGCGTGGTATTGCTTACTATGTCACGGCTACCGAAAAGCTGAAACGGTCGGAGCGAGAACAGATTGCTGAGATGCTCCATGACCGAATGACCGAGACGGTTTTCCATGAAATGGGTGGGGCTGAGCTCTTGTTTAGTCATGCTCATCCAGAAGAAATGACCCAAGTCGATATATTAGGGGCAGGAAAAGGGGCTCTGACAGAAGCAAACCGATCACTCGGGCTTGCACTTGCTGAAGATGAGATTGATTATCTGGTGGAAGCCTATCAGGGGTTAGACCGAAACCCTACCGATGTCGAATTGATGATGTTTGCTCAAGCCAACTCTGAACATTGTCGTCATAAAATTTTCAATGCCAGTTGGGAAATCGACGGGGAAGCTCAGGATAAGTCACTTTTTGGCATGATCAAGAATACCTATGAAGCCAATGCTACTGGTGTCTTATCGGCCTACAAAGATAATGCTGCAGTTATGGAAGGCTCCAGTGCGGGGCGTTTCTTTCCGGCACCAGCGAACAATGTTTATGGTGCTACCACGGAAGACATCCACATATTAATGAAGGTTGAAACCCACAATCATCCTACCGCAATTTCACCCTTCCCCGGTGCTGCAACCGGATCGGGTGGGGAAATACGGGATGAAGGTGCGACGGGGCGTGGCGCAAAGCCGAAAGCTGGCTTAACGGGGTTTACCGTATCCAACCTCAAGATTCCCGGCTATGTGAAACCCTGGGAGAATGACTTTGGTAAACCTGATCGCATTGTATCAGCGCTGGATATAATGATAGATGGGCCTTTGGGTGGTGCCGCATTCAACAATGAATTTGGTCGCCCCAATCTGACGGGGTATTTCCGGGCGTATGAAGAGATGGTGCCGGGCCCGGACGGTATGGAGCTCAAGGGCTACCACAAACCGATTATGATCGCTGGTGGTCTGGGGAATATTCGAGCCGAGCATGTGGAAAAGGGAGAGATTCCTGTTGGCGCGAAATTGATCGTGCTGGGTGGTCCGGCCATGTTGATCGGATTGGGCGGCGGGGCCGCGTCTTCGATGGACTCTGGCTCCAGTCATGAAGATCTTGACTTTGCTTCCGTGCAGAGGGGTAACCCTGAGATGGAGCGCCGTTGCCAGGAGGTAATAGACCGTTGTTGGCAAATGGGCGAACAAAACCCGATTATGTTTATCCATGACGTTGGTGCAGGGGGGCTATCGAATGCTTTCCCCGAACTGGTCAAAGATGGAAACAGAGGGGGGAAATTCGAACTGCGAGATATTCCGAATGATGAGCCGGGCATGTCACCGTTGGCGATTTGGTGTAATGAATCTCAGGAGCGTTATGTACTCGCTGTCGGCGATGAGCAATTACCTGTTTTCGATGCTCTTTGTGAGCGGGAACGTTGTCCGTATGCGATAGTGGGTGAAGCGACAGAAGAGATGCATCTCGGATTATCGGACTCCCACTTTAATAATACGCCCGTTGATTTACCGATGAGTGTCTTGTTTGGCAAGCCGCCAAAAATGCACCGTCAAGTGGAGCGCAAGACTTTTACCAAGCCGGTAATCGATTCGACTGCTATCGATCCCAATGATGCCGCAGAGCGAATACTTCAGGTACCTTCGGTCGCGAGTAAACAGTTCTTAATTACAATCGGAGACCGGTCCATTACCGGGATGGTTACCCGGGATCAAATGGTCGGTCCCTGGCAAGTGCCTGTAGCCGATGTTGCTGTGACCTGCGCCAGCTATGATTCATACTGCGGTGAAGCGATGGCAATGGGGGAACGCACTCCAATCGCGATTATCGATGCGCCTGCCTCAGGCCGTATGGCAGTTGGGGAAGCAATTACCAACCTCGCCGCAGCACAAATTGAAGATATCAGCAAAATAAAGTTGTCTGCCAATTGGATGGCCGCTGCAGGCCATTCCGGTGAAGATGAAAAACTTTATGACACGGTCAAAGCGGTAGGTATGGAGTTGTGTCCGGCATTGGGGATCACGATCCCGGTGGGCAAGGATTCAATGTCAATGAAAACGGTCTGGGAAGATGGTGATGATACTCAGACGATGACCGCGCCACTTTCTTTAATTATCAGTGGATTTGCACCGGTTACTGATGTTCGCCAGACTTTGACCCCGCAACTGGTGAATGATAAAGGCGATACCGATCTAATATTGATTGATTTGGCGAATGGTCAGAATCGGTTAGGTGGCTCGGCATTGGCGCAGGTTTACAACCAGATCGGTGCAGTTGCGCCGGACTTGGATGACCCTGAAGATTTAAAAGCGTTTTTTGCCGTAGTTCAGGGTTTGAACGCTGACGGTAAGTTACTCGCCTATCATGACCGCTCCGATGGTGGTTTGTTCACAACACTTTGTGAAATGGCATTTGCCGGGCATGTCGGGGTAGACATCCGTCTGGATTATCTGGCTGAAAACGAAACCCATTTTGTCCGGGAGTTGTTTAACGAGGAGTTGGGGGCTGTTGTACAGGTGAAGAAGGAGCACACTGAGGAAGTGTTGCAACAATTTACTGCAGCAGGCCTTGGAGAGCATACCCTCGTGATTGGTGCTTTAAATGATTCTGATCGGATTCGGTTTTTGTTTGAGGATGATCCTGTCATCGATAATACCCGGGTTTATTTTCAGCAGCTTTGGTCTCGCACCAGTTATGAGATTCAGTCACTGCGGGACAACTCAGAGTGTGCCAAAGAGGAATATGAAGGCATTAGCGATGCCTCAGATCCCGGCTTGTCTGCAACCTTGACCTTTGACCCGAGTGAAGATATTGCTGCTCCATTTATTCAGGCTGGTGCGCGCCCAAGGGTCGCGATATTGCGTGAGCAGGGTGTTAATGGTCAGGTTGAGATGGCTGCAGCTTTTGATCGAGCCGGTTTCGAAGCAGTCGATGTGCACATGAGTGACCTGATTAACGGTTTGGTATCCCTCGGGGATTTCCGGATGCTTGCGGCATGTGGTGGTTTCTCTTACGGCGATGTGTTGGGCGCGGGTGAAGGGTGGGCAAAATCTATTTTGTTCAATTCCAGAGCGAGAGATGAATTCGCGGCCTTTTTTGATCGCCAGGATACGCTTGCGCTTGGGGTGTGTAATGGTTGCCAGATGATGTCGAATTTGCACGAACTGATTCCTGGGTCGGAAAACTGGCCGCATTTCGTGCGTAACCGCTCTGAGCAATTCGAAGCCCGCGTTACTATGTTAGAGATCATGAAATCCAATGCGGTCATACTTGATGGTATGGGAGGGTCTCAGCTGCCTGTGGTTGTGGCGCATGGTGAAGGGAGAGCCGAATGGCAGGATGAATCCAGACAGGCGGCATTACTTGAGTCATCGCAGGTCGCACTTCGGTATATCGATAATTATGGTCGAGGAACCGAGCGATATCCTGCTAATCCGAATGGTTCGCCCGGTGGCGTTACCAGTGTGACGAACAAAGATGGCCGTTTTACAATAATGATGCCCCATCCTGAGCGTGTTTTTCGTTCGGTTCAAAACTCTTGGTATCCTGAAAGCTGGACGGAAGACGGTCCCTGGATGCGAATGTTCAGGAATGCACGTAAGTGGTGCAAATAGGCCTGCTATTCGAAGATCGCTATTCAAGTTCAGGTTGAATATTAAGCTGTTTAAAAAAGCCCGGTAGCCCGGGTTTTTTTTCGCTTGTTGATCCGGAAATGATTGTAACTGTGATGTTGCTAAATGTAACGAACCGTATATAAATATTAACGTTCATTCATATTTCAAATAATATTGTGCTCTGCAATAGGAAAAAGCGAAAAATATTTGTTATTTTGATATTGACACAAAATAAATATGCACAGCTGACAGAAAACTGACTCATTTAGCACCACAGAAATGTATGATTTTGCGCATCTTTGTTATTGACAAATGTAAGTTATTGATAAATATGCAAATAATAATCCGGTATAAAAAGTCGGCAAGTTGTATCGGATGCACTAATGACGGGGCTTTCAGGGCTTTTCCCAAAATATATCCCCATAGATATCCACAGAATCTGTGGAGAACTTTAAGGTTTCTCGGGATGTGGATAAAGATTTCTGGCCTGTGGATAACTTTGGTTCAAGATGTCATAAAGTGTGCTTGAGTCAGACTTTAAGCTTTCAGATGCATCGAAATGGGTCTGGTGATATAGGAGAAGTAAAAATATGTACAAGATAGTAGTGTACGTACCCGAAGAAAATCTGGATGAAGTCAAAAATGCACTTTTTTCGTCCGGTGCGGGCAAAATTGGTGAATATGACAAGTGTTGTTGGCAGGTCAAAGGTGTCGGACAGTTTCGGCCCTTGAGTGGTAGTAATCCATATATTGGGAGCCAGGGAGAGATAGAAAAGGTTTCAGAGTACCGGGTTGAATTGGTGTGTTCCGATGAACTTATCAAACCGGCAATTCTGGCGATGAAAAAGGCCCACCCTTATGAGGAGCCTGCTTATGATGTGTGGCGTTTGGAGGTGTTTTGAGCGCATAGCTCTTCCATACAGATTGAAGGTGAAGTGCCCTCGACCTCAGGTTTTTCGATCTCTGACAATATCCTCAACGCGTAATGGGAACTCTTGATTCGATCTGTCCTCAATAAAATATTGAAGGGTTTTCTTAACGGTCGGAAAAGAAATTTCATCCCACGGGATTTCGCTTTCTGAGAATAAACGCGTCTCCAGGCTTTCTTCTCCCACGCCGTACTGGCCGTCCTTAATCGTTGCTAGAAAGAAGAGGTGAACCTGATCAATCTGCGGAATGTTGAACAGCGTATAGAGTGTGCCAAGTTTGACTCGTGCGAGCGCTTCTTCCCAGGTTTCACGCACAGCGGCTTCTGTAGTGGTTTCCTGGTTTTCCATAAAACCGGCGGGTAGGGTCCAAAAGCCTTTTCGAGGTTCAATTGCACGTTTGCAGAGTAATATTTTGTTCTCATAAACGGGGATTGTGCCCGCGACAATATTCGGGTTTTGGTAATGTATTTCTCCACAGCCTGGACAGACATAGCGAAGTCGACTATCGCCCTCCGGAATCTTCTGTACTACCGGAGTTGCACATAAGCTGCAAAATTTCATAAAAATCCTTATTATTGCTAATTGATCTTAACTTGAGCTTTTGTATCAAGAAAAGGTAAGGTATTGGAAGTCAAAACGATGGTCTTGCACTGGATTCATATACATGTACTGAGTTTGAATTCAATTCAGCAAGTTCGTAGCGCGATTAATAGTTCGTATCCAATTTAGATAAGCGCCTGATAGACATGAGCCGATAGGTGCTTTTAAACCTTCCCCATTTTGTCTGAACTCCACACGAGTATAACAAGATGAAGGTCGATGTGTGGCTGTTTTCCGAAAAATCCTTGTATTCGCGTTTTTATAGCGGCTAAATACAGATCCTGAGTATAAATACTTTTACAAACAACCGAGAGAGTTACTGAACGTTGTTGATCGATATTCGTGATAAATTGAAGGGCAGTTCACCCAGGGATTTAAATTACTCGTTTCCCCACGCTGCAGTTCTTCTTCCAATCGTAAATAATCCACGAGAGCCTGAACTTATATTTACTTTGCGATCTCCGCATTTGGGTACCCATAGCGGCCAGGTCGCGTTTCCCGGCGGTAAGCAGGACGAGACGGATTTATCCTTGATGCATACCGCGCTTCGAGAAACAGAAGAAGAGGTTGGAATTTCGCCGCGGGATGTTCAGGTCGCGGGGCGTTTGAGTCAGGTTGTTTCGAAGCATGGTATTGTGGTTACCCCGTATGTGGGGGTTGTGCCTGTTGATGTTCAGTTGGTCCCGAATGAAGCTGAAATCGCGAGTATTTTTAATGTTCCCATCAGTTTTTTTCTGGAAAATCAGCCTCATGGATACGACTGTTTGTCCTTTGAGCAGTGTGTGTACCACGTTCCGAGATTCAACTATGAAGATTATTTGATCTGGGGGCTATCTGCAGTCATTTTGTCGGAGTTTTTAAACGTCGTTTTTGAGATAGATTCGCTCGTCAAAGTCGAAAAGAAGTAGTGTTGTCACTGCCTGAAAAAAAAATCACGGTACGCGCAATCTATACGCGATGATTTAGTGATGCTTTTGAATTGCATCAAATGGGAATTCACTCCGCGTACCGAATTCAATTTATTACTCTCAAGCCAGAGGAAGCATTATGATCTACCAGTTGGGGCCTGATAAAGTGGAAGTTCATGAAGAGGTGGCCTTCATTGCAGACAATGCAACGGTTATAGGGAATGCTGTAATTAGTAAAGAAGCCAGTATTTGGTTTAATGCTGTTGTCAGGGCTGATTGCGCCAAGATTACCGTCGGGCCCCGTACGAATGTCCAGGATGCAGCAGTGCTGCACGCGGATGAAGGATTCCCGTGTGTCTTGGGGGAAGGGGTAACGGTTGGTCATCATGCTACAGTTCATGGTTGTGAAGTGGGCGACTTTTCCTTGATCGGTATTAATGCTGTAGTTTTGAATGGAGCTAAAATCGGTAAATATTGCTTGATTGGTTCCAATACTTTGATTCCTGAAAAGGCGGTTATACCCGATGGTTCTCTGGTAGTGGGTAGTCCGGGAAAGGTCAAACGCGCGCTTTCAGCGATGGAGCAAAAAATACTCGAAGTGAGTGCAGATCATTATGTCAAGAATGGGAAGCGCTATAAAAGCTCCCTTGAGCTGCAAGCTCCTCGGTAGTGTTATTCAAGTCTCAATTAAAAATTCCAATCAGCTATTTAATTATGGGTGTGTAGTGTGTCTCAAACAGAATCAGTGAAATCGCCCTGCGTTGGGGTGTGTGCTCTGGATGAAGATGATTTGTGTATTGGTTGTCAGCGTTCAGGTCAGGAGATCAGTTTTTGGGGGCGAATGGATGATGAGCAGAAGAGACAGGTCATGATTGCCGTTACTGAGCGTCAAAAACAAAAGTTTTCCTGGTGATTACTTGATGTATTCAAAATAGTCAGGAATTAGGTCTACTCAGGTCGGGTAAGGATTATCGATAGTTTTTAGAAGTGATTCGATTTAAATAGTCATTTGAAGTTGAATCAATAATAAGTATTCGAAAAAAATAGTCAAAACGTAGAGAGAGGGTTAAATGGCTACAATTGGAACGCCTTTGTCGGTGAGCGCAACTAAAGTGATGTTGTGTGGTGCTGGAGAGTTGGGAAAAGAAGTGATTATCGAGTTACAGCGTTTAGGTGTAGAGGTAATTGCAGTAGACCGTTATCAACATGCACCTGGTATGCAGGTTGCGCATCGCTCTTACGTGATAGATATGCTTAATTCAGATGAATTAAGAAATGTAATTGAGTCTGAAAAACCTGACTTTATCGTTCCAGAGATTGAGGCTATCGCGACCGCCGAGTTGGTAAAGCTTGAGAACGAAGGATATACGGTTGTTCCGTCCGCGCGGGCGGTACATTTAACCATGAACAGAGAAGGTATCAGATGTTTGGCTGCTGAAGAACTGGGTTTGCCGACATCGACTTATCAATTCGCTGTTGATGTCGACAGCTTTCGTGAGGCGGTTAAGCAAATTGGCTATCCCTGTATCGTAAAGCCGATTATGAGTTCATCCGGCAAGGGGCAAAGTTTTGTCCGAACAAATGAGGATGTGGACCGAGCCTGGGATTACGCGCAGGAAGGTGGGCGCGCTGGAGCGGGAAAAGTTATTGTAGAGGGCGTGGTCGAATTTGATTATGAAATTACTCTACTCAC